>CAYGXD010000045.1:0-16484 GCA_964353705.1 uncultured Eubacteriales bacterium | reverse complement strand
CATTGGCTTTTTAGAGGGTTTGTGGTAAAAAGAGAGGCCTATCCAGCCGCGGCGAGGAGCGAGCGATGAAAAAAGTCGTCAAGAAGCAACTCAAGGGAGACGAATTTGTCAGTACGGTCACCAAGATTATGCATTTTCTCGAGACGCGGGTTAAAGAGATCCTCATCGGCGTCGCCGTCGTCGCCTTTATCGTCCTTCTCTACGCCGGCGTGAGGTTCATCCGGGCCCAGCAGATCAGGAAGGAAAGCCGGATCCTCAGTCAGCTCCTCGAGCTCCGGTCCACCTCGGGCGCCAAGCCCGAGAACCTGGCGGCGCTGGAGAAGATCGCCGGCGGCGGCAAATACTCCCGGCTCGGCTATGTCCTGACGGCGACCTACTGGGTGGAGAAAGGCGACCTGCAAAAGGCCACCGACTCCTTGGCCAGGATCAAGACGTCGCCCAAGGATTTCATCTATTACCAGGCCCAGGATCTTCTCGCCCAGATAAACGTCTTGAAGAAGGATTACGACCAGGCCATCGCCATCTATACCAAGATCGAGGAGGCCAAGCCCAAGGATTACTGCCTCGACGCAGTTCTCTTCTACAAGGCGGCGGCTCTCGAAGCCAAGGGCAGCAGGCCCGAGGCCCTGGCCCTCTATAAAAAGATCCAGGAGGACTTCCCCCAGTCCTACTACGGCTATGACGCCGCGGCGAGGGTGCGGAAGATCGAGCCCGCTCCCGCACCAGCATTGTAAATTAGAAAAAAAACGATATAATTAATTTTCCGACTTAACCCAGGAGGAACAGCATGGCTTTCAAGATCACCGAAGAATGCATCAACTGCGGAGCCTGCGAACCCGAATGCCCAAATCAGGCGATCACCGCCGGCGACGAGATCTACAACATCGACCCGGCGAAATGCACGGAATGCGTCGGACACTTTGATGCCTCCCAGTGCGCCGCCGTCTGCCCGGTCGACTCCTGCATCCCGGACCCCGACCATAAAGAGACCCGCGAAGAATTGATGGCCAAATTCCACAAGCTGAAGGGAGGAAGCTGAGCATTCCTTCGCGGCCCTGGCTGAATATCCTTCTCTTCGTCGTCACCTGTTTTTCGGCCTTCTTTGTCGGGCTGACCTGGAGCGTCAGCTATGTCTATTCCGACCAGATCCTGCAGGACGCCCAATTCGCCCCCGGCTTGGACGCCTTCACCAGCCCCCGGATCGTCGGCCTCAGCCTCGTCTATGCGGCCGTCCTCATCCTGATCCTCCTCGGACACGAGATGGGCCATTATCTCACCTGCCGGCATTACGGGATCGAGGCGACCTTGCCCTTCTTCATCCCGGCCCCGACGCTCATCGGCACGCTGGGCGCCTTCATCAAAATCAAGTCGCCGATCACTCGGCGCAACCAGCTCTTTGATATCGGCGTCGCCGGTCCGCTCGCCGGTTTCCTGCTTGCCCTACCCGCGCTCATCTACGGCCTGTCCCTCTCCAAGGTCGTCCCGGCGATCCCCCGGGAGGACGCCATGGTTTTCGGAGAGCCTTTACTGATGAAGCTCATCGCCGGGTTTATGTTCCGGGGTGTATCCTCCCAGAGCGATCTCTTTCTCCATCCGGTCGCTTTTGCCGGCTGGGTGGGCGTCCTGGTCACGGCCTTCAACCTTTTCCCCCTCGGCCAGCTCGACGGCGGCCATGTTTCGTTCGCGCTCCTGGGGGAGAAGTCCAAAGGCCTGACCCGACCGCTCCTCGGCGCTTTCTTTGTGATGGGGATTTTTTTCTGGGTCGGCTGGATCGTCTGGGCACTGGTGATCTTGATTTTAGGTCTCAAGCATCCCCGCATAATCAACGACCGGGAGAGGCTTTCCCCGGCGCGCCGGTATATCGGCGCCGTCATGCTGGTGGTCTTTGTCCTCTCCTTCATCCCGGCTCCGATCAAGGGCTACAGTCTGCTGGAGCTCCTCCACCAATGGGGGCTATGAGGGATGGATATCCGGCGCGTCGAAGGCTCCCGGAGTTATCCACAAAAACTGTGGAAAAGCTGTGGAAAAACACCCTGCGAGCTCAACGCAAGCTTGGAGAATCATTGAGGATATGGCATTTTGCACAAGATCTCGTCAGACTTCCTCAGGGGCCGGAAAATAAATTCATATGTTATTGATATTAAATGATTTAAAATTATCATTCCGGTCGCCGCTGATCGGTTCCGCGAGGGAGTTATGAGCAGTCAGTTCAGGGAAGTCGAGGCGGCCTTCCAGACCTTGCGCCGGCAATTCCGGGATAAAGAGATCTCCCGCCGGGAATTCATCGATCGGCTCAAGAAACTGCGGCTCCGGGACAGCCAGGGGCGTTTCTGGATGATCGGCGCCCAGAGCGGAAAATGGTACTTTTTCGACGGCCGGGATTGGGTCCCGTCCGACCCGCCGGCCGAGTTTTCCGAAAAGGTGAAATGCTTCAGCTGCGGGCTGGCAAACGACGGCGACGCCGATGTCTGCGCGCGCTGCGGCGAGCCGCTGAAGGAAAAGGAAACAGCCTGCCCCCGCTGCGGGACGGCTCTCCAAGGTCCGTATCAGAAATGCCCGTCCTGCAGTCCGGAGGCCAAGGTATCCCCGCACGAAGAAGAGGTCCTCTCCGGGACCACGCCACAGGATTTCCTCCTCCGCCGGCTAAATCCTTCCTCATTTTTCTTTTTCAGCGGCGGGACCGGTCTTATCCTGGGGATCCTGGCCGGGGCTTTTGCCGGAGCCTCCGACTTCCTGTCCGGCATAGCCAAGGCCTTGCCCGATTCCCTGGCCATGCTCCAGGGGACGCTCATGGGAGGGATCATTTTTGCCGCGTTCGGCGGCTTTTTGGGTTTCATTCTCCTCGGCGGCATCGGCGCCCTTCAAGCCTTTCTATTCAACGGCATTTCGGGGATTATAGGAGGCTTCCGCGTGACCTTCGATCGCGCCGGAGAGAAGGACAAGGAAAGCCAAAAAGAAGACTAATTCCCGCCCCTTAGCCGGGCCAGCGCATAGGCGATCTGGCCGACAGAGACCGATTCATCGTTCGGGGAATACTGCAGGGGGCGAAGCACCTGGAATCCTTTCTTCTGCAGGATCTGCGTCGTCAGCGACAGCAGCGTCTTATTCAGGAAAACTCCTCCCGCCAGGGCGACCGTGTGGACACCGTGGAGCTCGCGAACCCGGCCGGCAACGGAAGCGATGGCTTCGGCCAGCGTGAGGTGGAAGGCGGCGCCGATCTTTTCCGGCGGGATTTTCCGGGAAACGTCGCGGACTATCTCCCTGATCGTTGCGGCAAAAGAAAGCTGCCAGGGCTTGCCGCCGGTCAGGAATTCGTACGGATAGTGAAACCTGGCCTTAGGACGGGACACCGCCTCCAGCCGCAGCGGCGCTTCGGCCTCGAACTCGACTTCGACCGGGGCCAGCCCGGTAAGATAGGAGACGGCGTCGAACAGCCGGCCGCAGCTCGAGGTCAGCGGACTCCTCATCCCGGAAGTCATCATCTTCAGGACCAGGTCGCGGTTTTTCCGGCTCACCTTTTTCAAACTGGGCAGCGTGGGGACGTCTTCTCCATAAGCCTCCCGCAGATAGCTGAGGGCCATCCGCCAGGGCTCGCGGGCGGCCCGGTCGCCTCCCGGAAGAGGAACGGGCTTGAAATGGGCGACCCGGGTGAATGACGAATAATCGGAAAGAAGGAATTCGCCGCCCCAGGCGCCTCCGTCCTGCCCATAGCCGTAGCCGTCGAATGACACCCCGAGGACTTTCCGGCCTTCGGGGATCTGGTGTTCGAGCATGACCGCCAGCACGTGGGCGTAGTGATGCTGGACCTGGAAGTGGGGGAGACCGAGCCGCTCGGCGTACCGGGTCGTGCGGAAGTGGGGATGGAGGTCGGAGACCACCGCACTCGGTCGGATGTCGAACAGTTTTTCGAGATGGGCGATCGTCTCCTCGAAATAGCGGAAGTTCCGGTATTCATCCAGGTCGCCCAGGAACTGGCTGGTTATGACGTAGCCTTTCTTGTACACGGAGATCGTGTCTTTGAGCTCACCGCCCAGGGCGAGGACGTGCCCGGGAATATGGAGATGTGCGGGGACGCGCTGGGGATAGGGGACATAGCCGCGGGCGCGCCTCAGGAAAAGCGGCCCCTCGCCCGCCAGCTTGACGACGGAGTCATCGGCCCGCGTCTGGATCGGCCGGTCGTGGGTGAGGATGTAGTCACAGAGCCCGGCGATCCCCTCGTTTTCGTCCTTGGAGATCGGGGCGTCCTTGGGGTTCGAGCTCGTGGCCACGATAAGGTCAAGTTTTTTGAGCAGGAGATGGTGAAGGGGAGTGTAGGGCAGCATGAACCCGATCTCGTCGAGGTGGGGAGCCACCCCGGGGATATCCACTTTTTTCCGGAGGAGGACGATCGGGCGGCCGGCCGATAAGAGCAGCCGGCGTTCCGCGGGACCGGCAAAGGCGAACCGCTCGATCGCCCCGATGTCCCTTGCCATTAGGGCGAGCGGCTTTCTCTGTCTTTCTTTTATGACCCGGAGCCTCCGGACCGCGCCCACGCGCCGGGGGTCGCAGACGAGATGGAACCCGCCGAGCCCTTTGACCGCCAGGATCTTTCCTTTCCCGATGAGCTCCGCAGCCGCCTCGATACCGCCGGGCAGGCGCTTGCCGGTCCGGGCGTCCTTGAGTGTCACGCTCGGCCCGCACACGGGGCAGGCGATGGGCTGGGCGTGGTAACGCCGGTCCGCGGGATCCTCGTATTCCCGAAGGCAGTCCCGGCACATCTCGAACCCCGCCATCGTGGTCTTGGGACGGTCGTAGGGAAGCGACCGCACGATCGTGTACCGGGGCCCGCAGTCGGTGCAGTTGGTGAAAGGATAGCGGTACCGGCGCTCGGCCGGGTCCCCGATCTCGGCCCGGCAGGCCCGGCAGGTGGCGATATCCGGCGAGATGAAGACGAAACTCTCTCCCTCCTCCGACTTCTTTATTTTAAACCCGGAAAGGCCCTGATGTGCGGCCGGCCGGATATCAAGGCTCTCGACCCGCACAAGGGGAGGCTTGTCAGTCTCCAGGGCCTTGAAAAAGGGCCTGAAGTCCGTTTTCTTCGCCGCTTCGAGGTGGATCATGACACCGGAGCCGATGTTCTTGACCCAGCCTTTGTAACCGAACCTATGCGCCAGCCGGTAGATGAACGGCCTGAACCCGACTCCCTGGACGACGCCGCCCGCCGTGATCCGGACAGCCCTTCTATTTTTTTCCATCCGGCGTTTCCTTGCCGCTTCTCCGGCTGTAGAGGCAGCCGCAGTAGTCCTGGCGGTAGAGGTTGAGCTCCTTGCTCAGGGCGACGCTCTTCCGGAAGCCGTCCTTTTTCTTGAAATCCGACTCCATGAATTCCACTCCGTGCCGGCGGCCGAGCATCCGGCCGATCCGGTTGAGGGCGGCCGCCTTTTTCCAGGGGCTCAGGCTCATGATCGTCGTGAACCGGTCGAAACCGAGGCGGGAGGCCGCCCGGGCCGTCCGCGCCAGACGGAAGGCGTAGCAGACGTCACAGCGCCTGCCTTTTTCCGGCTCGTCCTTGAACTTCAGGGTGACTTTCGTCCAAAGCGAGGGGTCGTATTCGTCTTCGATGAGGCGAACACCCAGGAGGCCGGCGACCCTGCGCGCCTCCTCGAGCCTCAGGCTGTATTCCCCGGCGGGCTGGATATTCGAGTTCGAGAAAAACCCGGTCACCTCATGGCCGTCACGGAGAAGGCCGATGACATAGGCCGCATCGGGCGCGCAGCAGATGTGGACGAGGATCTTCGGCTTGGGCACGTTCCTATTGTAGCGTCCGGGGTGTGGACGGTAAAGGGGAGAAAAGCTCAGCCGCCGCCGAGGGTCAGGATGCGGCGGTGAAGCGTCGCGATCCGGCCGTTGACCAGGTCGAAATCGGCGTAGAGTCCGTATAGGTCCTGGCTTTCGATCCTTTTTTCCTCCAGGAGGAGGCCGAGCGAGAGATAGAGGTCTTCCCGTTCCGTATCGATCTCCTTGATGTGCTGTTGGAGCTTATCTTTTTTCTTCTCCCAGAAATTGATCTCTTGGGCGAGCTCCTGCTGCTGACCCTTTTTTTCCGCCTCCATCTCTCTTATCCGGCCTTCGATCTCCTTGATCTGCCTGACGGCGTCCTCGATCTCACGCCGGACCTCGCCCACCTGCAGCTCGACGCCCTCTCCGGACGGGATCTTCTTGAAGTTCCGGAGTTCATCTCTCTTCTTTTTGAGGAGCTCGTCGAAGGGTTTTTTTTGGGCCCTGCTTTCCCGTATTTTCTGATCGCTCTGCGCGTTCAGTTCCCCCAGCCTTTTGTGGAGCTTCTCTATCTCGGTGAAAACGGTCTTCCCTTCCATCTGGGCGCTGTCCCGCTTACCGACCGTCTGCTCGAGAGCGGCCAGGGTGGACTCGGCGCCTTCGACGGGCATCTCCAGGTCCCAGGCTCTTTCGCCCAGTTTCTTGAGAACGCTCTCCCTTTTCTGCTTCTCCCGTTTGAGCTTGAACCTCAGCTGAATGAGCACCGACCTCCTCCGGGCGCCGGCAAAAAACGCGATCAGGCGGAGGCGGAGGCTGCGGTCGCGGAGGAATATGAAGAGAAAAAGGAGCAGGATGATCAGGAATATGAACCAGAAGATCCAGTAGGGAATGCCGTCCTTCCGAAGAGAAGGCATGGCCTGGAAAGCGATGATGTGCAAAAAAACCCTCCGGAGTGTCAGGCGATGCCCATGTAGTTAATCCGGAATCCGGGCTTTTGTCAATGTTTTTTTGGGGAAGCGGCCTTCCCTCGCTTCCCGGGCGCCGGCCGGCGAGGACCCGACGCTCGAGATCGCCCATTCAATGAGGTAGAGGGCGGCGGGCAGGTTTTCCCTGAAGATGGGCTCGATGTCCTTCTCGGCGTTGAAGAATCCGCCCCCGAGCTCATCGATCGGAGGGAGCTCGATCGTGTAGGCCGGGATCCCCGCCACACCGAATGCCCAGTCGGTCGTGTCGCCGTTTGTCAGGTAGAGCGATGCAGACGATGCCCCAAACCCGTAGAACCGTCCGTTGACGGTCTCCATCAGAGTCGACATCGCGGAGGCCAGGGACATGTGCAGGGCGTCCTGGTCAGTGGGGGTCGTGATGAACCCCCAGGGATAGAGGATGACCTGGGAAAAGCTGTGGTAGCTGACAAGGGCCCGAAATTGCCTTTGATCGAACAGGTCCCGCACGGCCCGGGTCTCGGGCTCGGAGAAGGGGGAGGGGCCGCGGTAGACCTCCGAACCCGGCTCCGGGCTCGAGCCGGAGTTGTCGTAGCCCCAGCCGTAGCCGTAGTTCCGGTTGAGATCCACCCCGAAACTCCCGTCGGCGTTGAGCCGCCGGTTCTTTCTCCAGTAGCGGTAGGAATGGATCGAGTACTCCAGGCCGTCGGGATTGACGAGGGGGACTAGCCAGATCTCGCTCTGGTCAACCGCTCTCCGGACCTGCGGATCGCTGGCGTAATTTTCGAGGAGGTACTGAGCCAGCAGAAACGGCACATCGACCGAGATCCACTCGCGGGCATGGTGGCAGCCGAGGAAGAGGACTTCGGCTTCCTCCTCGTCGCGGGCGACGTTGTCGCTTATCTTGAGGGCGAAGATTTTCCTGTTCTCGAGGGTCAGGCCGATAGTGGAGAGCTGTGCTATCTCGGGGTGGGACCGCTCCAGGGCTTCGAGACTGGCCTCGAGTTCGGCGTACGAATGATATTCGCCGTTGATGCCGCCCTGGATAAGGGACGCACCGGGACGCAGGGCGGGGAATTTATGGGATTCGTTGAGATAGGGGATCCCGTTCCGGTCCAGTTTGCGGATTTCGTCGGATGTGACGAGGATAAAGACGCGGCCTTCCCATTCGAAGAGAAGGTCGAGGCCCAGGGGCTGGAGCCTGGCCGCGAGGCGGGGCGTTCGCTCGACGCTGACGATCTCGTTTTTTTCCGGAGGCGCGGCCGGGGAAGAGAGGAGAAAGACGCAAAAGATGCCGAGCGAAGCCAGGGACAGGGCGCTAACTTTCGCTTGCTTCGGAAGCGCGTTCATCGGTCTATCCTTTCATAGCCCGAAGCCCAGGGAAAGACTGATCCGCATCACGTCCAGGCCGCGGCCCGAGCCGGACTCGCTGCCGAACTGGCCCCCGACATCGAGCCGGACCGTCCGGAAGTGGAGCCCCGTTCCGGCAGACAAAAGGGTATAGGCCGACTGAGGGTCGCGCATCGGCTGCTGGTCATAGACGAGCCCGAATCGAAGAGGGACCGAGGCCTCTTTTTTGAAGAGGCGGACGGGGGCGGCGTATTCCCCGCCGACGGCGGCCTTGAAGGCCGGCCCGAAATCCCGACTCATGCTTTCTCCAAAGTAGCTTACGCTGTAGTCCGACCAGTGGAAATAAAAAAAGTCGCCGAGGAGCCGGAACCTGGGAGTGAGCTCATATCGGGCGCCCAGGCCGGCCGCCCAGGGCTGGCGGTAGATGTCTTCGGAGGCGGCTTGGATGAGGATGTCCGTCCCGGCGGCAGGCGCCTGGTAGCGGAAATTGCTCCCGCTCTCCGATTTCTTATCGTAGGCCGTCCTGAACACGACCGCCAGGTCCAGGCGGTCCGTCACATGCGCCAGGAGGCCGGCGTTGAGGTAAAAGCCGGAGAGGCTCTGGCTCGTCCGATGGCTGATGGTGATGCCGTCCTGGATATAATCGTCCTCGACCGTTCTTTCGAGATCACCTTGGGCGAAATTGAACCCGACGCCAACCTGGAAGCGGCGGCCGATCCGGCGGGCCACGGCCAGGTTGACCGTCCGCAGGAAACCCGACTGGTCAAAAAGGAGCGAGGAATAGGGGGCGCCTGCGTAGGTGCTTTCCACAAAGACCTGGGGGCGGTCGTATATTTCGCTGAGGGCGGCTGTCAGGGCGAAGGTCCAACCCTTCAGGCGAAATGAGACGCCCGCGAAATCGAGAGCGAATTGGCCTATGCCCAGGTTCTTGTCGCTGGCCAGGACGCCCGTGTTGACGATCGAGTAGCGGTAAAGCATCGTCTGCGAATAGGCGCCGTTGAGGCCCAAGGTGAAGTCCGGGAGGCCGGCCAGGAGAGCTGGGTTGGAGAGCGCGGCCGAGCAGTCGTCGGCGAAGGCCAGCGTCGTCTCCCCGCGGCCGATCGCGGACGCCGTGGCCAAGCCAAAGGAGTTCCAGGAGCGGAGCGGCGCTTCGTCCTCGTACTGCCCGATGACGACCTGGGCAGGGGAGGAGACGGGCAAGGCGACCAGAATCGCCAGGACGGCCAAACACCGGATGGGGAGGGCGGTCTTGATCATCATTGAGGCCCACATTTTACCAACATTCCCGGGCCTTTAACAATCTTCCCTGAAGGGCGTTGAAAATTCTGGTTGTATGTGCTATATGGTATGGTCTTTTAGAGCTTAATCGTATGCATAAGAGAGTGGACGGAAGCCGGGTCAAGATTGCCTCAACCGGGTTTTACGTGCCGGACAAAATCCTGACCAACGCCGACCTCGAAAAGATGGTCGACACGACGGACGAGTGGATCGTCAGCCGTTCGGGAATCAAGGAGCGGCGGATCGTCTCGGCCGAGCAGGCCACCTCCGACCTCTGCATCGAAGCGGCCAAGAAGGCTTTGCGGAACGGCCATTTCAATGTCGAGGACATCGACCTGATCATCGTGGCCACGTCCACGCCCGACACCCTCTTCCCCTCGACCGCCTGTTGGGTCCAGGAGGGGCTCAAGGCCGATCACGTGGCCGCCTTCGATATAAGCGCCGGCTGCACCGGTTTTCTCTACGGCCTGGTCCTGGCCGAGAGCCTGATTCTGAGCGGGGCGGCGAAGCGGATCCTCTTCGTCGGCGGAGAAGTCCTGACCAAAATCACGAACTGGAAAGACCGGTCGACCTGCGTCCTTTTCGGCGACGCGGCCGGGGCCGTCGTCCTCGAAGAGAGCGAGGACGATTCCGGGATCCTGTCCCATTACTGGAAGGCCGACGGGTCGCTGGCAAGTCTGCTCTATCAGCCGGCCGGCGGGACGCGGATGCCCGCCTCGGTTCAGACCGTCGCCGGGGACCTTCACTATCTCCACATGAAGGGGAACGAGGTTTTTAAAAACGCGGTCAAGAGAATGGGGGAGTCGGCGGTCGAGGCTCTGAAGATGGCGGGTTTGAAGAAAGAGGACATCCGCTGGTTCATACCGCACCAGGCCAACACGCGCATCATCGACGCCACGGCCGAGCGCCTCCAGGTGCCGCCGGAAAAAGTCTACGTCAACATCCAGAGATACGGGAATGTCTCCGTGGCCTGCATCCCGGTCTGCCTGCACGAACTGCACGAGGCCGGGAAGCTCAGGAAGGGGGACATCATCCTGATGGACGCCTTCGGCGCCGGCTTCACCTGGGCCGCGGTTGCCTACCGCTGGTAGAGATTCTTCTTACTGCGCGGCCAGCTCACGGAAATACTTGAGCAGCGTTTCCTTGTCGATGGCGCCGACCTGCTTGTGCCGGATCATTCCCGACTTGTCGATGATGATAGTGGTGGGGATATACTGGCCCGGCTGATAGTCGTTAATGAGCTTTTGGATATTCTCTTTCGTTTCCAGCACGATGGGGTAGTTGATCTTGTACTGATCGACGAAGGCGGCGACTTCCGGCTTCCCCTTTGTATCAACCGAGATGCCCAGGATCTCGAACCCGTTGGCCTTCTCCTGGGTGTAAGCTTCGATGAAGTCGGGGATCTCGGCCCGGCAGGGGGGGCACCAGGTCGCCCAGAAATTCAGGAAAAGGACTTTTCCTTTATAATCGGAAAGCGAAATTGTTTTGCCTTTGAGGTCGGTCACCCGGAAATCGGGGGCGAAGGAAGAGCCTTCCTGCTTGGAGGCGCACGCGGGGCCGACGGCGCCGCTCAGCAGGAGAGCCAGTGCTAGGGCTCCGACCGGGATTGTTCTGTTCATGGCTATCTCCTCGAGGATTAAATCTTACTTTTCAGATATAAATTATAGATTTAATCGAGAATATTTTCAACCCTTCCTCTCCCCGCCCTCTCCCATCTAAAATTCCCCTCCCTCGGCGGGAGGGGATTAAGGGGAGGGGGTTTATTACTTGGCCTCGCAGAGTTTAAGCAGGCGCTCCCAGTTGTGGTCCACTTCTGCCTGGATGACCTTGAGATCGTCCTCCTTGAGATGCCGGAAACGGCCCTGGAGCCGAAAGTAGTCGTTGACCGGCTTCTTCTCCCGTGGCTTGATGTTCAGGGTGTACTTTTCGCCCTTTTCCACCTCGTAGAGCGGGAACATGCAGTTCTGGACGACCATCCGGCCGAGCTTGACCGTGTCCTCCGGCCGACTCTTCCAGCCCGTCGGGCAGGGCGCGTAAATATGCAGAAATCGCGTCCCTTTGATCTCCTTGGCCTTCTTCGTTTTCTTGTAAAGGTCTTCGGGGTAGCTGGTATTGGCCGTCGCCTGGTAGGGGATCCGGTGGGCGGCCATGATCGCGTCGATGTCCTTCTTCGGCTGGTCCTTGAAGAACTTGACCGGTGTTGTCGTCGTCCAGGCGCCGTACGGCGTCGCCGAAGACCTCTGGATGCCCGTGTTCATGTAGGCTTCGTTGTCGTAGCAGCAATAGATGATGTCGTCATTCCGCTCCGCCGCCCCGCTCAGCGCCTGGAGTCCGATATCGAACGTCCCGCCGTCACCCGCCCAGGCGACCACCGTCGTCTCGTTATCTCCCAGCACTTCCAAACCGGCCTTGACGCCCGTGGCCGACGAGGCCGCCGTCTCGAAGGCGCAGTGAAATATCGGCACTCCCATGCAGGAGTGGGGGAACGGTCCGTCGATGACGGCCCAGCAGCAGGCCGGGATACAGAGGATCGTCTTCTGGCCCAGGGCCTTGAGCACATACCGCAGGGCGAGGTTGGCCGCGCATCCCTGGCAGGCCAGGTTTCCGGAGCCGACCAGTTCCTCGGTCGGGAGCGTCAGCTTCATCTTCTTCTCTTTGACCATCTCTTTGCTCATCTCTTGACTCCGATCCAGATGATGTCTTCCTTGGGTGCCGCCTGAGCCCGGGTTTGATCTATGATCTCTCGGAACGTGGCGGGCGTGATGTCGCGCCCCCCCAGCCCGGCGATGAAGCTGAAGACCGGCGGCGGCGATGCTCCGCCATCCCCGTACAGGGCCGATTTCACCTCCTGCGAAAATATGCCGTGATGGCCGTAAGAGATATTCCGGTCCACGACCGCTATCTTCTTCGCCCAGCCCAGCACCTTCCGGCACACCTCAAACGGGAACGGACGGAACATGCGGATCCGGAAGTTTCCCACCGCGATCCCGTCTTTCCTCATCTCGTCCACGGCGACCCTGGCGGTGTAGCCCGCCGTTCCCGACGTGACCAGGATGATCTCGGCGTCGTCGCATCTGTAATCCTCGACCGCTCCCAAATATCTTCCAAAAAGCCGCTCATACTCGCGTCCCGTCTCCTCGACCAGCCCCGGCACCCGTTCCATGTCTTTCTGAAGCTTGTACCTGAGCTCGAAATAGTGCTCCGGCCCGGTCAGGCCCCCGAAGGCATGCGGGTCGCTCGGCGTCACCGTCGCATACGGCTTGAACGGCGGCAGGTAGCCGTCCACCTTGTCCTGGTCGGGGATGTCGACGACCTCATACGTATGGGACAGAGCGAAAGCATCCAGGATGACCATGCTCGGGATGTAAACTGCCTCGGACACCTTGAAGGCCTGGATAACCGTGTCCAAGACCTCCTGGTTCGAAGAGCAGTAGAACTGCATCCAGCCGGTGTCGCGCTCGGACAGGCTGTCGTTCTGGTCAGCCCAGATCGACCAGCCCGGCGCCATGGACCGGTTGATGTTGCCCATGACGACCGGCAGCCGTCCGCCCGACGCCCAGTGAAGCATCTCGTGCATCAGGGCCAGCCCCTGGGCAGAAGTGGCCGTGAAAGTCCGCGCCCCCGCCAGCGACGCCCCGATACAGGCGGCCATGGCCGAATGCTCGCTCTCGACCTTGATGAACTTGGCCTTGAGCGACCCGTCCGCGCACATCTCCGAAAGGAGTTCGACGACCTGGGTCTGTGGAGTAATCGGATAGGCGGCGATGACCTGCGACCGGCCGAGCTTCGCCCCGAAGGAGAGGGCGTGGTTCCCCATGATGACTTTTTTCATTTCCGCTCCTCCACCATGGCGATGCACTTGGTCGGGCATTCCTCGGCGCAGATCCCGCAGCCCTTACAGTAGTCATAGTTGACGACCGGAAATTCGTTCTCGATCTCGATGGACATGTCGGGGCAGAACTTCCAGCAGATGCCGCACTGGATGCAGCCGGCCTTGTCGATCTCGGGCCGGATGTTCCTCCACGATCCCGTCTTGTTGTAGAGCATGGAGCCGACGGACATGGGCATCAGCGGGTAGTCTTTCTCCGACTGAAAGACGATCTTTTCGACCTTTTTTTTCGGTTTCATGCCCTCTCCTACACCGCCTTTTCGGCCGCCGTATAAGCTTCTTCCGCCGCGGCCATGTTGTCTTCGGGCTTGGTCGGAATCCCCTCCTTGATCGCCTGGAGGAGCGACTCGAGCCTGGTCAGCCCCAGGATCTTGATGACGGCCCCGACGATGGCCGTGTTGACGATCGGCGAGGCCATGGACCCGAGCTTGTGCTTGACGGCGATGCCCGTCGCGTTGACCGTCGCCACCTTGAACCTGGCCGGGAACTTGAACGAAGCCGCGTCCTTCTCGCTGTTGATGATGATGACGCCGCCGTCCCTGAGACCCTCGGTGATGTCGATGGCCTCGACGAGCGTCGGGTCGACGACGATCACGTGGTCGGGCGTATAGATGCGGCTCTTATCGTAAATCGTCTTGTCGTCGATCCGGATGAAGGAGAAGACCGGCGCGCCGCGCCTTTCCACCCCGAACTCGGGGTAGGCCTGGACGAAGTTTCCTTCCTTGGCGAGAGCGTCGGCCAGGACCTTGGAGGCCACGACCGTGCCCTGGCCGCCCCGGCCGTGGAAACGAATCTCAATCATTTTCCTCTCCTCAGAGCTCGAATTTCATCACCCGGTGGGAGTGGCACTGAATGTTGACCGCCGCCGGCATCGAGGCGATATGACAGGGGAAGGATTCGACGTGGACGGCCAGTGCCGTGATCCGGCCTCCCATCCCCTGGGGGCCGATGCCGAGCTTGTTGATCCTCTCGAGGAGCCGCGTTTCCATGTCGGCGTAGAACGGGTCCGCGTTGTGGGAGCCCAAAGGCTGCCGCAGCAGCGCCTTCTTGGCGAGCCAGGCGGCGTATTCGAAGTTCCCGCCGACTCCGACTCCGACGATGATCGGCGGGCAGGGGTTCGACCCGCCCTTGTCGGCCGTCTCGACGACAAAGTCCTCGATCCCTTCCTGGCCGGCCGCCGGCGCGAACATCCGGATGGCGCTCATGTTCTCGGCGCCGCCGCCTTTGGCGACGAAAGTGACCTTGAAGGCATCGCCCGGGACGAGCTCCCAGTGGATGTAGGCGGGTGTATTGGTGCCGGTGTTTTTCCTCCGGATCGGGTCCTCGACGACCGACTTGCGCAGATATCCCTCGGCGTATCCGAGGCGGGTGCCCTCGGTGATGGCCTCGCGGAGGCTGCCCAGTCCGTCGGCCTTCTCGAACCTCACGTCCTCGCCGAGCTCGACCGCAAAGACGGCCAGCCCGGTGTCCTGGCAGAGGCCCAGCTTGTCCTCCTTGGCGATCCGGGCGTTGTCGATCATCTGGTTGAAGCATTCCTGGCCGGCGGGCGATTCCTCTTTTTTGGCCAGCTCGTTGACGACCTTCTGGACATCAGGTTGGAGCTCGAAATTGGCCACCTGAACCATATCCTTAATTTTGTCTCTGACCTCGGCGAGCTTAACGGTTTTCATATAAGACCTCCTCTTTTAGATTTCGGGATTAAGAAACGGTTTAGTTTATGACTCCGAGAGGCGGGTGTCAAGCAAAAGTCGTCAGATGTTATTTAAAGACGTCAAGGGATAGTCTAGCCATAGGACTGCTCTCCATAAATAAAGATTAGGTCTCTAGAAATCTCGATTGGCGATATTTTGTGGAACTAATCGAAAAAGCGGAAGCGGATAAGGTGAAAGATCGCGGCCAGGCCGTCTTTCCAGCCGATCTTCTTGCCCTGGGCATAGTCGCGGCCCGAATAGGATATGGGCAGTTCGTAAATCCGGCATTTCTGCTTCGCCACTTTCATGGTGATCTCCGGTTCGAATCCAAACCGGGATGACTTGAGCTGGATCTTTTCAAGCACTTCACGACGAAATATCTTATAACAGGTCTCCATATCGGTTAAATTGAGGTTTGAGAGCATGTTGGCAAAGGTCGTCAGGAACCTGTTGCCGACATAGTGCCAGAACAAAAGGACGCGGTGCGGCCCGCCAAGGAAGCGGCTCCCATAGACAACGTCGGCCCGGCCGTCTAGGATCGGTTCGATGAGCCTCGGATACTCCTTTGGGTCATATTCCAGGTCAGCGTCCTGCACCAGGATAATATCACCTTGCGCTCTGGCAAATCCGGTCCGCAAGGCCGCGCCCTTGCCTTGGTTTCTTTCGTGAAGAAGGACCGATAGCTCGGGGACGGCCAAGGACTGGAGGATCTCACGGGTCCCGTCGGTCGAGCCGTCGTCCACGACGATGATCTCCTTATGCAGATCGACGTCAACCGCTTGGACGCGATCGATGATCTCGACGATCGTCGTCCGTTCGTTGAAGACCGGAATGACTATTGAGAGCTTCATCATGCTGTTATGGAAGCGGCGAAGTTTTTTTAAATTCGATAGCCACGGGAAACCAGACCTTGACTTTTATTCCCTTGACCGTGGCCGGTTCGAATTTCCAGCGCCGGACGGCCTGGAGGGCGGCCTGGTCAAAGCCCACGGCATTCTTGATGCCCTGGATGATCTTGGCGTCGACGACGTCTCCCTTTTCCGAGACCAGGACGTTTATGGTGACCGTTCCCTGGATGCCGAGAGATCGAGCATGCGGGGGATAAGCTGCGGGTATTTTCTTTATCACCGTGGGAGGTGTTTCGACCAGTTCCAGATCTAGGATATCGCCCTCTTTGATCTCATCGAGCTTTGGGTCGGCTGGGGGATCAGCTGGCGTGCTCTTCCCAGAGTCTTTGGGCGCAATCTTTTCTGTGTTCTTGCCGGCTTTCGCCTCAGGCTTCTTCGCGGGCTCATTGGGCTTTGCATTTTGGGGAGCGGGATTGGGCGGCGGCAGAGGCTTCTCCACCTCTTTAGGGAGCGCCTCGCTTTGACTCTTGGGTAAATTGAAAAAGGCTATCAGCTTGTCGAGGTCTGGCCAGGCCGATTCATAGATCTCGAGGGACGCGAATCCTTCGTCACCAATTATAGCGGCCGCCTGGCGGAGGCTTTGCTCCGACGCCTGCATGTCCTTCAGATAATACCGGCAGAGGCCAAGATAAACGTAGGCTTTGGTTTGGAGCGTTTTATTCCCGGCCAG
>CAYGXD010000044.1:3337-24268 GCA_964353705.1 uncultured Eubacteriales bacterium | reverse complement strand
TCTATAGACGTCCTTGATTTGAATATCTTTCTTCATGATATCCAGGACCCTCTGAGACCCCGATTCCGCGCCGATGCGCAGCTCGAAACAGTTGTCCGCGGCGAGTTCCCGGATAAACTCCTCTCCCCACTGAGCGAGATAGTTGGCCCTGATCGAAGAACTCCAAGGGACCTGAATCCGGCGCAAGATTTCCAGGGCCCTCTTCTTATCGGCGAAGAAACAATCGTCTTCGAAGACGACCGCCGTCACCCGATGATTCCTTTCCAGATTCCCTATATCCTGAACAACCCTCTGAACAGAATGGGCCCGGAAGGACCTCTTGTTGACGAACTGATTGTAACAATAACCGCATCTCCAGGGACAACCCCGGCTGGTGATGAGGCTGGCGATCCGGTCCCCGGGCACTCTGGAGCCGATCAGGGAATAGAAGAATTTGCCGTTGTAGATGTACCTGTCAAAATCGAGGTGGTGCCAGGCCGGCGAGTAGCGGTCCAGCTGGCTGATGAAGGGCCGGGGCGGGTTGATTCGGACTTGACCGTTTTCCTTGTACCCAAGGCCTTGAATGGTCTTCAGGGTTTCCCCATCCGTTCTCCGTCCGGCCAGGGCTTTGGCCAATTCGGCCAGCGCTTCCTCCCCTTCGCCCAGAACGATAAAGTCGATGTTTTCATTCCTCAGTGTCTGCTCGGGCAGCATCGTCGCATGCAGTCCGCCCCAGACCACGGGAATCTTTGAGTTTTGTTTGATCTTTTTGGAAAAAACCAGAGAGGGAAGAATGGAGGGCCCGGTAAATGTCGAGATCCCGACACAGAGGGGCCGGCTCTTGAGGACATCGCTGCTCAGGGCCTGGATGTTTTCGGGAGTCCCTCTCTCGTGATAGAGGTTGACCTGAAAGCCTTCATTTTCCAGGGCCGAAGCCAGATATAAAATACCAAAGGGGGGGGCCAAAGTGTGGCTTTCGGTGTCGGGTTCTAATTTTATCAGGGAAACGTCGGCCATCAAATCTCGTTCAGGCCTCCCGATATTATCCGGTCAAAAATTCTTTGTCAACGAAGGTCGGGCGAAGGAATGAGTTTTTAGACGATCTGGTATACAATTCTTTTCTGCTGTAAGGCCCGCCCGGTGACCGCGAAGGTGGGTTGGCGGCAGGAACGGCATGGACGAAAAAACGAGCCTGAAAAACCTCGGTCCCTCTCGAGCTGTGGAGCTCTTCTGCCGCCGGCTAGCGGCTGAATTCTCGGACCGCATCGCCCAGGGCCTGGATGCTTCCTACCTGGCCCTGAAATATGAGGACAAACTTTTTTCCGGAGGAAAGCTGAGGCCGCTGGCGGTTGCGGGTTATGCCGCCAGGCTGGCCCCCATGATCTCCGCCCTGAGGACAAAAGAGCGTCCCAAAATCCTGGACGCCGGATCCGGCTGCGGCAGCGAATCCATCCTGTTTGGCCTTCTGGGGGCCGAAGTCACCGGCGTTGACCTTGTGTTATTCCGGACCGAATACGCGCGTTCCCGGCTTCCCTTTTTCCAAAACTCCAGCCCCGAGGAGCTGAAGGTCAGGTTCGTCACCGAGAACGTCCTAGAGTTTCTCCACTTCCCCCGGGGTTTCGATATCATCTGGGCGAACGAGGCCATCTCCCACATCCATCCTGCGGAGACGTTTTTCCAAGAGGCCCGGGCAAGTCTGAACCCGCGCGGACTGCTGGTCATTTCGGACTCCAACAGTCTGAATCCCCTGGCCAGGCTCAGGGCCTCCCGCATCCGGGGAGCCTCCGACTGGTATGTTCATCGCCAATTCAAACTGATGGACGACGCCTCTCATGATGAGGTCTCTGAAGAACGGCTTTTTTCCGTCCCGGAGTTTAGCCGGAAGCTCAGAGAGGCGGGTTTCGTTGTTCACGCAATAGACATGAACGGGTTCATGGGCTCCCAGATCTTGCTCAAGCGGTGGCACAACAGCCCCCTTGTGGCCGCTCATCTCGTTCTATTCCAAGGAATTATGAAAAAACTGCCTCTCCTTCGCCTCCTCGGCTCGAACATGACGATCATAGCCTCCCCAGGCGGACCGCCCCATCAGCGCCTGTTGTCCAGGGAGTGATTTCCCGACAAGGGGCGGATAAAACGCCCGGCCCCTTTCCGCCCTGTTTTTCTGACACTTTTTTTGAAAAAAAGAAGTTTTATGAAGAGTGGAGCCTTGACCAGAGAGAAACGCGTGGGCGCGAGATCACAGCCTGAATTCGCCTGTGTCGATCCAGTCCTTCTTCAGGACCGACCAGAAATCCTCGGCCAGCCCCTTCCTCAGGTAATCGTACGGGAGCCAGCCGTACCCAGCCTCTCCCCAACCCTCGCCCCAGGAGTTCCGGAGGATGAGCGCCCCCTCGGTTTCTTCCCCCCCGAACCTGTTCTTGATCTTCATCTTATCATCATAGCCGACCGCGACCACGGCATGGCCTCCCTCGATTTTGTCGAGCGGAGAAGGGAACGGGATCCGGCCCGTCTCCGCGGCCTGTTCGACGGAAGTGTAGACGGTGAAACCGAACATGGCCGGGTGTCCGGCGGCCAGATATGTCTTCACCCTGTTCAGGATATCCTCGGCCGCGGCGGACGGCGGGTCGTGCCGGTAGTATTTGAGAGTTTTGTAGTTTTGGGCGAAGGAATAGCAGAAAGCAGGCGGCTCCTTGTCGAAATCGTCCGGGCCGTCGGTGTAAGGCCAGTATTCCTCCGGCGGAACTCCGAAAAGGACCATCGCGCCGATCGTGCTGCGAAGATAAGCTCCGGTGTCTCCCTTCATCTTCATCAGGTTCCGGGTGACCTTGTAGAGAAACAGCCGGGAGGTGTCAATATGACGGCGGAACGACTTCCGCTCGTAGTATTCGATGATCCCCGCTCCGGCCTGAGCGGTGCAGGAACCGAGTCGGCCCTGGTCCTCGACCGGCGAGCACCACTCCCGCAGGTCGGCCGAGGCCGGCAGCTTCCTTGCCGGGGGGACTTCCTTTGCGGCGCTCCGGAAAGTGAGCCCGGTCGTCCTCAAGATCTCCCGGACCTCTTCCGTCTCTTCTGTGTAGTCCCTGAAATCCGGGTAGTCGGGGATCCATCCCAGGGCGTATTTTCCGCTCATGCGCAATTCCGATCGCCCCGCATTCTATTCTCCGCTTTGGCGGGTGTCAAGAAGAGTTCGGGATGTTGATTCTCCCCTGATGATGTGCTACATTTCGGCCATAATGAGGACGGACCGGCGGAAAGGCAGCCCCCTCAGGCAAACCGCTCCGGCAGCCTTCGTCCTGGCCTGCCTCCTCCTTTTCCCGGGACGATTCCTGTTTCCGGCCACACCAGCCGATCCCGGTCCGTTTTCCCGCGTAGAACAGCCGTCGACCCCGGGCCAGGCTCCGCCGAGTCAGTCCAAACCCGCAAAAAAAAGGACGGAAAGCGCCGATTCCTCGATCACTGTGCTCGCCAGGACCTGGGACAAGTCCAAAGACCGGATCTTCGCCCAGGGCGATGTCGAACTCCATTACCAGGACCTTAAGCTCTTTGCCGACCAGGTCGAAGTCAACACGGAAACCAAGGATGTCAACGCCGTAGGCAACGTGGTCATCCAATCGCCCAACCAGGTGATAAGCGCCGACAAGGCTTTCTACAATCTGGACAGCCATGAACACAAGCTGGAGAAGGCGAACGGGATGGACCAGCCCGACATTTTTTATCAGGCGGAGACGATTACCGGAAAAGGTCAGGACGAATTCAGTCTGACCAAGGCGCGACTGACCTCCTGCACCCAGCCCACGCCCCGCTGGAATTTTTCCTGTTCCCGGGCCCATTTGAAAAGAAATGATTATGTCGAGATGTGGAACTCGGTCTTCCGGATCAAGAAAGTCCCCATTTTCTACATGCCCTATTTCCGCTATCCCCTTGACAGGGAGCGCTCGACCGGTTTCCTGATGCCGCTCATCGGCTATACCGGCGTTAAAGGTTTCTTCTTCAGCGATAGTTTCTACTGGGCCATCAGCCGGAGCATGGATGCGACCTTCAACCTTGACTTCTACTCCCTCAAGGGATACGGAGGCGGGGCTGAATACCGTTACCTGTTTGGCGACGGGGGGGGCGGCGAGGCCAGGCTCTATTATTTCATCTTCAATCGGGAGGCCGAAGCGACACAATCCCCGAATGCCTACGCCCTGCGGATCAAACACAACCAGCCTCTTCCGGGGCAGTTCCGCCTGGTGGCCAACATTGATTATCAGACCTCTTTCGATTTCCTGCGGGAGTTCGACAACAATTTCAAGCGGGCCTCGGTCTCCAATTACCGCTCGGAGGCTTTCATCTCCAGGGCCTGGTCCTACTACAATTTTAGCCTGAGGGCCTCGCGTTATGAGACCTATTACCGGAGTATCGGGGACTCCGTGACCACCTACTACCTGCCTCAGGCCACTCTCAATGCTTTCAAAATCAAGCTTCTATCACCGCTTTTCTTCTCTTTTAACTCCTCCTTCACGAGCTGGAAATACGGCTGGCAGGCCGATTTCGATTCCGGCAAGGAAAAGTACTACGACAACATCAGCTTCAGCCCCCAGCTCAGCCTGCCCTATTCCGGGATCCCCTGGTTGACCCTCAATTCGTACGTGACCACGAACCTGAACTTTTACGCCCAGTCCTATGCGCCCTACACCAAGACGATCATCGGCGAGCCGATCTTCTTCGCCAATTATGTCCTCGGTTTGGAGTGGACAGGGCCCGTCTTCTACCGGATTTTCCAATCGTCCGGAGGAGAGACCAAGGTCAAGCACCTCATCGAGCCGTTCATCAACTACCGCTACGACAGCCCGGTCAACGAAGCCGACCGGGTCATCACGGCCTATGGCTTCTTCCGCTACCATCAACTGGTCTACGGTCTGACCAACCGGATCCTGGTGAAAACGGACATGCCGCGCGAGATCTTCACCTGGGGAGTGAGCCAGACCTATTACCTCTCGCCCGAGGACAGCCCGCTGAGCATCTATGAGTGGGAGGGCGGAGTCCCCTCCCGTTCGGATATCACGAGCTACGTCCGCTTCTATCCCGCCCGCAAGTTCAGCCTCGACACCTCGACGGGATACAACACCTATTTCAACACCTTTTCCTACCTCCGGCTCGGGGGCAGCATCAATTCCCTCACCGACCCCTTTTTCCTTTCCGTGAATTGGTTCCGGAGCATGAACCCGTGGCGCAAAAACACTATCCGCGACCGGCAGCAGATCGGCCTCGTCAGCCGGGTCGAGATCCCGCGGCTCCAGCTCGAGACGCTGGTCGAGTTCGACTACAACATCCTGGAGCGGAAAATGCTTTACTCCGGAGTTTCCCTGGTCTATCATTATCAATGCCTGGATTTCAAGGCGGATGTGCGCATCTTCTTCTACCGTGAGCCGGCCGAGGTCCAGTACCGGTTGTCCATCGGGCTGGGCAACATAGGCAAGACGACCGATTTCATGGGAGGCGTTGGTTATTGAGATGAAGGGCCTGATCCTCAGCGGCGGCAAGGGAACCCGGCTCCGCCCCCTGACCTTCACCCAGGCCAAACAGCTGGTCCCCGTCGCCAACAAACCCGTGCTGTTTTATGGGATCGAGGCCCTCATCGGCGCCGGGATCCGGGAGATCGGCATCGTGGTCGGCGACACTCAGGCGGAGATCCGGGAAGCGGTCGGGGATGGTTCGCGCTGGGGGAAAGACGTCCGGATCTCCTACATCGAACAGCCGGACCCCCTCGGGTTGGCCCATGCCGTCCTGATCGCGGAGGGATTCCTGGGTCGGGAGCCGTTCGTCATGTACTTGGGCGACAACATCCTGAAGAGCGGGATCGTGTCCTTGGTCGACCATTTCAGGGAGCGGAAGCCCAACGCCCTGATCCTCCTAACCCCCGTCCCCAACCCCCGTATGTTCGGTGTGGCCGAGCTCGAGAACGGGAAAGTCATCCGGCTCGTCGAGAAGCCCAGGGAGCCGAAGAGCAACCTGGCCCTGGTCGGCGTCTACATGTTTGACGCCCACATCTTTGAGGCGGCGCGGGCGATCAAGCCCTCCTGGCGGAACGAGCTCGAGATCACCGACGCCATCCAGTTTCTCGTCGACCGCGGCTTTGAAGTCCAACCCCACTTGGTCTCGGGGTGGTGGAAAGACACGGGCAAGATCGAGGATATTCTCGAGGCCAACCGGCTCATCCTGGAAACGATCAGCGGATCGATCGAGGGGTCGGTGGACGACTCCTCCCGGGTCAGCGGCGCGGTCATAATCGAGAAGGGCGCCTCGGTGCGGTCGAGCACGATCCGCGGCCCGGCGATCATCGGAGCCGGGACCGAGATCGTCGATTCCTACATCGGGCCGTTTACCTCCATCCAGAAAAACTGCCGGATCATGAAGACCGAGATCGAGCACAGCATCGTCCTCGAGAGCAGCGAGATCGTTGAGGTCGGAGCCCGGATCGACGAGAGCCTGATCGGCCGTGAAGTGCGCATCTATAAATGCCCGCCCAAACCGCTGGCCTACCGGTTCATGGTCGGGGATAAAAGTGAGATCGGGTTGAAATAAGGAGAGCGAAATGATCGACGGCGTGAAAATAAAGGAACTCCGGGTCATCCCCGATGAGCGGGGGCGGGTGATGGAGATCCTGCGGCGGGACGACGAACTCTTTCAGAAATTCGGCCAGGTGTATATGACGACCACCTATCCGGGCGTAGTGAAAGCCTGGCACAAGCACGAAAACCAGGCCGACAATATCGTCTGTGTCTTCGGAATGATCAAAATGGCTCTCTATGACGGGCGTTCCGGCTCGCCGACCCTAGGACAGGTCAACGAATTCTATCTCGGCGTCCACCGCCCGATTCTCGTCCAGGTGCCGCCGGGTGTGCATCACGGCTGGATGGGCGTGAGCCCGGAGGAGGCGGTCATCATCAATATCCCGACGGAGCCCTATGACCGGGAGCGCCCCGACGAACAGCGTCTCGACCCCCATGACAGCGACATCCCCTACGTCTGGAAGCGAAAAGACGGCTGATCCAAACGCCGTTCCTGCGGCTGCATGGTTATTGCGGCCGGCCATCGGGAGCGAAGCGATCGAGTTGAGGGAGCGATGACCATAAACAGTCAGATCGATGGCCGGACGATCCTTGTCACCGGCGGGGCCGGGTTCATCGGCAGCCATTTCATCCGTTTTCTCCTGCGGAGACATCCGGGAGTGCATCTCATCAACCTGGATAAGCTGACCTATGCGGGGAACCTTGATAACCTCAGGGACGTAGAGAACGATCCGCGCTATGAGTTCGTCCACGGAGACATCCGGGACAGGGAGGTTGTCCAAGAAATTTTATCGCGGGTCCAGGGTGTCGTCCATTTTGCGGCCGAAACCCACGTGGACCGCTCCATCCTCGACGCCGGTGAATTCGTCCTGACCGATGTGTATGGCACCTTCGTCCTCCTCGATTCTCTCAAGGCGGCGCCCCGTGTCGAGTTCTTCCTCCATTTCTCCACGGATGAGGTCTATGGCAGCCGCGGGGAAGGATTCTTCGCGGAGGATGATCCGTTGAATCCGTCCTCTCCCTATGCAGCGAGCAAAGCGGGCGCGGATCGTCTGGCCTATGCCTACCATGTCACTTACGGCCTTCCGGTCATCATCCTCAGGCCGAGCAACAATTTCGGACCCAATCAATACCCCGAGAAGTTCATCCCTCTGTTCACCACCCAGGCCATCGAAGGCCGGCCGCTTCCCCTTTACGGCAAAGGGACCAATGTCCGTGACTGGCTGTATGTCGAAGACTGCTGCCGGGCGGTGGAATTGGTGATAAGCCGGGGCAAAATGGGAGAGGCCTACAACGTCGGCGCCGGGAACGAGGTCCGCAACATCGACGTGGCGGAAAGAATTTGTGACCTGCTGGATAAGCCCCGCAGCCTGATCCAATTCGTCCCCGACCGCCTCGGCCACGACCGCCGCTACGCCCTCGATTGCGCCAAGCTCCATTCCCTCGGCTGGAAGCCCGAGGCTAAGTTTGATGAGGCGCTCGCCTCTACCGTCCGTTGGTATCGCGAGCACGAGGACTGGTGGCGCAAGATCAAAGACCGCAGCGCCGATTTCCAGGCTTTTTATAGGTCCAATTACAGTAATAAGAAGCGGGAGGCCGAATGAGAGTCCTGATCACCGGAATCACGGGTTTCGCGGGCAGCCACCTGGCCGAATTCATAATCGCGCGGCACCCCGGTGCCAAGGTCTTTGGGACTGTCCGCTGGCGGAGTCGGATGGAGAATATCCTGCCCATCCGGGACAAAATCGAACTTTGCGAGGCCGACCTCAAGGATATGGTCTCGCTCCAGGCCTGCTTGGCCCACGTCAGGCCGGACCGCATCTTCCATCTGGCCGCCCAGAGCTTCGTCCCGACCTCATGGAAATGCCCGGCCGAGACCTTCGCCATCAACGCCACGGGACAGATCAATCTGTTTGAAGCGCTTCTCAGCCTGAAGCAGTCTCCCCTTATCCAGGTGGCCGGTTCGAGCGAGGAGTACGGCCGGGTTTTTCCCGACGAGATCCCGATGAAAGAGACCAATCCCCTCCGTCCGCTGAGCCCCTACGCCGTAAGCAAAGTGGCCCAGGACCTCCTGGGCTATCAGTACTTCCAGAGCTACGGGCTTCCCGTCGTCCGGACCCGCGGGTTCAACCACACCGGCCCCCGGAGGGGCGAGGTCTTCGTCACTTCGTCGCTGGCCAAGCAGATCGCCGAGATAGAGAAAGGCAGGAAAGAGCCGGTCATCCAGGTGGGCAACCTGGACGCCCAGCGCGATTTCAATGATGTCCGCGACATCGTCGAGGCCTACTGGCTGAGTCTGGAGAAAGGCGAACCCGGCGATGTCTATAATATCGGCTCGGGCGTTGCCCGCCCG
This sequence comes from uncultured Eubacteriales bacterium, assembly GCA_964353705.1. Classification (GTDB taxonomy): domain Bacteria; phylum Acidobacteriota; class Aminicenantia; order Aminicenantales; family UBA8522; genus UBA8522. The sequence continues at coordinate 15,382 of CAYGXD010000044.1, read as the reverse complement.
ATCCGTGAAGTCCTGGATATTCTCCTCTCATTGAGCCGGGCCAAGGTCCGGGTGGAGGTGGACCCCCAGAGGCTTCGGCCCTCGGACGTCCCCATCCTTCTCGCCGATTCCTCGAAGTTCATCGCCCGGACCGGCTGGAAGCCGCGCCTTCCGTTTGAGCAGACCCTCAGCGACCTGCTGGACTTCTGGCGCCAGCAAACCTGAAAAGATGACCAAGAGGCGGGTTTTCATCACCGGGGCGACGGGATTCGCGGGGCGGCACCTGATGGCCTTGCTTTCCCCGCTGGAGAATATCGTCTACGGAACGGCCTATCCCCAGCCTCCGCGCCCGGAGGAGAAGAACATCTTCCCTCTCGACCTGCGCGCCGAGCGGGACGTTTTCGACGCCGTCAGACAGGCCGGACCGCAGTGGGTCTTTCATCTGGCCGCCGTTTCCAATGTGGGCTATTCCTGGGCCCATAAAAGAGAAACCCTGGAAACGAATGTCATGGGGACTTTCCATCTCTTCGAAGCCCTCAAGAAGTTCGCTCCCGAAGCCCGGGTCCTCTTTGTCAGTTCGTCCGACATATACGGTTTCTCTCCTGGCGTTGGGGCAACCGAGCCCACGGCGTTTTCCGAGGATGACCCGTTCCACCTGGCCAGTCCCTACGCCTTGAGCAAGTATGAGGGCGAGCTCATGGCCGGGTTTTACAGCCGCTTCGAAGGCCTTGATATCGTCATTGTGCGGCCCTTCCCTCACACCGGTCCGGGTCAGAGCGCCGACTTCGTCTGTTCGGACTGGGCGCGGCAGGTCATCCGCATGGAGCGTGGCTCCCAGGACCCGGTCATCCGGGTGGGCAACCTGGAAGTCCAGCGGGATTTCACTGATGTCCGCGACATTGTCCGGGCCTATATCCTGCTTCTGCAGAAAGGGAAGAAAGGAGAGGTCTATAACGTTTGTAGCGGCCGGGGAGTGGCCTTGCGTGAAATCCTGGAGATCCTTCTTTCTTCCTCATCGCGGGCCGTCCGGGTCGAAAAGGACCCGGAAAAGCAGAGGAAAGTGGATATTGCCTCTCTTGTCGGCGATAACCGGAAGATCAAAACGGAGGCGGGCTGGGAGCCGCAAATGCCGCTCCAGAAGACGCTGGCCGAGCTTGTCGATTACTGGCGCATTCGCCCCTAGTGTCCCGTCTCATTAACACCTTCTACTAGATATTGAGCTCCATCTGCCTGTCCTGGGCGTCGCGCCTCTCCTCCTCGATCTCATTGAGGACCTCCGGGGTCACGTCGCCCGTCGGGTAGACGCCGTCGAAGCAGGCCGAGCAAAAATGAGTGAGCTTGGGATTCCCGGTACGGACGGCCGCTTTGAGGTTGTCCAGCGTCTGGTAGATGACCTTGTCGGCGCCTATCTTTTTGGCAACCTGCTCGGCGTCGGCGTTGCGGGCGACAAATTCGATCCGCGTCTGCATGTCGATCCCGTAGACGCAGGGATGCCGGAGGGGGGGCGAAAAGATGGCGAAATAGATTTTCCTGGCGCCGCACTCCCGGACCAGTTCGACGATCGCCCGCGAGGTGTTGCCGCGGACGATGCTGTCGTCGACAAGCAGCACGTTTTTACCCTTGAACTCCGAGGCGATGGGGTTGAGCTTCATGCGCACCGAACTCCGCCTCTTGTCCTCAGCCGGCATGATGAAGGTGCGCCCGATGTAGCGGTTCTTGACCAGGGCTTCCCGGTACTTGAGGTTGAGGCCGCGGGCGATCTCGATAGCGGCGTCGCGGGCCGAATCCGGCACCGGCACGACCACGTCGATCTTGAGGTTCTGTTTGCGGACCTCCTCGGCCAAGAACCGGCCGAGCTCGACCCGGCAGAGGTAGACATTGACGTTGTCTATGAAGGAATCCGGCCGGGCGAAATAGACCCATTCGAAAAGGCAGGGCGAGTGGGGGCAGTGGGCCAGCCTCCGGCGGTGGATCGTCCTGCCCCGGTCGAGGAAAATGGCCTCACCCGCCTCGACGTTGCGTATGTCGGTAAAGCCCATGATGTTCAAGGCTACGCTTTCAGACGCGAAGGCGTAGGAGGGGACCACGCCGTCACGGCGGAGGCCGTAAACCAGGGGTTTGATCCCGTAAGGATCGCGGAAAGCGACCAGGCCCTGCCCGGCAATGTAGGCGACGACCGAATAGCTGCCCTTGACCTTCCTGTAGACCCCTTTGACCGCTTTGAAGATGTTCTCGGGAATGAGCTGTTTGGTTCGCTGGGCGGCCAGTTCTTCGGCGAAGACATTGAGCACGGCCTCGACATCGTTATCGGAATTGAGCAGGCGGTGGTATTTTTCGAAGAGGTCCTTCTTGAGCTGCCGGTAGTTGATGATATTGCCATTGTGGGCCATTGCGATCCCGAACGGAGAGTTGACAAGGAAAGGCTGGGCGTCGTCGCCCCGGCCGCCGCCGATGGTCGGATACCGGGTGTGGCCGATCCCGACGGGTCCGTTCAAGCGCTCGAGGTTTTCAGGGGTGAAGATGTCCTGGATGAGTCCGTTCCCCTTTTTCGTATGAAAACGCCCGCTGTAGGTGATGATGCCCGCGGAGTCCTGGCCCCGGTGCTGGATGGCCAGAAGACCCTGGTAGAGATCGCGGAAGACATCCGCATTACCGTAAAGACCGATGACTCCGCACATCTCAATCCATTATAACGCTTGGCAAGGCAGGGCTCAATAGAAGTCCGGTTACCTTTAGTCAACCCGAAGTCAACGCCGCCTTGAGTTCCCCCGGCGTTACCGTGGCGGTTCCGATCTTTCCCACCACGATCCCGGCTGCGGCGTTGGCGATAAGGGCGGCCTCCCTGATCGTGGCGCCGGCGAGGAGGGCCAAAGTAGCGGCGGCGATGACGGTGTCTCCGGCCCCGGTGACATCAAATACTTCCCGGGCGACCGTCGGAATATACAGAGGCCGTTTTCCCTGTTCGAAGACCGTCATGCCCTGTTCTCCGCGCTTGATGATCAGATAGCGGCAGGAGATCAGAGAAAGGATCTCCGTTCCAGCCCTTTCGACCTCCGGATCCGTCTGGCATCCATGACCGACGATCTTCTCCGCCTCGAAATGATTGGGCGTTATCAAGGTCACGGGAGAATAAAGCCGGAAATGGGGAACTTTCGGGTCAACGAATACGGGGATCCTTCTCTTCTCGGTCAAGAGGAGCGCCTTGGCCATGAGGGAGGGATTGACGATGCCCTTGTTATAGTCGGAGACGAGCAGGCCGTCATATTCTTCGTCCGCGATGACCCCCAGGATCTTTTTTTCAATCCCGGCGGACAGGGCGCCCTTTTGTTCGAGGTCGACCCGGACGACCTGCTGATGGTGGGCGATGATCCTGGTTTTGACCGTCGTGGGCCGCGACTTGTCTGTGAAGACGCCCCGGCTCCCGGCGGCGTTATCCTGGATCCAGCGTCCCTCCTGATCATCGCCGACGACACCCGTGAGGACGGGTTGAGCGCCCAGACTAGTCAGGTTCTGGGCGACATTGCCCGCTCCGCCGAGGCAGAGAGAGTCCTTCCTGACTTCCACCACGGGAACAGGCGCCTCCGGGGATATCCGGGAGACGGCGCCCCAGATATACCGGTCGAGCATCAGGTCCCCCAGGACGAGAACCCTCTTGGTCCTGAACCTGCCGATAATCCGGTCGATTTTTTTCCTGTTAAAAGCCGGAGTTTTCACGATCCACCCTCTCTTATATAAATAGGATTGGAGATGATCCAGGGAAAATCCCGGGCAAGCAAAGACCTTCCCCGGAGGTACACTTCTAACCTGTAGACGCCGGGTTTTTCAGAGGGGAAGGAGATCTCCGTCCCCTCTGCGCTCCAAACGACCTCTCCGTTCCGGAGCAGGCGGGTTTGGACCGTGAAGGGGAAGGAGGCTTCGGAACGAAACTGCACCGGTGACGATGAATCCCGGGAGATTGTGCTCCCCATGGGGAAGCGGCGTCCTTGGGTCTCCGCCCAGAAGGCCAGCCCGCCGGCCGGCCTGGCGGAATCGACAGCGCAGTAGAAAGCTCCCCGGCGGAGCGAGGTGAAAACCTGCCCCTTGGCCTTTTCGAAGTCCCGGGCTAAGGGCTTTTCGAGGAGAACATGGAGCCTGAAGCAGGAGAAGAGGGCCTCATAGGCCAGATGGGCATCGGTGCTGAAGTAGCCATAAACGGCCCGGGCCGCGCCCAGTTGGTCCCATTTTTCCAGGCTTTGCGAAGGCCGCTCCATCGTCTTAAGCAGAAATATCCGGGGGCTGAATATCAGGGCGGGAAGATAGGGGATCGCGCGGAGGATATTCTTCTTGACCATGGAATCGGCATTGACGATCTCGATCGCCGCGTATTCGGCAGAACCTCCCCAGGACCACCTGGTCTTGGAGAAAGGATGGGCGATGATGGTAAACCCCCCCGCGGCGGCAACCTCCAGGGCCGCCTCCTCGGCGTTCTGGGCGAAGTCTCTCTCCGGCGGTCTGAAGTCCAAGGCGACCAAATGCCCGCGGCTTACCGAGAGCTCGCTCCCGGCCAGAATGAGGACGTCATCTTTCCATCCCTGGCTGGCGAGGGAGGCCCGGTTGGGGTTGCCGTGGTCGGCCAGGATCAGGAAATCCAAGCGTTGCCGGGAGGCTGCAGTGGCAACTTTGTCCAGGGGCTTGCGGCCGTCGGACAGCGTGGTGTGGATGTGATAGACGCCCAGGACTTCATTAGGGAAGATTTTTTTTGCGGCTGGAGCCTCCCGTCCAGGCCGGTGTCTGAGCAGGATCGAGCCGAACCAGAGGAAATAGAGGGCAAAAATACATATAAAACCGCCGAAAAAACGCCTCTTCCACGACCGAACCGTCATGGCTCTGCCTTTTTCGGCCTGGCGAAGGGCACGGAGATGAGGACGAGGAAGAGAACGACGACCTCTGAATCCGCGAAGTTGTACTCGAAGAGCCCCGCTGTAAACAGGGCCAGGAGAGCGGCTGCTCCGGCGGCCGCGCCGGGGAAAACAGGCGAAGCCTTATTTTTCAGAAGCCTGATCTGGGAGATGAAGGCCCAGACAAAGAAGCAGATCCAGGCGAGGAGGGTTGGGATTCCCCGTTCGGCGCCGATCTGAACGATGTTGTTGTGAAGGTGGACGTTCTGACGGCTCACCTCGGAGAGACCATACTCGGGGTTCTGGAAAACCATGTCCACTGTGTCCGGGCCGGTGCCGTGGAGGGGATATTTCCGGATGATCTTCCCCCCCGCTTGGAGGTATTCGATCCTCAGCGTGTTGCCATAATTGCGCAGACTGAAAATACTCAGGGCGCGGCGTTTCATCGGCTGGGGACTGAAGAGCAGAAACAGGGCGATGATAACAGGGAGCAGCAGGAGCCCCTTGGGTTTGTAGAGGAAGATGAGAAAGGCGCCGGCGACGACGAGTCCCAACCAGGCGCTCCGGGTGAGGGTCAGGGCAAGGGAGGCGGCCGCCGGGAACAGGGCGATCCCCCAAAGCCACTTCGTTCTATCTCCGAGGAAGAGTAAGAAGCTCATGGCGGCGCAGAGGAAGAGCAGCAGAAGGCCCGCCTGGGTCATGTAATGCCCCATGAAACCCTGGATGCGCTCACCGGGCTGGGCTTTAATGACGTAATAGCCGATGGAATAGAGAGAGCTGACCAGGCCGGAAGCCAGGAGGGCAGCCATCATCCAGGAGAGGCCGCGCTTTGACGCGGCCGCGCTCAGGCTGATAGGGACAACAAGATAGAGGAGAAGTTCCCGGTCGTCTTTAAAGCTCACCGCCGGGTTCACGGAGAAAAAGCTGACGATGATCGACAGGCCCGCATAAGCTGCCAATGGCCAAAAAAAGCGGGGGAACTTGAGTTCGATCTCCTTCTTGAATAAAGCGACAAGCCAGAGAAGGAAGGCCAGAGCCAGGAAGCTTTCCATCAGCGTGATGGAGACGAGGGAGAAGAGAAGACAGCCGGCGAGCGCAAGGGGCAGCCAGGCCGTCCCAAGGCTCTTTTCTCTTTGATTATTAAGGAGTTCCATGGAAATCCCGGGGACTAGCTTAGCTTACGGCGGGTTTGATTTCAAGCTTGGAGGCAGGTCCGGCAGGCCTCGAGGACCTCGTCGACCGTAATGCTTCGGAGGCAACTCAGGTCCTCGGTCACGCATTTCCTCTGCTTGCACGGGCGGCAGTCGAGCCTCTTCTCGATTATCGTCGCTTGCGCCCTCCAGGGAGCGTTGTACTCCGGCAGGTTGGGACCGAAGAGGGCGACAATGGGAGTCCAGGTCGATGCCGCGATGTGCATCGGGCCGCTGTCGGGCCCGACGAACAGCTTGGCTCGTCCGATGAGCTCCCGGAGTTCGATCAAGTTGAGCATCCCGGCGAAAGAGCGGGTGGCGTTCCTCGATTCCGCCCGCATCTGTTCGGCCCTGGGAATATCTTCGGCGGAGCCGACGAGCGCCACCATGACTTTCGGCAGCCCGGCTAGGCGTCCGGCCAGGTCACTTAGGTTTTTAGAACCCCAGTCGCGGAAGGCGTTGCCTGCGCCAACGTGCAGGACGACCATTCTTTGGTCCGGAGTCCCGTTGGCCGCCCAGAGCTCTTCGATCCTTTTAGTTTCCTCGGGGCGGGCCGGCGGAAGGACCAGTCGAGGCCAGGGTTCATGGATCTCGATGCCCGCCGCCCTCACCAGGTTCAGGTGGTTCTCAACGCTGTGGATGGGAGCCCCTGCCCGGCTCCGGGGAACGCGGATGTCGTAGAAGAACTTCTTGTGTTTGAGCTCATAACCGACTTTGAGCCCGGCCCCGCTGAGCCAGGCGATCCGGGAGGCCCTCGGGCCGCCGTGGAAATCAATGGCGATGTCGAACCTCTCGCGCCGGAGCCGGCGGATGAGGCCTAAGAACGAGAAGGCCGTTTGATGGGGCGGGATCCGGATGGTCTCCTCGACGTCCGGATTTCCCTCGATGAGCCGGCCGTAAGGCTCTTCAACGATGTAAGTAAGGGAGGCCTGTGGAAGAGCCTTTTTCAGCGCTGCGACCGCCGGGGTCGTCATGGCTATGTCACCGATGCGGCGGAGTCGGATGAGAAGAACCTTGCGGGCGGAGCCGGGCCTAATCTTTGGTGGGTCTTTCCGGTTCAATAGAGGCCTCGTCGATCAGCATGACCGGAATTTCGTCCTCGATACGGTAGACGCGGTAACAGCGGAGGCATTTCAGGCCTTTTTCGTCAGCGGTCAGTTTGATTTCCGTCTTGCATAGAGGACAGGCGAGGATCTTGAGGAGCTCGGGGTCAAGCGCCATGTCAGCCTCCTTGGCGGATTCTGAAACTTTATCTTATACGAGATCATCCGGCCGGTCAATCGTGGCTGGAATGGGGTCCTGTCACGGCGCGTCCCCGTCCGTCCTCGCCCAAGACCCGCCCACCCGCCACCATCGGCTGCGGGCGGGCGGGGACTGGCGCCGTGCCACCCCATTTTTTGTGGTTTCTCAAAATCACAGAAATGAAGATGCGGCAGTTACCCATTGCATAAGCACTATTTATGGGCTATTTTGAAGGGACGAATGATGGATGTCGTGTTCTTCGGCGGCTACGACCCGGAATATCCCCGCAATGCCGTGCTGCGCCGCGGCCTTGAGATCAACGGCGTCCGCGTTTCGGAGTGCCGGGTCTGGCCGCTCCGGCGGTTCTGGCGGCGGTATCCGGCGCTCGTCCGGCGCTGGCTCGGGCTTCCGAAGAGGCCGGCCTCGCCCCTCCGCTTCCTGTTTGTCCCCGAGTTCGCGCAGAAGGACGTTCCGCTGGCCCGGCTTCTCGCCCGGATGACCTCGCGCCGCGTCGTCTTTGATCCCCTAGCCTCCCGCTACGAAACGAAGATCCTGGATTGGCGAAGGAAGCCCGAGGGCTCGCTTTCGGCCCGGTGGAATAGGGCTATCGACCGGCGGGCCTTCCGGTCGTCCGACCTCATCATCGCCGACACCCGGCATCACAAGGAATACTTCTGCCGCGAGTTCGGGATCGATCCGCAGAAAGTCGCTGTCCTGCCCGTCGGCTTCGACGACCGGGTTTTCTCGAAGGCCTTGGACAGCCTTCCGCCCTCCGGGCCGGTTGAGGGGACGCCGTTCACGGTCCTTTTTTTCGGGTCTTTTCTTCCTCTTCATGGGGTCGATGAAGTCATCGAGGCGGCCCGCCTTGTCTCCGCAGCCGACAGGTCTGTGAGATTCCGTTTCATCGGTTCCGGTCAGACTCTCGACCTCGCCCGAACCAGGACGGCGGAGTATGGGCTGGGCAATATTGCTTTTGAAGGCTGGCTGAGCCAGTCGGAACTGGCGGAGAGGGTCGTCCGGACCGCGGACATCTGTCTCGGCATCTTCGGCCGGACCGAAAAGGCCGATCGGGTCGTGCCTCATAAAGTCTTCCAGTCGATGGCGCTGGGCAAACCCGTGATCACGGCGCGGACACCGGCCGCCGAGGAATTTTTTACCGACGGGGAGGACATTGTCCTCTGCCGAAAGGGGGAGCCCCGCGACCTGGCCGAAGCTATCCTGGAGCTCAAGAGGGATCCGGTGCTGCGCCGGAGGATAGCTCAGAGAGGTCACGGATTGGTGTGGCGGAGATATCAGCCGGCCGCGCTGGGCGCCGTCCTGAAGGAGATCCTTGAGAAGGCGGCGGAGAGCTGATGACGGGAAAAAAGGAAAAGCGACCAGCCCGCCGCCTGGACCTGGGGGCTTATCGGGGGGAGGTCGGCGCAGGATTTGATGACCCGCATTTTATCGATGTCATCGCCCGTCCGGAGAATATCTGGGACATCCCCGAGGCCGAGCTTCTCTTCGACGGGAGGAACCGGGTCGGAACGGTCCGGATCCTCCTCGCGTCCGGGTTGAACCTGGACTTGGTGGTCAAGGAGTTTTCCTCCCGGGGGCTCATCCGTCTCAAATCGCTCGTCCAGCCCTCCAAGGCGGCGAGGGCATGGCGGGGTGCTCTGGCCCTTGAAGAGAGGGGCCTGGGGACGGCTTCTCCCGCAGGCTACCTGGAAAAAAGGAAGCGCGGCCTGGTCGAGCACAGCTACTTCTTTGCCGCCCGGGTGGATGGGGCAGAGGAAATCCGGGGTCTTTTCCGGAGTCTTCAGGCGTCTGAGCTTGAGCCTCTCCTCTCCGCGCTGGCCGGCTTTCTTAGGCGATGCCATGACCGCGGCATCCTCCATCGGGACCTCTCGGACGGCAACATCCTGGTCAGAAAGGGCGAGCCGGGCCAGGACTCCTTTTGTCTCCTGGACACGAACCGCATCCGCATCTGCCGAAGGCTGGGATGGTTTCGCCGCTCCAAGAACCTCATCCGCCTCGGGATTCCGTCCGCCTTTCAGGGGTATTTTCTGAGCCGCTATTTCGGGGGGAGGCGGCCCCGCAAAGCGCACTGGGCTTGGTATCGCCTGAACAAAATCGTCTTTACCTCATACTTGGGAGTGAAGAAAAAATTGCGGCTTCGCCAAATCGCCCGTTTTCTGAGGATTCAGTAAGATGACTTTCCCTTTTGCCTGGAATGAATTCGCCGACCAGCCGCACAATGTCGCTCCGCGGAAGGAGCGGCTCCGCCACCATTTCAGGCATGCGGGGAGCTACTTGACCTTGGCGGCCGCCGACTCGGCCCTTGCCATCCCGGTCCTCCGCCGCTACCGCCGGTATATCAAATGGATGCACCGATTGCCCGTGGAGATCGGGACTCCGTTCGCCGTTTCCTGTTCTCCCGCCGGGGCGCGGAACGGGGAGGTTGTGGAGTCGCTGCAGGCCGCCGGGATTCGGCAGACGCTGGTCAGGATTCCTTCCTGGGAGAGGGGCCGACTCAAGAGCTACGAAGCGTTCATCGGACTGCTCCGCAGCGAAGGGATGGATGTCATCGGCGCCCTCCTCCAGCGCCGGGACGATGTCCTCGACCCGGCCTCCTGGTCAGGCTTCCTGGATGATGTCTTTTCGGGATTTTCCTCCCTGTGTTCTCATTTCGAGGTCGGGCACGCCTGGAACAGGACCAAATGGGGTGTTTGGGACCACCAGGAATACATCTCTCTGGCCAGAGCGGCGGTTCCTCTCGCCCGGAAACACGGAGTTCGCCTCGTCGGGCCCGCCGTGATCGACTTTGAATTCCATCTCTATCCTCCGACGCTCCGGGCGGTCGCCTTCGACAAAGCCAGCTCTCTCCTTTATGTGGACCGCACCGGCGCTCCGGAGAATGCCCAGTTCGGCTGGACCACGGCCAAGAAGCTGGCCCTTTTGAAGTCCATAGTGGATGCCTCGTTAGGCAGACCCATGGGTTGCTGGATCACGGAGATGAACTGGCCGCTCGCCGGCGCCGGGGAGTACTCTCCCGCGCCCGGCAAGCCCTGCGTCAGCGAAGAAGACCAGGCGAATTACCTCGTTCGCTATTTCGTCATCTGCCTGGCCAGCGGTTTTGTCGAACGGATCTATTGGTGGCAGCTGGTGGCTCCGGGCTACGGACTTATAGACAGCCGGGATCCGGAGTGGAGAAGGCGGCCCGCCTATTTCGCCCTTCGTCAGATGACGCAGCTCCTTGAGGGGAGCCGGTTTGAGGAGAAGGCGCCGGCCGGGGGAGCCGAGGTTTTTTGGTTCCGCAAAGGGGACCGGCGGTTTGCCGTCTGCTGGACACGGCAAGGGGTGGTCGATCATGAATTCGGACAGGTCCCCTGTCCGATCATCGGCCGGGACGGGGAGGAGCGGCCGGCAGGTTCAGCTAGAGTCCGGATCGAGGAGAGACCCCAGTATGTCTTTACAAGCTAAAGTCCCTTTCCAAGAGCATGAGGTCGCCGATTACGAGCGGCGGCGGTACCGGGGCATCGACCAGAGGATCGTTCATCGACGGGAAACCCGGATCTTGAGGAGGATGCTCGGGATCGCGGGGGCCGAGCCGCCCGCGGATCGCCCGGCCCTCGCCCTCGACGCTCCTTGCGGATATGGCCGCTTCTCCGGGCTCCTGCTTGAGGCCGGCTATCGCCCTATAAGCTGTGATCTTTCTCTGGCCATGGTCAGGCGGGCGCGCGACAAGGATCCTGTTTCCCCAAATCCGATGGGAATAGTCGCCAATGTCATCCAGGGCCTGCCTGTCTGCGACGGCGCCTTTCCCCTCGTCTTCTCACTGCGCTTCTTCCATCATCTCCACCGTCCGGAGGAAAGACGTGCCGCTCTCAATGAATTCGCGCGCGCCGGATCCGGGTGGCTCATCCTCTCCTTCTACCGGGCCAACATCCTGCACCAAGCCCAGAGGGCGCTCCGCCGCCGGGTCAAACGGACCAGGACACGGATCAAGATGATCAGCGGCCGGGAGTTTGCGGATGAAGCGGCCCGCGCCGGATTCCGCGTGGTGCGCATTTCCCCCCTATTCAGGGGAGTCCATGCCCATCACATCGCCCTGCTGAAGAAGAATTAGAACTGAACCTGAACTCCCAGTCTCAAGGTGTATCCGGAGAGGTCGAGCTCGGCCTGCCGAACATCCATGACACCGGCCTCGGCCGGTTCTCTGTCCCGGACAAAGACCAGAGGAAAGGTTTCCGCTCCGCCCGCGGTGGCCCGGATGTAATAGAGCGTTCCCGTCTCCCGCGACTCGTAGTTGGTCGACTCCTGGTAGTGATCCTCGCCCGTAAGGTCGCTTAGCCGGCAGCTCCGCAATGCCGCCTCGGCGACGAGCGAGAGGTGTCGACCGAGCGGCCATTCCAACCCGAGCCCAAGCTCGTATCCGAAACCCGAAGAACTCGCCTCGCCAGTCCATTCCTGCCAGAACTCGGTTTGCCCAGACGGCTGGGGATAGCTGAAGCGATAGAAATAGGCGCAGCGCGCAAAGGCATAATCGAGGCCGGCCCTCACATAGAGAAAGCGCAGCGGGTAATAGAGAAGGCCGAGGCAGATGGAGGTGACCCCGAAGCCCGGCTTGGCCGAATAGAAAGCCTCCAAGGAACCCCCTTTGTAGGCGACCGAGCTCGTGGCCTCTCCGGAGGAATGCTCGGCTCCTAGAGAAAAACAAAAGCCGGGGGCCAGGGGGATCCGGATTTCAGCTCCGACGAGATAGCCGAAGTGGACGG
>CAYGXD010000044.1:0-3237 GCA_964353705.1 uncultured Eubacteriales bacterium | reverse complement strand
GCCTGCTCGGCCGTCACCCGAAGCTTGATCCCGCCGGCCCAGGCCGCCGCGCCGATCAAAATGACAGAGGCCAGTAGCTGCGGGCATCGCCTGAAAGACGAGGCGGGCCTTTTTAGGAACATCGGCTCTGCTCTCCCCGGATCTCTGAAATTATATATCCTTTGCTTGCGGCCAGCAATGAACCCTTGGTCCGAAGGCTTGCTAAAACCGGAGAAAAGGTGTACATTTTTTTGGAAGCGAGGAGGAGCTATGAACAGGCATTGTCCGGATAGGGCAGGGTTTAACGTGTTGGTCCTGGCGGGCGCTCTGCTGATCGCCAATTTAGCCCTGGCGGCCGGCCAGCCCAAGATCAGGTTCAAAGAAACAGCCTGGGACTTCGGCAAGGTCAAGCAGGGCGAGGTTGTTTCCCATGAGTTCATTTTTGCCAATGAGGGAGACGCGACCCTAGTCATCCAGAAAGTCTCGACCTCCTGCGGCTGCGCCGCCGCGCTCGTCTCCGCCGAAAAAATCGCCCCCGGCAAGGAAGGCCGGATCGAGGTCAAGTTCGACACCCGGGGCTACGGCGGCCAGGTTAAGAAAATGGTCTACGTGGACTCCAACGATCCGGATGAAGCCCATAGGCAGCTCGAGGTTGCGGCTGACGTCGAGGTCCCTCCTTCGCCCAAGATAGACCTTGACCCCTACAATTACGACGCCGGTCTGGTGGTCGAGGGCGAGGAGCTCAAGGCCAACCTCAAAATCATAAGCAAGGGTGAGCTTGAGTTGAGGGTTGAATTCAACCACCGGAACGCGACGTTTTCAAGCGGAGGCAAGCCGGTTGTGTCCCCTCTGAAGATCGCCGGCGGAAAAGAGGTCGCTGTCGAGGTCCGCATTCCTAGTCAGGGACGGACCGGAGTCGTCCGGGAATACGTCCTCATAAAATCGAACGATCCCATGCGCACAACCCTGTCGATGTACCTGAGCGGCTACATTATCTCCCGGGAGCAGCTTAAGGATCTCTTTAACCGATACAAGGATATCCTGCGCTGAGACAGTGAAGTGATCCTCCTGGGCCACACCCTGGCCGCACTGGCCAAAGTCCTCCACATCGTCCTGAATATCTATCTCTGGATCGTCATCTTACGCGCCGTTCTCTCCTGGGTGTACGTGCCTTCGCTTTATCAGGCCGCCCGGGTCCTCTACCGGCTGACCGAGCCCGTGATGCGACCGGTCCGCCGGCTCGTCCCTCCGTCGAAAGCGGGCGGACTCGACGTCAGCCCGCTCATCGTCGGACTCGTCATCGTCTTCCTGGACAATTTCCTGGTCGGCTCGATAACCCTTTACGCCCAACGGCTGCTCCGGGGCGTCGAGGTCAGTTTCTGATCACGGGGATGGGAATGGAATGAATGACAAGGGTGCGGCCCCTGGAAAGCTCCTGACCGTCCGGGTCCACCCGGGCGCACGGAGGGTCAAGGTCGAAACGCTCGGCCCGGACGAATACAAAGTGCACGTGGCCGCGCCGCCGGAAAAAGGCCAGGCCAACCGGGAGGTCGTGGCGGCGCTCGCCGATCATTTCGGGCTGCCCGTTTCGCGCGTCCGGATCGTCCGGGGAGGGAAATCCCGGATCAAGCGGGTCGCCCTGGAGACAGGCGCATGAATCCCACCGGCCGCAAGGGAGGCTCATGACAGCCTATAACCTCGTCAGTTTTCTCGGTATATTTATCATCGCCGGTTTCGCCTGGCTTCTCTCCGCCAACCGGAGGGTGGTCAACTGGCGTGTCGTCTTCTGGGGGATCGGGCTGCAGTTCCTTTTCGCTTTCTTCGTCTTTGTCGTACCGGCGGGGACGAAATTCTTCCTCTTCGTGAACAGGGTTGTGGTCACGCTCCTCGGCAGCGCAACGGCCGGGACGCGCTTCGTCTTCGGCCGGCTGGCCCTCCCTCCGGGGATAACCAACGAAGCGGGGGAGACCTCCTTAGGCTCGATGCTTGCGTTCCAAGGGCTTTCGACGATCATCTTTTTCGCCGCCCTGATCGGCGCCCTGTATTACCTGGGTGTCATGCCCTTTTGTGTCCGCCTCTTCGCCCGGGTCTTCACCAGGTTGATGAGGGTGAGCGGCGCCGAGTCGCTGTGCGTTTCGAGCGAGATTTTCGTCGGAGTCGAATCGTCCCTCGTCGTCCGTCCTCATCTCGCGACGATGACACGATCGGAGCTCACTACCATCCTCACCGCCGGGATGTCGACGATTGCTTCCACCGTCCTGGCCATCTATGTCTTTCTTCTCCAGAAGGAGATCCCGGCCATCGCCGGCCACTTGGTTTCGGCATCCCTGCTCGCCGCCCCCGCGACCCTCGTCATCTCCAAGCTCCTGATGCCCGAGACGGAAAAGCCCGAAACGCTGGGCCTCGATATAAAGCCCCATTACGAGAAAGAGGAGAACCTCATCCTGGCGATCATCAACGGTGCCAAGAACGGGTTGCAGCTGCTCGGCGGGATCATCACCCTTCTCCTGGCCTTCCTCGGCCTCCTGGCCCTCGTCGACCTCATCCTCGGCTGGGGAGGGGGATATCTCAACAGCTGGTTCGGCTGGAACGTGGACTGGTCCTTCCGGACGTTCCTGGGCTACCTGTTTTACCCATTCACCTTGGTCCTCGGCGTGCCTCCGGCCGATGCCCTCTCGATTGCCAAGGTGATCGGCGAGCGGACCGTGGCCACTGAAGTGGCCTCTTTTCAGCATCTTTCCCAGCTCCTGACGCAAGGCGCGCTCCAGTCTCCCCGGTCAGCCCTGATCGGCTCTTACGCCATCTGCGGTTTCGCTCACGTGGCCTCGCTGGCCATATTCATCGGGGGGATCGGGGCGCTCGCCCCGGGCCGCACGAAGGATCTTTCCCGGCTCGGGTTCAGGGCGCTTCTGGCGGCGACTCTGGTTGGGCTGATGACGGCCGCCGTGGCCGGCACTTTCTTCACGGGCAGCTCTATCCTTCTGGGAAAATAAGACGGCCGGGAGCCGGAAAGCTCCAAATTGATAATTTTCTTTTCTTCGGCGCTGGCCGAGAGAGCGTTTTCAAGTCGGCTTTCCCTTTCAAACAGTATGAGGAAGCATAGATTCAGACCAGTCTAGTGTCCCGTCTCGCAAATATGTTGCCAAAGTCCTCTGCCTGGACGGGACACTTCCAGGAAGGAGTCAACTCGGAGGGGAAGACCCCCGACGTTCGCTTCGCTCTCTGAGGCCTTTGCGGAGACACCTCACTATTCTCCCC
>CAYGXD010000043.1:0-24743 GCA_964353705.1 uncultured Eubacteriales bacterium | reverse complement strand
GTGTCCCGTCCAAGCAGAGGACTTTGTCAACATATTTACGAGACGGGACACTAGGGCCCGACGTGGAAAAGGTCCTCGCCCAGGTGGAAATCCTCGGCGTCATAGTAATCGGGGAAGCGGCTGAGCAGGTCGATCTCAGACTTGATCAGGAAGTAATGGCTGCGCTCCACCCGGCTCAGGTACTCAAGCATCTTCTTGCTGCCGGCGTCGGCAACGACTCCGCGGGCGTCCTTGTAATATTGCTCGGCCAGCCTCTCCGCGTCGAGGGCAACCTTGAAAAGGTCGAGGACCGAAGCCTCCTCGTCCCAGGCGGAGGCCGTCTTCGGCCGGGCCGGCTTGTCCGGGATCTTGAGCTCGACCCCGGGAAAGCGCTGGCCATGCAGCCTCTCCAGGATCTGACGGTGCTTTTTCTCTTCCGTGACCAGGAACGTCAGTTTCTGCTGTAACAGGATGTTCTTAACCTGTCCCAAAAGCCGGCCGTAAAAATCGGCCGCCTCGATCTCCGCCCGGATGGCCACGGCCAGGACCTCGTGAGGATAAAGCTTGCTGTCTAAGGCCATTTTATCCCTCCCTGGGGCGCTCTTTCCGAACGGGATGAGCGCCCCGACTCTTGATCAGGGCTGCCTAAAACTTGACGAATTTATCCTTAGGTGCGCCGCAGACCGGGCACTTGTCGGGGGCTTCGCCCTCCCCCGTAAAGCCGCAGACGCTGCAAACCTGAACCGGAAAATAGTCGAGGTCCTTGCCCTTGTCGGCGGCCTCTTTGGCCCGCTTGTAGAGCCCGGCATGCACCTTCTCGGCGACCATGGCGGCGTTGAAATACATCACCGCCGTCTTTTCTCCCTGGTCCTCGCCGACCTTGATATAGGCCGGGTACATTTCCGTGACCTCGAAGGTCTCGCCTTCTATAGCCCCCTGGAGATTCTCGCCGGTCTTCTTGATACCGCCTAGCGTGCGCAGATGGTTCGTCGCGTGGACCTGTTCGGCGTAGCTGTTGGCCCGGAACAGCCGCGCGATGTTGGCCAACTTCTCCTTCTCCGCCGCGTCGGCAAAAGCCGCGTACTTCACATGGGCCTGGCTTTCGCCCGCAAGGGCGCCCTTCACGTTTTCTTCGGTCATCTTTTTCATCGGACTCTCCTTTAAATTTGAATCATTTTCTCGATGGCGCCCCGCGCCCTCTCGCTGATGGCGGCGGGGACCTCAACCCGGAATTTCATCTCCTCCAAGGCCGTCCAGACCTTGATGAGGGTGATTTTCTTCATGTTCGAACAATAGGCCAGGTCCTTGACGGAGTAAAAAGCGGTCCGCGGGTTCTCCTTGCGCAGCCGATAGAGGATGCCGGCCTCGGTCCCGACGAGGACCTCTCCGGCCGAAGTTTCCCGCGCCGCCTTGACCATAAATCCGGTGGAGATGACCCGGTCGGCCAGGTCGATCACTTCGGGCCGGCACTCGGGGTGGACCCAGACCTCGGCTTGCGGATGCCTTTTCTTTTTGGCCAGGACGTCCGCGGCCAGGATCCGGTTGTGGACATAGCAGTAGCCGTCCCAGGCGATGATCTTTTTTCTTGTCCTGCGGGCGACATAAGCGGCCAGGTTCTTGTCCGG
Source organism: uncultured Eubacteriales bacterium (assembly GCA_964353705.1). Classification (GTDB taxonomy): domain Bacteria; phylum Acidobacteriota; class Aminicenantia; order Aminicenantales; family UBA8522; genus UBA8522. Next base: position 23,139 of record CAYGXD010000043.1, on the reverse strand, counting down.
GGCGAACAGGATTTCATCATCGGGAAGAGAATCCACTACCTGGACAGCATTAGATGAGGTGCAGCAGATGTCGGACTCGGCCTTGACCTCGGCCGTGGTGTTGACATAGCTGACGACCGGCCGGCCGGGGTAGCGAGCCTTCCAGTCCCGGAGCTCCGGAGCGGTGATCATGTCGGCCATGGGGCAGCCGGCCTGGAGGTCCGGTAAAAGCACGGTGTTTTGGGGAGAGAGGATGGCCGCCGTCTCGGCCATGAAATGGACGCCGCAAAAGACGATGACCTCGGCCCCGCTCCGCGCCGCCTCCTGGCTGAGTCCCAGGGAATCCCCGGTATAATCCGCGATGTCCTGGACTTCGCCGATCTGATAGTTATGGGCGAGGATGACCGCCTTCCGCTCCTTCCGGAGGGCGGCGATCCGGCTGAGAACCTCGGCCTTGGTCATGAACTTTCCCCCACCCTTCAATCCTTGAGCTTCCGGATGAGGACGCGATAGGCATCGCCGTCTTTCTCAAAACCGAGGTACTCCTGGCCGGACATCCGGCACCAGGCGGGCATATCTCCGAGTATGCCGTCGTCGGTCGAGAGGATTTCCAGCACTTCGCCGACCCGCAGCTCCTTTATCTTTTTGGCCGTCTGGATGATGGGCATCGGGCAGAGAAGCCCAAAGCAGTCCAGCTTAGCGTCCGGCTTCATTTTCTCTCCTCGGATCTCTGGTCCCGCAGACGAGAGAGGACCGCTTGCGATCTTCTCCCGAACCCGCTCTCAGGCCGGCTCGAGGTCGGCCCCGCACTTGGCGCATTTCTCTTCGCCCTTCTTGGTCAGGCCGCCGCAGTGCGGGCATTCCTCCAGCTCGATATGGCACGCTGTGCAGGCCGTTTCCAGCCCTTCGACGGGGCCCTCGCAATAAGGGCAATAGCATTTCTCGGATTCCTGGGACACCTCGGTCTTTTCGGGGACCTGCTTTTTCCGGTAATCAACGATCGCGGCATGCAGGGCGTCGGCGCCCAGGTTCGAACAGTGAAGCTTGTTCTTGGGCAGTCCGCCGAGCTCCTCGGCCACGAGCTCATTGCTGATCTTCATGGCCTCGTTCAGGGTTTTGCCCATGGCCATCTCGCTGACGATGCTGGAGACGGCGATGGCGGCCCCGCAGCCGAAGGTCTGGAACTTGATGTCGTCCAGCTTATCGTCCTTGACCTTGATCGTGAAGGTCATCATATCGCCGCAGACCGGGTTCCCAACCTTTCCCGTGCCGTCGGCGTCCTTGATCACCCCGACGTTGCGGGGATTCTGAAAATGGTCCATGACTTTATCGGTGTAAATCATTTCTGATTATCCTCCAGGAATTTCGTATAGAGGGGGGACATCTTTCTCAGCCGGTCGATGACCGGCGGCAAAACGTCCAGGAGATAGTCGATATCTTCGGAAGTGGTGCGGTCGATCAAGCCGAAGACCAGGGAGCCCTGGGCCAGAGCGTGGTCGATGCCCATGGCCAACAATACATGCGAAGCCTTGAGCGCCCGCGAAGTGCAGGCCGATCCGCTGGAGACAGCGATTCCCTTCATGTCCAGGTGCAGGAGCATGCCTTCGCCCTCGATGAACTCGATACAGAAACTGGCCTGATGGGGAAGCCGTTTTTCCGGGTGCCCGGTCAGGTAGGCCCGGTCGACTCTCCCGGGAAGCCCCTCGATCAGACGATCCCGAAGGGCCTTCATCCTTTCCTGCCGCTCCGGCAGTTTCGCCCGGGCGATCTCGGCGGCTTTGCCCATCCCGACGATCCCGGCGACGTTCTCGGTTCCGGCGCGGCGTCCGCCCTCCTGGATGCCGCCGTCGATGAACGGGAGGATGCGGACGCCCTTTTTCACAAAGAGGGCCCCGCTTCCCTTAGGACCATAGAATTGGTCGGCTGCCAGGCTCAGCGCATCCACTCCGAGATCCCTGACATCCACCGGAATGTTTCCGACGGCGGCTACGGCATCGGTGTGGAGAGAGACGCCGGCGGCCCTGCAGATACGGCAGATCTCGGCCACGGGCTCGACCGTTCCCACTTCACTCGAGGCCAGGAGCACGGAGACCAATACGGTGTCTTTCCGGATCGCTTTTTTTACATCTTCCGGATCGACAACTCCGTGCTTGTCGACCGGAACCAGGGTTGAGCAGAACCCGGATCTCTCCAGGCTCTTGGCGGAATGAAGGATGGACTGATGCTCGATGGCGGAAAGAACGAGATGGTTGCCTTTGTCCCGACGCGCCATGGCCATCCCCTTCAGGGCAAAGTTATTGGCCTCGGATCCGCTGGAGGTGAAGTAGACCTCAGAATCGTCCGCGCCGATGAGCCCGGCCACCCGCGAACGGGCCTCTTCAAGAGCGCTGAGCGCCTCCTGACCGGCCGAGTGCAGGCTCTGGGGGTTGCCGAACTTTTCCTGCAAAAAAGGAAGCATGGCCTCCAGCGCCTGGGGGTCCAGGGGGGTAGCGGCCATGTGGTCAAGGTAAACCTGGCGCATAATCTCGATCCGGCAATGAGGCCGATAATTCAGACGGCGACGACCTCTTTGACCTCCGGGATCTCCTTCTTGAGGAGCCGTTCGATGCCCATCTTCAGGGTCATTTGAGACATCGGACAGCCGCCGCAGGCGCCCGTCAGTCTCACTTTGACGACCCCGTCCTGGACATCCACCAGCTCAACATCTCCTCCATCGGCTCTCAGGGCGGGCCGGACTTTTTCTAAAGCGGCCTCGACTTTCTCTTTCATCTCAAAAATCTCCTTTCCAGGCATTTTACCATGATTGCCGTCTCAGCGAAACCCGTCCATGATCTTCCTGAGCCGCTGAGCGTCCACCCCAAGGTCGAGGGAGGCGATCGGCTTTTCCCTGTCGGGGAGGACGAGACTTTCGAAAGAAGGCTTGGCCTCCTCGTAGATCAGGCCGACGGCGATCTTCTCCGGGTGGGATAAAACCTCCCAGGCTTTGGCTTTGTCCCCGGGGTTGTAGCCCGGCACGTCCTCAACATGGGAGATATGCTTTTTGTACCAATCATAGGAATTGACCTTGTTGTGGGTGACGCAGGGGCTGAGGATATCGATCAGGGCGAACCCGTCGTGTTTCATCCCCCGCTCGATAAGGGAAGACAACTGGGCCACCTCGCCGGAAAACCCGCGGGCGATGAATGTCCCGCCGGCGGCCAGGGCGAGAGAAGGCCCGTCGATCGGGAAATCCTTGGACCCGAGCGGAGTGGACAGCGTCACCATGCCGAAGTCCGTGGTCGGCGAGGCCTGACCCTGAGTTAAAGCAAAGAGGCGGTTGTCGACGACGATGTAAGTAAGGCCGACGTTCTTGCGGAGGGCATGGAGAAAGTGGCCCAGCCCGATCGAGTAGGCATCCCCGTCGCCGCTCACGGCCACGACCTGGAGCCGCGGATTAACCAGCTTGATCCCGGCGGCTACCGGCATGGCGCGGCCGTGAAGTCCGTGGAAACCGTAGGACTGAAAATAGTTGTTCAGCCGGCCGTGGCAGCCTATCCCCGTGACGATCACCAGGTCCTCGGGCTCGACATCGAGTGCTGCCGCCGCCCTTTTAAGGGCATCGAAGACACCGAACAGGCCGCAGCCCTTGCACCACGTCGGGTTGAGACGGTGGTAGAATTCCTTGGCTTTCATCGACGTGACCTCAGGACCGGCTCGACGATATCCCCGGGAATGAAAGGCCGGGTCGAATAATTGAGTATGTTCTTGAGCTCAACACAAGGGCTGATCTGGCTCTTGATCAGGGTGGCCAGCTGGCCGGAAAAGTTATGTTCGACGACAAAGGGTTCCCGGATTTCCGCCAGGAACTGCCTGACTTCGGCGGCCGGGAATGGCCAGAGGGTCCGGAGCTGGAGGAAGCGGGAGGGGATGTTATTTGCCCTCAGCTGCTCCATAGCCTCGAGGATCGCGCCGAGTGTCGACCCGAATCCGATAAACCCCACATCGGCCTTTTGGCAGCCCCAGGTCCGAGGAGCGAAAAGGTCCGGAGAAGCATGGTCCAGCTTGCGCATGCGCTTTTCCATCATCCGGTTGCGGTTCAGAGGGTCTTCATCCCGGTAGCCCTTCTCATCGTGCTCGAGACTCTCGACCAGATGGACTCCATTCTTCCAGGAGGGCAGGGACCGGGGCGAGATCCCGTCGTCCGTGATCTCGTACCTCTTGAAATCCGGGATACCCAGGAGCTCACCGGGGCTGAGGAGATTTCCGCGCTCGATCGCGACCTGGGAAAAATCGAAGGCCCGGGACGTGCGGAAGTCCTGGCCCATGTCGAGCTCGGTGAGGATGATGACCGGGCATTGATATTTGTCCGCCAGGTTGAACGCTCCGACCGTGAGGTCAAAGCACTCCCCGACCGTCCCGGGGGCCAGGACGATGCGCGGAAATTCGCCGTGCGAACCGAAGATCCACTGCAAGACATCGCCCTGCTGGCTCTTTGTCGGCATTCCCGTGGCCGGCCCCAGGCGTTGGACATGCGCAATGACGACCGGGATCTCGGCCATGCCGGCCAGGCTAAAAGCCTCCATCATGAGCGAGGCGCCGGGCCCGGAAGTGCTGGTCATCGCCCGGGCGCCGGCGAAAGAGGCCCCGAGCGCCATGTTGAGCGCGGCCAGCTCGTCCTCGGTCTGAACCACGGCGCCGCCGAAGTCCGGCAGGTAATGAACGAGCCACTGCCATATCTCAGAGGCGGGGCAGATCGGGTAGGCAGCGAAATAGCGGCAGCCTGCCGCCAGGGCGCCGAACCCGATCGCTTCGTCCCCGGAGATGAGAACGCGGTTTTCATCCGGCCTTCTTGTCAGCGGATGACATTCTTTCTCGGCGGTTATCTCCCTCGCCTTCTCGAAGCCTGTACGGGCCGCTTCGGTGTTCTTGCGGACGACCTCTTCCCCCTTGCGCTTCAGGAACATCTCGGAGATTATCCCGTCGAGAAGGGAAGGGTCGAGGTCGAGGACATAGCTCAGCGCGCCGAGGGCCATGACATTCTTGAAGATTTCCTGGCCGAACCTCTCCTTGGCCAAAGCCCGCAGGAATAACCGGTGGAAGGTTTTGCCCCGCGCCTGCTCCGGAGACGGCGTTTGCACACCCTCACCGTCACAGAAGACGATCCCGTTCTCGGCGATCTCGGGAAGATGGGCCAAGATCGCTTCGCAGTCAAAAGCCAGGAGGATGTTCACCTGATCGCCCAGCCCATAGATCTTGTCTAAAGAGGCCCTGACCGTGTAGCAGGTGGCCTCCCCCCGGATGTTGGAGGGAAAATCGCGGGAGGTGACGATCTCCCAGCCGTGACGCTTGAGCAGCTTGGCCAGGACGTTGCCCGTAAAAAGCACGCCGTCTCCGGCCTTGCCGGCAATCATGACCGAGAGGTCTTTGATCATCGATCGCTCGTTCCGTTCCATATTCTTCAGGACCTCAATCAGTCCCGGCCTGGCCGCTTATGATACTCCTTATTCTATTAATATACCATATTTCTATAGGATTAGTAAGATTTGTCAGCCCGCTTTCGTTAGATGAGCCTCCCCCTCGCCACCAGGATGACCCGGCCGCCGACAAGGACTTCGATTTTTCTCCCTTTCTCCGCCGCCCGCAGAAGGAGGAGCGAGGGACGCCCGATCTCATACCCCTGCTCGACTCGGATATCGACCCGCGGCCCGCCGAAATAACGGTGGCGGACGAGGTAACCGGCTAGACATCCGTTGGCGCTTCCAGTGGCCGGGTCCTCGTCCACTCCGTATCCCTGAGCGAACACCCTGACGTTGAGGTCGTTTCCCCGTCGATAGACCTGGGGAGCAAAAAGGAGGAACGCCTTCCCTTTGGCGGTCAGCCCGGCCATCTTTTCCGCCCGGAGGGCGCTCTTTCGGAGCGCCTCCAGCGTCCTGACGGGGACGATGACGAAGGGGATGCCGGTCGAGACCTCTTGGACCGGGAACCTCGAATCCAGGTCATCCGGACTCAAACTCAAAACCGGGGCCACGCGGAAGGGCTCCAGAGTGAAACCGAACCGCGGCGTGATCTGCCTCATCCACAGGACATCGGGCGTCCGGCCGCGATAAGTAAAAGTGACCGGGATGGGTCCGACCTTGAGGTTGAGGGTGACTTCCTGGACCGGCTGCCTGATCAGGTCCTGCCGGATCACAAAAGCGGTGCCGAGCGTCGGATGCCCGGCGAAAGGCAGTTCCCTGACAGGCGTAAAGATGCGGACATCAAAGCCCCCGCGGCGCACCCGGTCGCCCAAGATAAACGCCGTCTCGGAGAAATTGAATTCGCGGGCGATCTTCTGCATATCCTCCCCCGCCAGGCCCTCTGCCTGAGGCACAACGGCCAGTTGATTTCCGGCATACTTGTTTTCGGCAAAGACATCAACGATAGAGAAGGCCAGTCCACGCATTTTTCACCTCTCCGGTTTCTCTTGAGGCCGCCGCGCAGGGGCAGGCCAAAGAGCCTATTCGTCGCTCGCCAGGCTCCTGACCTTTCAGACCTTCTTCTTCATCGGCTTATCGCAGCAGACGAAAATATGCTCCTCCGCGCAGCCGCAGGCTTCGTCGACGATTATGCGGTAGCCGCAGACGCCGCACTGATAGGATTCGCCTTTCTTCGCCTTCTTAACCGCCTTTTTCTTGGTTTTGGCTGGCATGACAAACCTCCTTTGAGTGAAATTATTCCCAGTCCAGCAGGCGCCTTTCGCCCTCGAGGCCGCGGGCGGCCGTGACATCCTGGCTGACCTCCAGACACCCCCTGTAGTCGCCGGTCTTGTTCCGGAGGGCAAAGTAGCGTATCTGGATGAACCGGTTCCTTGACTGGATCCAGAACTCGGCAACGTCCCTCTCCCCCTTCCTTAAGGCTTCCAGGATGCGGTTGACCACATGGACGCTGTCCGGCGGGTGGCAATTCTGGACCTTCCGCCCGATGATCCCCGGGCTGCGGGGAAAGATGCGCTCGGCGCCGGCCGAAAAATAGCGGACCGTGTCCAACTCGTCGACGAAGGTGACATCGACGGGAAGGTTCTTGAGCAGGAGGTTGACTTGCTTGGGAGTAAGCGCGCCCGTGTCGAGTTCCAGTGTCTCCGCCGGCCGGCGGTAGGACGGGGCTGGAGTCACCTCCTCTCCGCCGACCCCGGACTTCCAATCGTCGCCCGGGACTATCCAGGCGAAGCCGATCTCCTCCTCCCCTTTCTTCACGCGCGCCCAGTCCCTCGCCTCCAGGGCTTCCAGGCTCATCGGCAGGAGGATCTTCTCTTCTTTGTAGATCATATCGGCCATCGTCTCCGAAAGCCGACGTCCCATAGCCACGAGTTCGGCGGCCCTCTCATCGACGAGGAGGCCGCGGAAATCCCGGATCATCATCCGGATATCGGCATGGATGGCCCACATGACCTTGGAGGGACCGCCCACTCCCTTCGACTCGAGGATCGGGAAGAGCTGGTTCTCCTTCTTGAGATAGTGCTTCTCCACTTGGGCGATCTCTTCGAGAGAAGACCTGATCTCGTCCCGGATCTTTTCCAAGCTGACACCGCCGTCCCTCGGCTCGACCCTATCCAGGAGGCCTCTGAAATCAGCCAGGATCCTCTCGAGGGCCCGGTTCTCCTCAATCAAGGTGTGCAGCGGATGTCCGGGGATCGCGGACGCAAGCGGCTGGCCTTCCAGGGACTCTTTAAAAACCTGGACGTGGACATCGCAGAGCCGCTTGACCTCCTCCTCGGGCAGGCCATCCTCGATCAATTTCTGTTCCATCTTCGAGATCTCGGTCGGACTGACGTCCTTGATCAGGCCGGCAAAACGCTTCTTCTGCTCCTCCAAGTCACCGCCCTCATGAAGCTCCCGGATGATGTCCTTGAGCACTTCCAGCCGGGCTTCTGCGGTGTCGATGGGCTCCGGCGAGGCCCCGCCGGCGTCGACCTCGACGTCCTCCCTGGCCGCTCTCTTTATCTCCGCCTGGATCTTGGTCAGAAGCTCGGCCAGCGGCAGGTCACCGAAGCCGGCAACCTGATGAAGGGTCGCCACCCGCCCGATCGTCTTCCGCATGATCGGGCTCCGAAGCTTGGCAAAACGGGGAGACAGCCCGGCCAGGAAATCCAAAAGAAAAGGGTATTTCTTAACCAGGTCGTCGAGTTTCGTGCGGGAGCCAATTCTCATTCCACCCTCCTTTTGCGGGTCTCCGTCCGAAAGCCTCTTAAGCCAGTCCCATTCTTATCAGGCCGAGGTCGACCAGGCCTTCGAGCTCCTCGTCTATGAGGAGAGAATCCTTCCTCTCGACACCGGTCGATATGAGGCAGACTCTGGCTTCGACCGAATCCTCGATGAACTTGACATAGTCGTTGAACGCGGCCGGAAGTCGACTCCGGTCGGTCAGGTGCTGGATGGGCGACTTCCACCCCTTCATCGTTCTGTACCGAGGAACGACCTTCTCCAGGATCCAAGGTTCGGCCGGGAAGACGCTCAGGCTCGATCCCTTATAATCATAGCCGACACAGACCGGGATCTCCTCAAAAGCGTCCAGGATATCAGGCTTCGTCAGCACGATCCGCTCAATCCCATTGACCCGGCAGCCGTAGGCCACGGCCAGGGTGTCGAACCAGCCGCAGCGGCGGGGCCGGCCCGTGGTGGCGCCGAACTCGTTGCCCCGCTCCGAGATAAGCCGGCCGCGGGCGTCTTGACACTCTGTGGGGAAGGGGCCGCTCCCCACTCGTGTCGTATAGGCTTTGGCGACTCCAAGGACCGCGTCGATCCGGGTCGGACCGATCCCCAATCCCGTGGCGACACCGCCGGCCGTCGAGTTGGAGGAAGTAACAAAGGGGTAGGTGCCGTGGTCGATGTCGAGGAGCGCGCCCTGGGCGCCTTCAAACAGGACCGAATTCCCTTCCTGCATCCTCCGATGGAGGAGGAGCGAGACATCGCCGATATAGCGGGAGATCCGGGAAGCATATCCGGCGAATTCCTCATAGACTTTTTCGCCATCGAGTGCCGGAAGGCCGGCCGCCCGGAAGAGAACGTTTTTCTCGGCCAGGTTGGAGAAGAGCTTTTCCCGGAAGACCTCAAGGTCGAGGAGGTCTCCGGCGCGGATGCCGCAGCGGGCCGCCTTGTCCTCATAAGAGGGCCCTATGCCCAGGCTCGTCGTCCCGATCTTCAGTGCGCCCTTACGCTCCTCGGCGATCTTCTCGATCACAGGGTGGTAGGGAAGGATAAGATGCGCGCCGCGGCTGATGACCAGGCGGCCGTCGAGGGAGACGCCGAGCTCCTCGAGCGCCGCCGCCTCTTTCAGGAAGGCTGGAGGGCTGAAGGCCACTCCGTTGCCGATGACGCACAGTTTCCCCGGATGGAGGATGCCGGACGGGATCAAGTGAAGGACGATCTTCCGGCCGGGGAGACAGACCGTATGGCCGGCGTTATGGCCTCCCTGATAGCGCGCGATCACATCGAATGAAGGCGCTATCAGGTCGACGATCTTGCCCTTGCCTTCGTCCCCCCACTGGGTGCCGAGAACGACAACGTTGGCCATATGATTCCTTTCTCAGTTTACCTTTCGTTCAGAACAGGAACGATACCTGGGCCAGAAGGGTGTCATTGTCAAGATTGACCACGGCTTCTTCGTTGAAGTCATATTCCACTTTGAACATGAAATTGGGCGCGGGCGATAAAGCCACGCCGGCCGCCCAGCGGCTGATATCCTGGGTTATGCCGATAAGAACAGGATCCTCCCCGTGATAGGGATCCTTATAGACGAGAGTCTGATAACTGACGAAGGGCCGGAGCTGCCCCATGGTCAGGGAAGCGAGGACAAAATGGCCCTCCGCCAGTCCGCGCCCGTATCCTTCCGGATTATCGAGATAGGCCCTCTCGTACTCGTAAGCAAAAAGGATAGACTCGGACTTCCAGCTGACGTCGGCGCCCTGGAGCTCGAGGTCCCTTAGGCCTTCGTCGTCATAGCGGCCTCGATAATAGGAGAACCCGACTTCAAAGCTCTGGCTCAGCAAAAGGGCGAACCGCCCGCCGGCGGCCGGATCGCCGTTGTTGTCCTTGAACTGCTGGCCGTCCGTAAGGTCCTGGCCTTCGGCCAGTCCGTTGCCCAGGTAGACAGAATAGAGCAAGGGCCCCCACTTGCCGTCCATCAGGATCCCGACGTCCCGCCAGCTCGGCGGATAGATATACGCCTGCGGCAGAGGTGTCTGGATAAATGGGTTTTGATGAGGGCGATTGGCCGTGTTGTACTTTCCGAACGGGACAAGATAGAAGCCGAGTTTAAGCGCGAAGGAATCTGAAGGACCGAAGCCCACCCAGGCTTCCTCGATCTCCAGCTGGCTCTCTGACCTGAAACGGGCCTCAAAACCGTACTTGAAGACTCGGGCCGCGGTTCCGGTGAACAAAAGTCCGCCCTGAACCCACCCGAACGTCCTGTCGGGAGACTCGCTCTCTTTTTGTCCGTCTGCATAGCCGGCGGAGAAATAGCCGTTGAGCTTGTACTGGGCGGCAGCCGGCCCGAAGAAAACCAGGCAGCCCACAACGAGGGAAGCGGACTTGGCGATCAAAGCACGGAAAAATCGAAGCTGTCGTCGAGGAGGGTGTTTATCCATTGATTGACCTTGGTCTTCGCCGTCACGGCGCGGGAGATCTCGCTGACCCCTTTTTTTGTCCCCATCCAGATGGCCCCGACCAGGACGCCGTCCTGGAGCACAACTTTCTTGTAGATCCCCTCCTCCTTATTGGTTTTCCTGATTTCTTCGTAGCCCTGGCCTTCCGGGTTTGCCAAGCCGAGGGAGGTCACATAAAGGCCGACGACCTTGAGGGTGTTGGCGGGGACCGTTCCCTCATATTTTTTTTCTTGGCCCAGCATGTTGTAGGCAGCCGCACGCGCCTGGTCGAAAGAAGCGGGGATTATACCGTACAGCTTCCCCCTGTGCTGAATACTGTCGCCGGCCGCGAACACCTGAGGGTGACTCGTCCGCAGCCGGTCATCGACCACCAAGCCGCGGTCTGTGGCCAGCCCGGCGTCCTGGGGGAGGCCGAGGTTCGGCCGGACGCCGGCGGCGATGACGGCCATCTCGGCGCTGACTTCCGCGCCGCCTTTGAGCCGGATCCCCCTGACCTCACCCGGCCCGAAAATCTCCTCTGTAATAACACCCAGCCGAACCCGTATCCCCAGGCTTTCGACCTGGCTTCGCAGGAGCGAAGCCCCCTGGGCGTCGAGCTGGCGAGGCAGCAGGCGGTCGAAGAACTCCACCACTTCGACCTCGGCGCCCCGCGACCTGATGGCCCGGGCGATCTCCAAGCCCAAGAGCCCGCCGCCGATGATGATAACCCGGCGATTCTCCTGGACATGGTCGATTATGGCCTTGGCGTCGTCCAGAGTGCGGAGGGAAAATACGCCCCGGATATCGGCCCCCTTGATCGGCGGGACGAAGGACGAGGCCCCGTTGGCAATCAGAAGCGCGTCATAAGGTTCACGCCGGCCGGCGTCAAGCTCGACCTCCCTGGACTGCGGGTGGATCTTACGGACGGGGGTCCCAAGCCGGATATCGATCTTCTGCCGGGCATTCCATTCCTCGGAAAAAGCGAAAATCCGTTCGTAGGGAAGTTTGCCGGCGATATACTCGACGAGGTTCGGCCGGGGATAATAGGGGTACCTCTCCTCGGCGAAAACCACGACCTCCGCCTGGGCGTCCAGTTCCCGCAATGTTTTGGCGGCCATGGTCCCGGCCAGGCCGTTGCCTATGATAACTGCTTTCATCCCAATTCCCCCTTGGCCGGAGCTCCGGCCCCTCAAGCCAATTTCTGGAAGAACTCCTTGGCGACGCCGCACTGAGGACATACCCAGTCCTCGGGAAGACTTTCGAACGGGGTGCCGGGAGCGATGCCGTTGTCGGGGTCACCCTTCTCGGGATCGTAGATGTAGCCGCAGGCTTGGCATTCCCATTTTTCCATGACTCATCTCCTTATTGGGTTCCAATCAACAAATCCCCCGGGAAAGGGTCAATCCTCCCAAAGGACATGCTTCTCGTACTCGAGCTCGAGGCGCAGCTTGTGGGCCTTTTCCTGTTTGGCCAGGAACTCGAACAGCGCCTTCTGCTCCTTGGTCAGGGACTTCTTGGCGAGGTCGGAATAGAGATCGACGGCCCTCTTTTCCTTCTTGGCGGCAAAGATCAAAAGGTCCTGGAAGCTCATCTCGGGAGTCAGGGGCTCTTCCACAAGATAATCGCTGATCATCAGGTCCTTCACGTCTTTGGCGGCCACGGCGCGCACTCCGGCCTTGGCCAGACCTTGGAGGATCCTTTTGTGGTTCTTCTCCTCGTGCTGGAGGTCGGCCAGGAGTTTTTTTGCTCCCTGGTCGGTGGCGATCCGGCCAAGCCTACCGTAACCCCTGGCAGCTTCCTCCTCGCGCCGGATAGCAAAATCCATAACGGCCGTGAGGCTTCCGAACTTCATGACGCTATTCCTCCTCCCATATTATCCGGCTCGGTTCGCGTTTTCAGAGCCTATCGCAGGACGACACCTTGAATTATAATGATAACACTGATTCTGTCAAACCCTAAAAAGGGCCCTCTGAGCGGCAGGCTTCATGAAACCGCCCGACTTCAACTCCGGCCCGGAGAAGTGAATGGCCCTGGTCATGGAACCCGAAGGCGCTCCGGTAGAGGTCTTCATCGTCGATCACGACGACGACCGCCGCGTACACTGAAGGAATCCCCGGGAGATCACGGTTTTTCATGGGTTGCTCTCCTGATGTCCTTTCGAAAGCCCTTTGAACCGCCAATATAATTCCCTGCCTATCCGGCGAAGCCACAAAAAAGGCCGCTTGAATTCTTCCTTAACGGCGTTGGCAGCGGGGGCAAAAATGGGTGCTCCTCCCGGAGACCCGGATACGTTTGATAAGGGCCCCGCAACGCGGACAGGGCTCCCCTTCCCGGCCGTACACCCGGAGGCGGTTCTGGAACAGACCTTCACTGCCTTCGCCGTCCCGGAAGTCGCGGACCGTCGTCCCCTTGAACGAGATCGCCTCGTTGAGGACGGCGCGAACGGATGACCAAAGCCTCTCCAGACGCCGGCGGCCCAGGCGGGAGACTTCGGCCCGGGGGTCGAGGCCCGACCCGAAGAGGATCTCGTCAGCGTAGATGTTCCCGACGCCGGCGATGATCTTCTGATTCAGGAGCAGGCTCTTCAGCCTTCCCCGGCGGCCCCCGAACCGATCAAGAAAGGAAGGCAGGTCAAGAGCCAGCGGCTCAGGACCGAGGTCTCGGACCTCCCGTGTCCGGTCCGCCCGGTCGGTCCTCACCCCCCTTATGAACCCGAACTTTCGGATGTCCCGAAAGCGCAACTCTCCGTCACTCGGCCGGAAGGAGATGACCAGATGGGTATGCTTATCCGCGGGCGCAGCGGCCGGACCAAATAAGAGCTGTCCGGTCATCTTGAGATGGACGATCATGGTGAGCCCGCCGGAAAAATCCAGCAGGATCATTTTGCCCCGCCGGCGCAGACCGAGCACCCGCTGACCCACGAACCTTTGGAGATAAGACTTATCTCTGTTCCGGACGGTCGGAGGGAAGATCAGCCGGATGGTCCTGACCTCGAGACCGATGAGTCGCCGGCGCAGACAGCGGACAATTGTCTCGACCTCCGGAAGCTCCGGCATTTGTTCATTATACTTGATTTGTGCCGCCTTTTCCTTTATATTCCCTATCTTAAAAGCCATGAAAGCTGTTGTTTGTCTCCTCGCCGGCTGGCTCGTCCCGGGACTGGGCCACGTTCTGCAGAAAAAATTCTGGCGCGGAGCTATATTCTTTGTATCGATCGGAGCCATGACGGCTATCGGTCTGTCCATGGGCGGGCGGATCTATCCTTTCCAGACCGAGAACCCGCTGACCATCCTGGCCTTCTTTGCCGACCTCGGCGACTTTATTGTTTATGTCCTATCCCGCTATCTGGGCTTCGGCCAGGGCGCCCTGGAGCGGGTGACCTTCGAGTTCGGCACCGCTTACATCGCCGGCGCGGGACTGCTGAACTATCTCGTCGCCATAGATGCCTACGATGTCGCCAAAGGGAAGAAGAAATGATCTTCCGGAGCCATCTCCTCTCCATGATCGTCTACGCTTTCTTCGTCTCCGTCGTGCTCTCGCTCATCCACCGGGAAAGTCCCAAGAGCCAGTTTAAGTACGGTCTATCGCTGTTCCTGTTCATGGTCGTCGGCGCCCTTGCCTTCGGCTGGCTCATGTACCTGTTCGCCCGCTGACAACCTCCCATTCTCCGGATCCCCTGTTCCTAGGAATCCCCCATTTGATATGATATAATCCGTGACCGGGCAGGCGGTTCTGCCCGGCCGTGATGATCGAGCTTTACCACATCTCAAAGCAATACCAGGAGGGACAATGGGCCTTGCTCGACATCAACCTCCATGTCCTGAAGGGGGACTTTTGGTTCATCACGGGCCCCAGCGGATCAGGCAAATCCACCCTCCTCAAGATCATTTTCCGCGAGACCCTTCCGTCCCGCGGCCAGATCGTCATCGACGGCGTCAACATCCTCCGGCTTCCCGACCACCGGATCTACCGGTTGCGCCGGACGATGGGCATCGTCTTCCAGGATTTCCGGCTGGTCTTCCACAAGAAGGTTTTTGAGAACGTCGCCATCGGCCTTCACGTCCTCGGCATCCCGCTCAAAGAGGTCAGACTCCGTGTGTTCAACGCCCTGCGTCTGGTCAACCTCCATCAGAAGATGTGGGAGTATCCAGCGCACCTCTCCTACGGGGAACAGCAGAGGGTGGCTATCGCCAGGGCCGTGGTGAACGAGCCGCAGATCCTGCTGGCCGATGAGCCGACCGGAAACCTCGATCCCGAATTGGCCTCGGAAATCATGGGCGTCTTCAAGGAGATCAATAAGCGGGGCACGACCGTCATCATCTGCAGTCATGACAAGGAGCTGATCCGCCACTTCGGCGATAAGATCCTGTTTCTTTTCAAAGGGAAGATCATCGGCAAGGAGGTCCTGCCATCCTCAAAAAGATAAGGTATTTCCTGCGGGACGCCCAGAACAACCTCTGGCAGTACAGGGCACGAAACCTTCTTTCCGTCACCATCATCTGTCTGTCCTTCCTCATACTGGGCGTCTTCATCTCCCTCTCCAACAACCTCCGGCATATCGCTGACGAGATGTCAGAAAGCATGAGAGTGGTTTTTTTTCTTTCGCCGGACGTTACGGCCGCGGACCTCAGCTCGATCGAGCAGAAAATCAAGGCTTCTCCGTACGTTGAGCGGGTGGCTTACGTCGACCGTCAGCAAGCCTGGGAAAGGTTCCGCAAGGACTTTCCCGATCTTCAGGAAATCCTTAAAAACCTGGGCACGAACCCCTTCCCTCCCTCCTTCGAAGCCACCCTGCAGAAGGGCTCCTTCCGGTCGGACGATATCCTCGGGTTCATCGAGGAGATCAAAAACGTGGCCGGTGTCGAAGACGTCCAGTTTAACAGGGATTGGATCCGGAAGCTTCAGTCGTTGAGCCGCCTGGCCAGGGCGATCGGCTTCTTCCTTGGCGGTATCCTCATCCTGGCTTCGTTTTTCATCATCTCCAATGTCATCCGGCTGAACGTCTTTGCCCGCAAGTCGGAGATCGAAATCCTCAGGCTGGTCGGTGCCACCAACACCTTCATCCGCCTGCCGTTTCTCATCGAGGGGATCGCCCTCGGGATCCTGGGCAGCCTGCTGTCCCTGGGACTTCTCTTTATCCTGATAAGGTCTTTCCCCCTTTACCTCGGCCATTCTCTGGGAGCGCTCCAGGATATCGTCGGCTTCCGCTATCTCTCCCTGTCTCAATCATTGAGCCTGATCGTGGGCGGCGCCTTTATGGGGGTGCTCGGAAGTATGAGCTCGCTTTCCCGCTTCCTGAAGATTTAAAAAGCCTCACGGCTCAAGCGATGGGCCTCCCGGTTGACACATCCGAGGGATTGGCCTACAATTTTTGACAATGGCATCCCTCGGTCAGGAGCTAAAGAGAGAAAGAGAGCTGAGAGGGATTTCTCTGAGGGAGATCGCCGACTCCACCCGGATCAACCTCAGGTTCCTCCAGGCCATCGAGGAGGACAGACTGGACGCCCTCCCCGGAGCGTTTTTCATCCGCGCCATCCTGCGTTCCTATGCCAAGTGCATCGGCATCGATGAGCACCAAGTGCTCAACAAATACCAGGAAATCTACACCTTCGAAGAACAGCTTCAATACGGCGAGTCCGCGAAGCGGCCGGGTTCACGGTCCGGGCCCTTCGTGCGGCCTTCCCTACGCAAGCATTGGAAGATAGCCGCCCTGGCCCTGACGATCATCGGGCTCGGAATTATCCTCATCTATTTCTTTGTTTTGGCTCGGCCCGATAAGCCGCGTGTTTCCATCGTGACCACTCAGCGCATCCCCCAGGTCGAGGCCCCGAAGCCTTCCCCGCCGCCGGATCCCCTGCCGGTGGTTGAGGAAATAACGGGACTTCGCCTGGAGATGAGCTTCATCGAGGAGACCTGGCTCCATGTTTATGCCGACGGTCAGTCCGTATGGTACGGCACCAAGAACAAGGGAGAGTCCCTCGAAATCAGGGCCGAACGGGAAGTCCGGCTGAACATCGGCAATTCCGGCGGCCTGGACCTGACCATCAACGGCCGGAAGGCCAAGCCCTTAGGACCCAGCGGGTCGGTCCGCCAGGATATCCTGATCACGCCGGAGAACTACCCCGGTTTGCTGGTCACCCAAGAAGAGAAGACAGGATAGGACGATGGAGTCGCCCAGAAGGAAAGGACCCCGCTTCATCGTCGCCTTCGTCATCCTGCTCGTCGCTCTCTTTTTCGCCATCGAATATTTCATCCGTACCTCGCAGGAGTTCTCACCCACCTCGGCAACCAATGTCCTCCTGTCCATGATGCAGGTTATCGTCCTGATCCTGTTCCTCGTCCTCTTCTTCATCCTGGGACGTAACCTTGTCAAGCTCTACTTGGACCGAAAACGGAACATCGTCGGCTCCCATTTCAAAACCAAGCTTGTCCTGTTCTTCATCGCCCTGAGCATCATCCCCACGTTCCTACTTTTCTTCTTCGCCAGCGACCTCATCAGCCGCAACATCGAACTCTGGTTCAAGACTCCGTTCGACAAGGTGATCGAAGACACCAAGAGCGTCGCCGACGGCGTCTATGCCAACGCCGAGGAGACGGCCTACCACTACGCCGTCGTGCTGAGCCGCGAAATCAAGGCTCGAAGACTCGTCCAGTTGGAGAACAGGCTGGACCTCCGGGATTTCATCCGCCAAAAACTCAGCGAGTACAAGCTCGATGAGATCGGCATCTATGTGAACGACGAGGAGCTGTTCACCTACATCAACCCCGGCCTTCCGCTTCAAGATTACAAATCCGTCCAGCCGGGTCTCGTCGAGCAGGCGCGTCAGGGCGACCGCTTCAGCAGCATTGAGCCGATGGGCGCGGGGGAGATGATCCGGCGAGGAGCCGGGTTTGACTTTGACGGCGTCGGCCATATCCTGGTAACGGCGGGCCGGTTTTTCCCCCAGAGCTATACCCAGCGGATCAGTACGATCAATGCCTACGTCCAGAGATACCGGCTGCTCGCTCCCCAGAAGATCACCGTCAAGACTTTCTACATTTTCATCCTGATGTTCGTCACCCTGCTGATTATCTTTGCCGCCAGCTGGAGCGGCCTCCATCTCGCCAAGGGGATCACCGTCCCCATTGAGAAGCTCGCTCAAGCCACCAGGGAGGTATCCCGGGGCAACCTGGGCGTCCGGGTGGAGGACTCGGCGACGGACGAACTGGGAACACTCATCGATTCTTTTAATCAGATGATCTCCGACCTCCGGGACAGCCAGCTCCACATCGCCCAGAAAACCACCGAGCTCGAGAACCGGAAGCAGTATATCGAGACCGTCCTCCAGAACATCACCACCGGCGTCATTACCCTTGACTCCGAAGGGAGGATCACCACCATCAACTCTTCCGCCCGCGAGATGCTGACCCTCGACGACAAGAATCCTGTGGGCAAGGACTTCCGGGAGGTCCTGGTGGACGACAAATACAGCGAGATCGTCAAGAACATCGCCTGGGGGGTCAAGAACAAGTACCGCCTGTCGGACAAGGAGATCAATATCGTCTCCAACGGTCAGACAACTACCCTGGCTCTGGCCGTCTCTCCCCTGCCCCAGGCCAACGGCGATTTCTCGGGCATGATCGTCGTCTTCGACAACCTGACTCAACTCATCAAGGCCCAGAAAATCGCCACCTGGAAAGAGGTCGCCCAGCGGGTCGCCCACGAGATCAAGAACCCGCTGACCCCGATCCAGCTCTCCGCCGAACGGATCATCAAGATGCTTAAAAAGCAGGACCGGAATTCGCCGACGGTGATAGAGGAAGGGGCGAAGACCATCATCCAGGAGACCCGGACGATCAAGTCCATGGTCGATGAGTTCTCCAACTTCGCCCGCATGCCCAAGGTCGAGCTCCGGCCGGCCGATCTGCGGCTCCTCGTCGAGCAGACCGTGACTCTTTTCCGGGGCATCTTTGCCCAGGTCGATATCGAGGCCGAACTTGCGCCCGACATCCCGGCTGCCGTCCAGCTCGATCCAGAGCAGATGAAAAGGGTTCTGATCAACATCTTCGACAACGCCATCGAGGCCATGGACAAAAAGGGAAGGATCCGGGTCCGGGCTGTCTTTGAAAAGAGACAACAGCAGGTCTCAATCGAGATCTCGGACACGGGACCCGGCATTTCGGTTGAGGACAAGACCAAGCTTTTCCTGCCCTATTTTTCCACCAAGAAGAAAGGCACGGGCCTCGGACTGGCCATCGTCAACCAGATCATCCGTGAGCACAACGGGTCGATCCGGGTGGAGAACGTCCAGCCGACCGGGGCCAAATTTACCATACAGCTGCCCGCATGACCAAAGAAAAAATCCTCATCATCGACGACGAAGCCAGCATTTGTTCCTCTCTCAAGGGAATTCTGGAAGACGAGGGTTTCCTGGTGAAGACCGCCGAGTCCGGGGAGCACGGACTGGATCTCCTGAAGAGCCAGAATGTCGACCTGGTGCTTCTGGATATCTGGCTGCCCAAAATGAGCGGCATTGAAGTCCTCAAGAAGATCAAGGCCATGGAGGAGAGCCCGCAGGTGGTCATGATCTCGGGCCACGGCACGATCGAGACGGCCGTGACGGCGACCAAGCTCGGCGCCCACGATTTCCTGGAGAAGCCGCTCTCCCTGGAGAAGGTCGTTCTCACCGTCCGGAACGCGCTACGGCAGAAAAAGCTCGAGGAGGAAAACATCCTGCTCCGCGAGCGCCAGCGGGGCCGCTACTATCTCATCGGGGAAAGCCCGTCTATCCAGAAATTGAGACGGGAGATCGACCTGGCCGCCCAGTCCGGCGGACCGGTCCTCATATACGGCGAGAACGGCACCGGAAAGGATCTGGTCGCCCGCCTCATCCATCAGCTCAGCCCGCGAAAAGAAAAGCGGTTCGTCGAGGTCAATTGCTCGGCTGTGCCCGAGGAAATGATGGAAATGGAGCTTTTCGGCTATCTCAAAGGCGCCTTCCCCCAGGCGACTCGGGATAAGAAAGGGAAACTCCGGCTGGCCGATGAGGGCACTCTTTTCCTCGACGAAGTCGGCGACCTGAGCCTGAAGATCCAGGTCCGGGTTTCCCGGGCGATCGAGGAGCGGCGGTTCGAGCCGCTGGGCGCGGCGGAGCCCCTGCCCTTCGACAGCCGCATCATAGCCGGGACCACGCGGAGCCTGCGGGAACTGATCGCCAAAGGAAACTTTCGCGAGGACCTCTTCTTCAAGTTCAATGTCATCCCCCTCACCCTGCCTCCTTTAAGGGAGAGGCCCGATGACATCCCCCATCTGATCGATCACTTCCTCCGGCATTTCGCTGTGGAATACGGGAAGAAACCCAAAATCATGTCCCCGGAAGCCGTCGGCGCGTTCCGGCGCTACGTCTGGCCGGGAAACGTGAGTGAACTGATGAATGTCATCGAGCGGTTCATCATCATGGTGCCCGAAGATATCATCTCCAGCTCCCACCTCACCCTTCTCGTGGAGACACGCGAGCTCGAATACCTCTCCGGCTTCTTTGAAGGCCGCGTGGGCCAGACCCTGGAAAAAGCCAAGGAGCAGTTCGAAAGAAGGTACATCCACGGAGTCCTGATGAGAAACGGTTGGGACATCTCCCAGTCCGCCTCCGACCTCAAGGTCGAAGAGGTCCAGCTGAGGGAGAAGATCAAGGCGCTGAACATCACCTTCGTATCCTGAGCCACCGTCCATGCCCCTGGATCAGACCGAGGCCATCGTCCTGCGCAGCTTCAACATCGGGGACCAGGACAAGGTCGTCGTCTTTTTTTCCCGGGACAAAGGATTGCTCCGCGGCGTCGCCAAGGGAGCGCGGAAGTTCGGCAACCGGTTCGGCAGCAGCCTCGAACCAATGTCACTGGTCAAGGTCTTCTACTACGAAAAGGAACGCCAGGAGCTCGTGACAGTGAGCCAAACCGATCTCATCGAGTCCTTCTTCGAGGTGCACAGTGATTTCCGGAGCGCCTGTACGCTGAGCTACTTTGCCGAGCTGGTGGAGGAGTTCTTCCCCTCCCGGGCTAAGGAGGACCTCGTCTTCCGGCTTCTCTCTTCCGTCCTCCAGGCAATCAAGGGAAAACAGGACCCGGAGGTCCTGACCAGGTATTTCGAAGCCTGGTTCCTCCAGATTAACGGGCTCTTGCCCGATTTCCGGCGCTGCCGGAAGTGCCGAAAGACTCTGACCGGGGGAGGCTACCTGTCTCCGAAGATGGACGGAGTCTATTGCGGTGCCTGCACACCGCTGAAAAGGGAAGCGGTCCCGGCCGAATTCGTCCCCTTCCTCGAATGGACCAGAAAAAACGCCCCTTCCGCAGGAAGCAGACCCCCCTGTTCGGCCTCCCAGCTAGAGGCGATCGGCCGAACCCTCCAGAGCATCATCGTTTTTCATCTGGAGCGGGAGCCGAAAAGCCTTCACTTCCTCAAATAGAGGACGAGGATCACCGCCATGATCCAGAGCACGATGTTGAGAAGCATCGGCTTGTCCTGGAGGATGATCTCCTCGGGGCTCCCTCCCTTGCCCTTGAGGTGGACCAGGTAGAGATAGCGGAAGATCCCGTAGAGGACGAACGGCGCCGTGAAGACGAGGTTCGAAGTGCCGAACTTGGCCACGGTCTCGGGGGAGATCGTGTACAAGCAGTAGGCGATCAGCGTCGATGCGGTGACCACGGCGATCATCTGGTCGAGAAGATAGGCGCTGTACTCTTTGAGTATGGGCCGGTGCTCGACGGCCTTCTCCTCGAGAAGGACGAGCTCGTGGCGTCTTTTGCCCATTGATAAAAGAAGGGCCAGGAGCATCGTGCAGATGATCAGCCAGGAGGAGATGGGCACCGCAATGACCAGGCCGCCCGCCACCACCCGGATGACAAACCCCGCGGCAATGACAAAGATATCGAGGATGACGACCTGTTTGAGCTCGAAGGTATAGGCGATCTGGAGAAGAAAATAGGCGAGGACGGCGAAGAAGAACCCTCGCCCAAGGAAGAAGGCCGCCGCGAGCCCGGCGGCGGCGAATACCAGGAAGAGGGCCGCGGCCCCGGACCGGCTGATATCGCCCCGGGCGATTGGGCGCTGGGACTTCTTGGGGTGGGCCCGGTCCTCGTCACGGTCATGGACGTCGTTGAGGATGTAAAGCGCCCCGGAGATCACGCAGAAAACAAGAAACGCCCCGGCGGCCCTGAGCAAAAGAGGGAGGGAAAAGAATTTCTGGGCAAAAATGAGGGCGGCGAAGACGGCGAGGTTTTTCGTCCACTGGGCCGGCCGCATGGATTTGACGACGGCTCGTAGAATCATGGCAGTAAGCGCCATTTTATTAAAAAATGAGAGCAAGAGCAACATCGTTTTCCAATTTGACCGAGTGCTTGGCCTATGATATAGGTGGATACCCAAAGCCTGGATCGGGAGGCAGAATATGGACGAAAATGCCAAACCAAAACAGAATCCTCCGTCGAAAATCACGGGCGGACTCATCCTTATCCTTCTCGGCGTCCTGTTCCTTTTCACCGAGATGGACAGGATCTCGTGGGCGGATTGGTGGGCCTATTTCCTGGTCGGACTGGGCGGCATATTCCTTCTTGAGGCGCTCTATCGGTCCTTCTCGGTCGAAGGCCGCCGCGGCATCGGGGGCCGAATCGTTGCCGGGCTCATCCTGGCCGTGATCGGCGGCTCTCGCCTCATCGGCTTTGAAGAGTGGTGGCCGCTCATCCTGATCGCCGTTGGGTTCGGCGTCCTTGTATCCGCATTTTTCAAGAGGTGAAGCTGCGATGCAAGGACTGATTCCTACCCTATCGGTTATCGGAAGGACACTGCCTGAAGCCTGGGAGAAGGCTGTCCTGACCTGCTGGGAGAAAGGGGCGGCAATCGAGACGGAGTACGACAAGCCGGGAGACCCGCCGAGCCGGGACTGCACCATGATGTGGGTGGTTGAGGATCCTTTCTTGGAGCCGCGCATCCACCGCGCTTTTCCGGGCGGGCTGGAGGACCTTGAGATCTATCGCCAGGAAGTGGTGGAAGGCGTCCATGACCACTGGATCGCGCCCGAAGAGGGAAAATGGACCTATACTTACCACAAGCGCCTGTTTGCCTACGAGATTGAGGGAGCGGTCATCGACCAGATCAACTATATCGTGGAAAAGCTCAGCCAGGCCGGACATTCGCGGCGGGCCCAGGCCATCACCTGGAATCCCAAACTCGATCCCCCCACCTATGACCCGCCCTGCCTGCAGCGGATCTGGTGCCGGCTTCTTCCGGACGGCCAGGGCGGCATGGTGCTCAACATGAATACCCACTGGCGCTCCAGGGACGCCTACAAGGCCGCCTATATGAATGTCTTCGCCCTGACCGACCTGCAGCGGGTGATCGCCCGCCGGATCGCGGAAATGTCCGGCCGTCCTGTGCGCGTCGGGCGCTACGCCGATATTGTCGACAGCTTTCACATCTACGGGTCCTATTTCGGGGAATTCAAGGGGTTCTTGTCCCTGGTCGGGAAGCGGAGTTTTGCGGATCGTACCTGGAACTCCGAGTACGCCGAGCCGATGTTCGCCGAAGCCCGGGA
>CAYGXD010000042.1:0-24784 GCA_964353705.1 uncultured Eubacteriales bacterium | reverse complement strand
GGAGCAGGACTAGTCTTCGAGGTTGTATTCTTTTATTGAGAAGATCAGGCAAGCCAGCCCCAGGGCGGCGGCCGCGATCACAACCAGCATGAGGAGGGCGAGGCCGGGCCGGGTGGCCTCCAGGCGGAACGTCAGGAAGGAAAACCGCCCCGAGGAAGTCGCCGGCAGGAACGATTTCAGATAGTGGGCGATCGCCAGCCTCTGGGTTGATCCGGGGAAATACTGGATAACATTCTCCCAGCCGAAACTGAAGAGCAGCCCGAAAAAGATCGAGCGCTTGAAGGTACTGCCGAAGAAGGTGAATAGCGCCCCGTAGGCCACCAGGCCGAGGACGAGGACGCCGAGGTATCTTCCCAACAGACCGTAGAGCGATGGGTCGAACAGCCTGTCGAGGTTGAGGACGAGGAAGGAAAAAAGAAGCCCGAGGGTGACCATCCCGGTCATGACCGCCGTATAGGCGGCATATTTGCCCAGCACGACGGCCGCCCTGGGAACCGGACGCGTGATCAGGTAGGGCAGCGTCTTGCCTTCCACCTCTTCCGAACAGACCGAGGTGCCGTAGAATAGCGCCAGGATGAGGATGATCATCTGCAGATAGAAGAGCATGATCAGGTTGCTGAAGAGATAGACCCCTTCCCGCCCCGCCTTTCCCGAGAAGATCTGATTGAACTTGATGACAAGAGAGACGGCGACCGGGATGAAGCTGAACAGGAAAAAGAAACGGGTCCGCCGGGCCCTCCTTCCCTGCCGGAAGAAGACGGCAAAGACACGCCCCACGGAACTCAGGAAGGACCGAAGCCCGACGGGCGGGTTGGACGTCATATCATTTCCCTATGAGGTAATCGAAAACGGCCTGGAGGTTGTCGTCGGGAGAGGTGATCTCCTCGACGTCCGTCCGGTCTTTGACAAGCAACGAAAGAAGAAGTGCGAAAAACTTGTCCCTGTTATTCGTCTCCACCAGGACGGACCTTCCGTCCGGTCCGAAATGCACCTTAAGAACATAGTCCTCCTCCAGAAGTTGGCCCGCCAGACGCCGCGGTTCGGGGCAGCGGATCGACACCATGTGGGGATGGGAGTCGATGAGGTCACGGATGTAATGGATATCTCCCTTGGCGAACACCTTGCCCTGGTGGATGAGGATGATCGTCCGGGTGAGAGCCTCGATTTCGGGCAGCACATGGCTCGAGACGATCACCGTTTTCCCCCGGTCTTTGTAGGTTTTGATCAGGCGGATGAGTTTACGTTTACCCAGGGGGTCCAGCCCGCTCATCGGTTCGTCGAGAATGATGACCTCCGGGTCATGGGCAATGGCCTGGGCGAACTTGAGCCGCTGCCGCATGCCGCGGCTGTAAGCCCGGATAAGGCGGTCCTTCTCGGCGCTCAGCTCGACGATATCCAGCGCCTCCTCCGCCCGGCTCCGGGTTTCTTCCGAAGGAAACCCTTGGAGCTTGAGCAGGCTGGTCAGGAACACCCAGCCGGTCATCTCTTCGTAGAAGGAATCGTGCTCCGGACAATACCCGATCCGGCTGAAAAGCGATTGATTCATTTGAACTTTTTGGTCGAAGATATGGACAGTTCCGATACTCGGTCTGATCTGCCCCGTGATGAGCTTGAGGAAAGTCGACTTTCCGGCTCCGTTCGGGCCCAAAAGCCCGGTGATGCCGGGCTCGATCTCCAGGCTGACATCGCTCAAACCGAGAACATTGCCGTACCATTTGGACAGCTTCGACGTTGCGATTACGGCCGTCATTTGACGACCTCCACTCCCCTGACCTTCTTCTTCAGAACGACGGCCGCCGCAATCACAAAGGCCAAGAGAACCAGCAGGGACCAGTACCAGGGCACGGCGTAGGCCGGTTTCAGCCGGAAGAACCAGGCCCCGACCTGCCGGAGGTTGGCGTTGAGCGAGAGCAAAGCGTAGGCCGGCTTTTTGTAATTTTCATAAAAAAAGCGGAAAAGGATGTTGGAAAACAGATACACCGCGAAGATTAGGATGGAAACATATCTTCTGTTCTTGCTCAATGACGAGAGGAGAAGCGTGTAGGCGCAGAAAAATCCAGTGACGAACAGGGAATAGCCGATGACCGAGAGCGGCAGCCACGGGTAGTCGGCCAGAAAGCGAAAGTCCCCCGCGAACAGCAGCTTAAAAATAATAAACAGCAGCCCGGGGACAAGCGTCAGCAGGAGCAGGAAAAAGACGATCACATTCGCCTTCCCGATGAGATAGCCGCTTTTGCTCAACGGCCGGGCGAAATAAAGTTGGAGGGAGTTGTGCTTCAGGTCGTCGGAGATCAGGCCGGCCCCGCCGACCACCAGGATCATCACCATCCAAAAGAGAATGAAATTGTTACTTAAATAGTCATTAAAAAAGGCCGGATTAACTTGGAGGATTTGTCTGTTCCCTTGGAACATAAACTGAAAATCCTCAATCCTCTCCGAGATGAAGATCCAGGCGAGCCCTCCTAACGCATAGGCGAGCGAACTGAATAAGAAGAAACGAAAGGCTTTCTTTTTAAAGGCGAGGCGTATTCCCAGCCAGGTGATCGGGGTCCAGGAGAAACGGCGTTCCCTCAGCTGGCCGTCCCAGTGAGCATACCCTTTCTCCCGTATCGTCATCAGTCGACTCCCACCGACTGGGCGAAGAGGTCTTCAAGGGAAGTCCGGCTGCGGACGAAATGACGCACCTGCAGGTTTTCTTCCTGGGCCGCCCGGAAGATCTCGCGGATGTCCATTTCCGCGGGCACGCGCGCTTTTATGAGTTTGTCTTCGGTCTCCTCAATCCGGCAGCCCAGGGCCTTGAGTTTGGCCCCGAACCCCTCCCCGTCTCCCTTGATCCTTATCTCGTAAAGGCGGTAGTTTAGCTCCCTAAGCTCACTGAGCCTCCCCTGCGCCGCCAACCGGCCCTTGTTCAGGATGATCACTTCCGAACAGACCGACTCGATGTCCGGGAGGATGTGGGAAGAGATCAAAACGTGGATATCTTTCTTGGAGGATATGTCCTGAATGAGCTCGAGGACTTCTTTGCGGCCTTGCGGGTCCAGGTTGCTCGTCGGCTCGTCCAGGAAGAGAAGCCGGGGATCATGGACGATCGCCTGGGCCAGCTTCAAACGCTGCTTCATCCCGGCCGAATATTCCTCGAGTGCCCGATAGCGGGATTCTCCCAGCCCGACATAATAAAGGACATCATGGGCCCTCTTTATCGCTTCCTGCCGGGGCATACCCGAGAGCTCTCCGAAATGGGCCGTGAAGGTCACTGCGTCCATTCCCGGGATCAGGCAATCGTCTTCGGGCATATAGCCGACGTGGCGGCGAATGCGGGCCTGCTCCAGCCGGATATCAAAACCGAGAACCCGTCCCGAACCGCGTTGCGGAGCTAAAAATCCGAGGAGGATGCGGAGCAGAGTGCTTTTCCCGGCACCGTTGGGTCCCAACAGCCCCACGGCTCCTTCTCCCAGATTCAGGCTGATGCCGTCCAGGGCCTTGATGGAGCCATAGGAGAAATGAAGTTCAGAGATTTCCGCGATCATGTCTCTTCAGTCGGCGTCCGCTCTTATAACCTCTCTCTATCATACGATGTTCCACCCGGGGAAGTTCAGGCCGAAGGCGCCGGTTCAGCCGAGAACCCGGGTGCCCACACCCTGGACCAGGGCCCGATAGGCCTTCTCTATGCGGTCCCAATTGTGCTCGCGGTCAAGGGACCAGTGGCGGCCCATTACGGTAACGACCTCGCCAAGGCCGAGCGCCCGGCCGGTTTCCTCGACTTTCTCGACGTACAAGGCCCCGCTCTCAGGTTTCTCCCCGCGGCGCCCGATAAACCCGTGGATGTAGACATCAGACAAGCCCTGCTCTTTGGCCATGCGCATCAGGGCGAACAAATGATCGAGCATGCCATGGGAGCTGTAATGGGAGATGATACCCATGAGGTGAAGAGGCTTCTTTTTTTGCTTGGCCTTCGCCATCGCGCCCAGAAATTCTGAGTTTTTAAAAAAGCTCCCATCCGCGATCGCCCGATCTATCCTGATCCGGTCAGAGTAAACCCTCCGTCCGGCCCCGAGATGAAGGTGTCCCGCTTCGCTGTTCCCGACGGTTCTGTCGGGCATACCGACCGCGGCTCCGGCCGCCTGGAGAACGCTATGGGGAAACTCCGACCAGAGGGCGTCAAAATGGGGTGTATCGGCCTCGCGGATGACATTGCCGTAGGCATCCTCCCTAAGACCCCATCCATCCAGGATGAGGAGGACGAGCTTGGGCCGGCGGCTCATGCCGGCAGGGGCGACGATCAAGGTTTCCCCCGTCATTTCGGGCGCCTTTGCAAGAGCAAGCAGCTCGAGCACGGTTGGTGCCACATCGGCCAGCTCTCCCAGGGTGCGCAAGAGCGTTATCTTCTCCCGGCCGCAAAAATCCGCGATGATAAAGGGCACGGGGTTCTTGGTGTGGCCGGTGTTGATCGACCCGTCCGGATAGAGCCACTCTTCGACGGTCCCATGGTCGGAGGTGACGATCAGTGTGGCCTCCCGGCGCCGGCATTCGTCGGCGATCGTTCCCAAGGCCTCGTCGGCAGCTCCGACGGCTTTGAGGACGGCTGTCCGGTCCTCGATATGTCCCACGACATCCACGTTGGCCAGGTTGGCGATGATCACGGGATAGGCAGGATCATTAATCCTCGAAACAACCTCCCGCGAGATGGCGGCGGCGCTCATTTCCGGCGTCTGAGCGTAAGACCGGACTCCCTGAGGCGAGGGGATGATAAACCTTTCCTCACCGGGAAAGAGGGCGCTGTTCTTCCCGTTCAGAAAGAACCCGATGTGGACGGCCTTCTCGGATTCAGCAACCTTGGCCACCCCGAGCCCTGCCCTGGTCATGATTTCGACCAGGGTGTTCCGGATTCTTTCTTCAGCCGGGAAGGCCACGCCTACATTAAGAGAAGGATCATAGGAGATCATGGAGACAAAGTGGAGCCGGAAAGGTTGCCCGCGGTCAAAATGGCCAAAATCCCCGTCGATGAGGCTTTGCGTGATCTCGACTTCACGCTCACCCCGGATATCGTAGAAGATGACGGAGTCGCCGTCTCCGATCCTCCCCTTGGGCCGGCCGGTTCGGTCCACCTTGATGATCGGTTCGAGGGCCTCGTCTTCCTGGCCGAGTTTGTAGGCTTCCCGGATGGCTGCGGGCAGAGAGAGGTCCAGGAACCCGGGCTTTGTCGGCTTCATCGGCGTAGTCAAAAGAACTAATAATATAGGGAGGGCGGCCGCCGATGTCAACTCGACCGCGCCGGTTCGGCATTGCGCCGGGAGAGAGTTTGAGGCCGATGGACTACTCCGGAGGTCTCAGTTCCAGCAGTGCCGCCGGATCGACCCGGCTGCCCCGGAGCCGGACACCCCAATGGAGGTGCGGGCCCGTCGACCGTCCTGTACTGCCGGCCAGGGCGATGACAGCCCCTTTCCTGACCGCGTCCCCTCGGCTTACCTTGAGGCTCGAAAAATGACAATAAAAAGTGAAGAGCCCAAGCCCATGGTCGATGATGACCGTTTTGCCCGAGAAGTAGAGGTCCCGGGCAAGGACCACCCGTCCCGAGTTTGAGGCCCGGACCGGCGAGCCAGAGGGGGCCGCGACATCAACGCCGGAATGGGTCGAGCGCGGCACATTGTTGTAAATCCTTCTTTCTCCAAAGTTGGGAGCCATTTCTCCGGGATGCGGAAGCTCGAAAACGCCCTCCCCCAGCCACACGCCCGAGCTCACGCTGTAGGCCAACTCTAAGATCTCCGCTTCCCTTTGGATACGATCCTGGACTTCGGGAGGGGGGCGAACATACTGTTCTTTAACCCAGAGCTTCTTGACAGGGAAACTTCTCTCCTCAATCTTCAAGCGGTGCTTTAGTTCACTGGTCCGGCCATCTTGCAGGAAAACCGTCATCTCGAGGTCATAGGGCCCCGGCTTGAGTCCCAGGTCAAGGCCGATTAAAGCAAATTTTTCAATGGCCTGGACTCCTGACCCCAGTTCATATGAGGCATCACTAAATCGGATCGTGACCTTCTTCACATCCGGCTGCGGAACAAATCTTATTAGGATGATCCGGCCAGGCTCAAGCACCGGGGCGATAATCTCGACCTCGGCCCCGCCCGGAAACCGGAGGGACTGTGACTCACCGCTCAGAGCCGCCGGAACTAAAAATACCAGGCCCAAAATGCATTCGCTCAGCCGCCTGGCTGCTCGCGGTTTCTTCACTTTTTTTCCTTTCGGAAAACCAGCCTAAAAGGCAATGTTCAGGGAAAGAGCCCGCCGGCCTCTGGAGCTTTGGAACCCCCAGCTCACCGACGGTTTTTCTCCGGGCCGGTTGAGGCGGGCGATCTTCTTGGCCACGAAATATCCGAGAGCCGAACCGATGAATACATCGGAGGCCCAGTGCTTGTCGTCGTGAATGCGGGCAAAACCCACCATTGTGGCCAGGCTGTACGCGGCGATATCGACAAAAGCGCTCTTCGACTGCAGCGCGATCGCTGTGGCCACCGAAAAGGCGGCCGCGGCATGCCCCGACGGAAGCGACCAAAAACTGTTTTCCAAGGAGAAGGGATGAAAGCTGCCGCTCGATTCCCCGGTGTAAGGCCGGGCCCGGCCCGCTATGACCTTTGTCGTCCAGACAATAAAGCTGGCCGTGGCCAGGCTCTCCAGGCTCAGGAGGGCCGTCTTTCTCCAGCCGTCGTTATGACCTACCGCTCCGGCAGCATAAACGGCGGCGGAAAGTCCGACGAGCACCGCACCGTTTCCGAATTGAGTGAAAAACGAAGAGGCCTGATCGGACGATTCGCTGCGCCGGGCTTGAGCCCAATCCTGGATGTCCTGGTCGAAGACCATGATGAGCAGGCCGGTTCCAGAAACTGCGGCCAAGGTCAGCAGGTCGCGACGCGTCCATCGCGCCGGGGAGGTGATTACCGCGGCAAAATCGCGCGTGAACCGGCCCAGGAAAGCCCGGTCCAGCTTGTTCTCTCCGTCTGCTTCCCGGGCCGCAAGCCCCGGCGCTCCTCCGGCTATTATTCCTAAGAACAATACCCCGCTCATCAGGAGGCCGCGTGAGCGGCGGCGCTTCTCCGGCAAAAACGGCCGGTCCATGCTCAGCTCCTTCTCCGGG
This sequence comes from uncultured Eubacteriales bacterium, assembly GCA_964353705.1. GTDB lineage: Bacteria > Acidobacteriota > Aminicenantia > Aminicenantales > UBA8522 > UBA8522. Next base: position 17,658 of record CAYGXD010000042.1, on the reverse strand, counting down.
TGATCCGCGACTCGATAACCTGAAGAGTCCTCGCTGTGGCTCCTTGAAGATTACGGAGAAGCTCTTGAGCCCTTCGCCCCATTTCATCCAGCCCGCTTTTATCCTTCATTGAGAACAGCTCCTCCAGATCCTCCGGGCCGAGGATGATCCGGGCTGCCCCTGAACTGACAAAACGGTCGGCCAGCTCGGCAAAATTCTCCATATGCCTACCGAAGCAGAGGGGTGTTCCATAATAGGCCGGCTCCAACAAGTTCTGCCCTCCGTGAGGGATAAGACTTCCCCCCACAAAGGCCAGGTCGGCCAAAGCATAGAACTTGACCAGCTCGCCGATTGTATCGAGGATAAGGATTTCCCAAGGCCTTCCTGGATCGGCTGCGGTCCTCTTCATCGCTCTCAGGCCTGCCCCGGCGGCAACCTTCTCAACCTCGGAGGATCTCTCCGGGTGGCGAGGCGCGATTACCAGCACGAGGTCCGGCTGGATCTTTTTGGCGGCGGCGAAAGCGTTCAGTATCATCTCTTCCTCGCCGCGGTGGGTGCTTCCCGCAACGATGACCTTTTTCCCCGGAGAAAGCCCGAAATCCCCCTTCAGACGCGTCTTCTCTTCAGTGCTCACCGGGGGGAGGCGGAGGTCGACCTTCAGGTTTCCGGCGACTTCCAATCTCTGCCTGGGTATCCCGATTCCTTCCAGGCGCTCCAAGTCCTTATCCGTCTGGAGAAGGAAGTAGTCAATATTGCCCAACAGCGGGCGGATGAGCCTTCGCCAGCGGTGGTATCTTGCGTAGGAACGTTGGGAAATCCGGCCGTTGATCAGAATCACCGACCGGCAGTTTCTCCGGGCTTGGCGGAGGAGCTGCGGCCAGAACTCCGATTCAGCGAGGACGAACATCTCGGGCTTAAGGGCAGCGAAGAACCGGCGTACGACCCAGCCGAAATCCAGAGGGACGAAGAAAATCTCTTCCACTCCTGAGAGGGCTTGCCTGGCAATCTTGTATCCGGAGCTGGTCAGGGTGGAAAAATAGATCGGCCAGGCCGGGTGTCTGGCCCGGAGTTCAGAAACAAGGCCTCGAAGGCTGAGGACTTCCCCGACCGAGACGGCATGGATCCAGAGAGATGGGATTCGGGCCCGGGCCGCCGGGAGCTTCAACCCGAGGCGGTTCCGGAGAAAAAGGCCCTGCTTTTTCAGAAGCCGCATCCGGATGAAGTACCCGGGCGCATAAAGAAGGAGGGCGAGGAATAGGAATGCTGAATACAGCCAATACACGCCTGATGACTATACTAGAATCGTCCGGAGCGCGCAAGGGGACTTGCCGGCGGAAATGAATTCTGCTATCCTTGTGGACTTCACCGGTCACGAAAACCCTGATGGAGAAAGAGAAAGGATAAAAGCATGCCCGAAGAAAAACAGGAGCAAGCCCAGGAAAAGCCTAAGAGGGGCAAGAAAATCAACAAGATGTCTGTCGCTGAGATCGAAAAAGCCTTGGAAGGGATAAAAAGTTCCCAGGGCGGTCAGGCTTCTCGGTATGCCCGCGAGCTCGCCCGACGAAGGGATACGCTCCGAGCCGGCAAGAAGTAGGGACCGGGAGGCCCCGTCCCTCGGCGTTTACCTGCTGAAAATACGCGATTTACATTGAGGGACTATTCTGATAATATGTGACCGAATAGAGGAGTATAGAGAGTGCTAAGTAAAGAATTGAAGAGCAAGATTATGGGAGAAAACCGGCTTCAAGCCAATGATACCGGGTCTCCCGAAGTCCAGATCGCCCTGCTGAGTGAGCGGATCAACTTCCTTTCCGGCCACCTGGGTACCCATAAGAAGGACTTCACTTCCCGGGTCGGCCTGATGCGGCTCGTCGGAAAAAGGAAGAGACTTTTGTCCTACCTGAAGCGAGAAGATACCGCCCGCTATGAACAGCTGATCAAGAAGCTGAGCCTGCGCAAGTAGGCTCCGGCCTGGATAACACCAATGTCTGAAACAATCATCCTGGATATCGGAAACCGTCCCCTTTCGATCGAAATCGGCAAGATCGGCCGTCAGGCCGATGGCTCCGCTCTGGTCCGCCTGGGCGAGACGATCATGTTCTGCACCGCAACCTCGAAGAAAGAGGTCAAAGAGCCGAAGCCTTTTCTGCCCTTAATCGTCGATTACCGAGAAAACACCTATGCCGCCGGGAAAATTCCCGGAGGATTTTTCAAACGGGAAGGCCGCCCGTCCGAGCGGGAGATCCTGGTCAGCCGTCTGATCGATCGGCCGATCCGTCCCCTCTTCCCTAATGGGTACTTCTTCGACACCCAGATCGTCGCCCTCCTTCTTTCGGCAGATCTGGAAAACGAACCCGATACCCTGGGGATCATCGGGGCCTCCGCCGCCCTCTATTTTTCCGACATTCCGTTTTCTACTCCCCTCGGGGCGGTGAAGGTCGGACTTGTCGATGGCCGCTTGGTGATCAACCCGACGGCCGCCCAGCTTGAAAAGAGCCCATTGAACATGGCTGTCGTCGGAACCGATCAAGGCATCATCGTAATCGAGGCGGGGGCCACCGAGATAGAGGAAGAGAAGATGGTCGAAGCGGTCACGCTGGCTCAAGAGCCGATCCGCCGGATCATCGAGGCGCAGAAAGACCTCTACCGGAAGCTCGACATCAAGAAAAGGGAGTTTGCCGTCAAGACGGTGGACCCGGCTAAGGCCGGCGAGATCGAGCAGCGGATTTCCGCCGACCTTCTCCGCGCGATCCAGGTCTCCATAAAGAAAGACAGCGAGGCCGAATCCGAGCGCCTCCTCAAGTCGCTCCTCGAGGAAATCCCGCCTGAAAACGAAGAAGAGATCCGCTCAACCAAACAGATATTCTACGAGCTGGAAAAAAAGCTGGTCCGCGACCTCGTCCTGAATCAGGGCCGGAGATCCGATGGCCGCAGCTTCGATGAAATAAGACCCATCTCCATCGAAGTGGGGCTCCTCCCCCGGACCCACGGATCTGCCCTTTTCACTCGAGGCGAAACGCAGTGTCTCGCCACCGTCACGCTGGGCACCTTCGAGGACGTCCAGAGGCTCGACGGCCTGGGCGAAGAGTCAGAAAAACGCTTCATGCTCCATTACAATTTCCCGCCGTTTTCCGTGGGAGAGGTCTCGTTCCTGCGCGGGCCGGGGAGACGGGAGATCGGGCACGGCGCCCTCGCCGAGAAATCCATCCTTCCCTCAATCCCTGGAGCCGAGGTCTTTCCCTACACGATCCGCATCGTCTCCGATATCCTGGAATCGAACGGCTCTTCTTCGATGGCTACGGTGTGCGGCGGTGTCCTGGCCCTCATGGACGCCGGAGTGCCGCTCTCGATGACGGTCGCGGGGATCGCCATGGGCCTCGTCACGGACGGCTCCCGGCACAAGCTGTTGACGGATATCGCCGGCCTTGAAGACCACCTGGGGGATATGGACCTGAAAGTGAGCGGGACGGAAAAGGGGATCACGGCGATCCAGATGGACCTCAAGATCCCGTCCATCGGCCTTGAAGTCTTCCAAGAGGGCTTGGCGAAGGCCCGAGTTGCCCGGCTCCAGGTGCTGGCCAAGATGAAGGAAGCCCTGGCCGCGCCCCGGCCGGAGATTTCTCCCTACGCGCCCCGGATCATCACGCTTTTCATCAACCCGGAAAAGGTGGCGGATGTCATCGGCCCGGCCGGGAAAATCATCAAAAAGATCATCTCCACGACTAAAGCCAAGATCGACATCGAGGAAGGCGGCAAGATCACAATCGCTTCTACGGACATGCAGGCCGCGGAAAGAGCGAAGGAGATGATCCGCGAGATTACTCTGGAGGCCGAAATAGGCAAAGTCTATAACGGGAAAGTCGTGCGCATCGAGGAATACGGAGCCTTTCTCGAGATCCTGCCGAATATCATCGGTCTCCTCCATGTCTCTGAGATCGCCCACTACCGTGTGAAAAGCGTCCGGGATATACTCAAGATGGGGCAGATGCTCGAGGTCAAAGTCATCACCATCGATGAAGACAACAAAGTCCGGGTCAGCCGGAAAGCGCTCGAGGCCGCTCCTGGACCGTCAGGGGAGCCGGGCGGGGAAAAGGAAGCTTATCCGCGACAGAAACCGCAGCACCGCGACGACCGCCGACCCGGAGACAAACGCCGATACTGAAGATTTAATACGAGGGAGCGATGGCCAGCTTCCGCCCTAAAAAAAAGGGTTTCACTTTTGTCGAGTTGTTGGTGACCCTGACCATCCTGGCTATCCTGGCCGCGGCGATCATGCCGCTGGCTAAGACGGCCGTCAAGCGGGAAAGGGAAATCGAACTGAGACGAAACCTGAGGCTTCTCCGTGAGGCCATCGATGCCTACAAGAAGCTGGCGGACGAAAAAAAGATCGAAGTGGAAGAGGATCAGGAAGGCTATCCGCCGGACCTGGAGACGCTGGTCAAGGGCGTTGAGGCCAAAGCCGAGCAATCCGAACCGCAGGGTGGCCTGGACCGGCGGCCGGCCGAAACCAAATCCGAACAAAAGGTGGTCAAATTCCTCCGGCGGATTCCCCTTGACCCGATGACAGGCTCTACCGATTGGGGGTTGCGGTCTTACCAGGACGAACCGGATTCGGATGATTGGGGAGGCGAAAATGTCTATGACGTCTATAGCAAGAGCCTGGGGACGGCCCTGGATGGGACCAAGTATAAAGACTGGTGAGATGAGGATCAGACAAACTGGTCGGCTCCGCCCGGGTTTCACCCTGATTGAGATCATCATCGTCTTCGCCCTGATCGGCATTCTCGTGGGCCTGGCCCTTCCCCGTTACCAGCATGCCCGGCGGAAGGCCCAGGAAGCCGTGCTGAAGGAAGACCTCTTCCAGTTTAGAAAGCTGATCGACCAGTATTACAGCGACAAGGGGAAGTACCCGGCCACCCTCCGGACTTTGGTTGAGGAGAACTATCTCCGCACGCTCCCCCTCGATCCGATGACGGGATCGGCCGATACCTGGCAGGAAATCAAAGACCAACCCTCTTTTGAAGAGCTGGTTCCCGGAGTGGAATACGGGATCGTGGATGTCCGTTCCGGATCTCAAGCGAAGGCCCTGGACGGCACGACTTATGATACCTGGTAGCCAACAATGGACGATAGAGCCGGCTATGTTCTGATCATGCTTCTTTTCGTCGTGACCGCTATGGGCATCGGTCTGCTGGTTGCCGTCCCGGTCTGGCAGACCCAGATGCAGCGGGAGAGAGAAGAAGAGCTGATCTTCAGGGGGAAGCAGTACGTCGAGGCGGTGCGGCTCTTCCAGATCAAAAAGCCCGGCACCTTTCCAAAAGATATGGAGGAACTGGTCGAAGAAAAGTGCCTTCGGCGACCCTTTAAGGATCCGATGAACCAGGAAGGAGATTGGAACATCATCCTCCTTCCACAGGGAGTCCAGCAGGGAGGTACCGCTCGGCCCCGCCAATTGGGAGCCGGCGCCCGTGTTCAGCAGGAGCGGGGGGCCGGATCAGAGCCCGGCCAGGCCTTCTCGGCCCAGAGCATCCTGGTCGCTCCCCAGCGTGCCCTTCCCTCCATCCGGAATGCCCAAATTATCGGCGTGGTCAGCTCCTCGACCGAGAAATCTTTCCGGCTCTACAATGATGCCGAGAGCTATGACAAGTGGCTCTTTTTCTACGGCCAGGATTCCAAACAGACCCCGGAGATTATTTATTACGGCCAGTCTTCTAAATGAAGTCCATCCTGATCGTGGCCGGAGAAAGCTCAGCGGACAAGTACGGCGCGGACGTCGTCCGTGAATTCAAAAGGCGTCACGCGGACGCGGCCTTTTTTGGGGTGGGCGGAGAGCGCTTGGCCGAGCAGGGAGTCGAGATCTGCAGTTCCCTGAAGGAACTGAATGTCGTCGGGATTTTCGAGGTTCTATCCCGCCTCCCCCGGATCCGGCGGGTTTTTCAGCGGCTCAAAAAGGAGGGGCAGATTCGAAACACGGCGGCGGCCCTTCTTATTGACTCCCCGGACTTCAACCTGCGGTTGGCCAGGCGGCTCGCCCAGGCTGGGATTCCCGTGCTTTATTACATCAGCCCCACGGTCTGGGCCTGGAGGAGCGGCCGCCTCAAGACGATCCGGAAAGTGGTCACCCGGATGTGCCTCATATTCCCGTTTGAACAGAAGATATTCGATGAGACCGGAATCCCGGCCGTGTTTGTCGGCCATCCTCTAAGCGATAAGGTCAAGGCCAGCCTGAGCCGGGACGCGTTCCTGGCTAAATATTCTCTTCCCCGGCAGGGGCATCTTATCACCCTGCTTCCCGGAAGCCGGCGGTCCGAGATCAAGAATCATTTGCCCGTGTTGCTCGCGGCCGCCCGCCTGCTAAGGGCTGATTTGCCGGTCCATTTTTTGCTCGTTCTGGCGGATAGCATCGACCGCGAATATCTCCAGCGGTTCTTGCCGCGCGAGGAGCCGGGGATCGATATCCTCAGCGAGGACGGTTATGACGCCATCGCCCAGTCTGACCTGGTCCTTTCTTCCTGCGGGACAGCCACATTGGAGACCGCACTTTTAGGAACCCCCCTCATCGCTTTCTACCGCCTCTCCCCTCTCACCTATTATCCGTTCCGCAGGCTTGTGCGGATCCGGGCCTACAGCATCGTCAACATCCTGGCGGAAAGGGAGTTCGTGCCCGAACTCATCCAGCGCCGCTTCACGGCCGTCCAACTCGTCCGGGAAACACGGGCGTTGCTCTTCTCCGAAGAAAGAAAGGCGGAGATGAAAGAGGAATTCCGGCGCCTCGCCGGCCGGCTTGGGCAAGGGAAAGCCGCCGAGGGTGTCGCCCGGGAACTTGAAAAGATCGTGTTTCCCCTCCACCCCTGAAGATCCCTGCCCTCTTGCAATTCCTCATCTGATTTGTATAATTCCTCGAGACAGTAGGTCGCCTAAATAAAGGAGGAGGAAAATGAAGAGGATATTTGGCTTTTTCGGTCTGCTGATCCTGGCCGCTTCCGTCTCTTTCACCCAGGAAAACGAAATCCTGAAACTCAAGGAAAAGATCATCGAGATCCAAAACAAGGGCGATTTGGGGTTCCGGAATTTCACCTTTTGTTCGACCATATTCGGGTTTGGCTCGTATGTCCCCCTCCCCAGCCCGGCGCTCGACAAGAGCGGCGCACTTCTCGTTTACTATGAGCCGGTCAATGTATTTACTTCCAAGAAGGAAGGGCTTTACGAGATCTGGTACACCCAGGACATGATGCTTCTTGATCAAAAGGGCGAGGTGTTACAGGAGTGGCCGAACGCCCTTGATTTTCATTATACGACCAGGACCCCCGTTATGGACCTTTTCGCCCAGAACAGCCTCGACCTTGGAGGTCAGGTCCCGGCCGGCAAATATAAATTCAAAGCCGTCCTCAAAGACAAGCTCAGCGGCCGGACATCCGTCAAAATTATGGATTTCGAAGTCCGCTGATCTTGGGGAGGACGAACTCGATCCGGTCGTACAAGCGGAGGCCGTGCTTTTCGGCGAAGCCGGCCTGAACCTCGAGGACGAACGTCGCCGCCGCGGCTGGGACATAGGTGGGACAGGGCTCCTGGGAGCATGGCGGGACTCGCTTTTCCAGGTGCACGATCCGCTTTTGGCCGTCCAGCCAAAGGATATCGATCGCGAAACGCATGTTTTTCATCCAGAAAGAATGGATTTCCGCTTCCTCAAAGAGGAACAACATAGCCTGATCCTCGTTTATCTTCTCGCGGAACATCAAACCCTGGGCCCTCTCCTCATCGCTTCCGGCGAGCTCCGCGGTGCAAGAGAAACCGTCGGGGAAATAGACCTTGATGAACTTGTCCTTGCCTGACTGTCCGAAGCAAAAAAGAGTGAGGCATAACGGGATCAGGATAACTCTTTTTTTCATTCGGGTTCTCCTCGCCATAGTTTCCTCCGCCATGCTATCTCTCTCGAGCGCACTTGTCAATGCGTGGAAATGAGGGGTACAAATCGGACCGGCAGGAGCTTTTTCCTCCGGAAATCCCGGCCCCCGCGGGTGATGAGATAGAGCTCCTGAAAACCCGCTCCCACAGGGATGATCATCCGTCCATTCGGCGCGAGCTGCTCCTGCAGTCTCTTCGGTACCGCCGGAGCCCCCGCCGTGACCATGATGGCATCGAATGGCGCGTTCTCTTCCCATCCCCAGTTCCCATCCCCCACTTTAAAGCGGATGTTCGAATAGCCGAGTTCTTGAAGGAGCGCCGTGGCTTTTTCGGAGAGCGCGCCGATGAGCTCAACCGTGAATACCTGACGGACGATCCCGGCAAGGATGGCCGTTTGATAACCGCTCCCGGTCCCTACCTCCAGGACTTTTTCTTCTCCCGACAGCTCGAGCGCTTCCGTCATATAAGCGACGATATATGGCTGGGAGATAGTCTGTCCCTCGCCGATCGGAAGAGGCTCGTCCCCATAGGCAAAAGGTCTGAACTCTTCCGGCAGGAAGAGATGCCGAGGGACCTTTCCCATGGCGGCAAGCACTTTCTCATCGCTCACGCCCCGGGCCCTGATTTGCGTCGCCACCATATTCCCCCTTTGGGGGACGAAATCGTCCTGCGGAGCGGTCATGGCATTCCCCCCTTTTCCGCTGCCCGCTGCGGATCAGCCCGGTCCACCTTCGACGCAAGGTCCAAACAGCCCTTTTCGCAGGCTTAATTCGCCCGCCCGCTCCAGGATCTCAATAAGCCCTGGCGAAATAGGCCAGCTCGCGTCCCTTTTTGCGACAGCAGACGCAATCGCCCGGGTCCTCCGCGGCTTCGTCCTTCAAGGGGATAACCCGGATGCTGGCCATGGTCTCTTCCTTGATCTTGTCCTCGCAGGCCTCGCCGCCGCACCACCAGGTCCGGATGAAACCGCGCTTGGATTCGATTACCTCTTTAAATTCCTGATAGTCGGAGACGCTCCGCGTGTTCTCCCGCCGGAATCGGAGCGCCTGGTCATATAGCGAAGACTGGATCTCCTGCAGAATTTTTTTGACCTGAGGCGCCAACGAGGTCAGCCCGACAAAATCTTTTTTCTTAATATCTCGCCGGACCAGCACAGCCCGGTTCTCTTGGATGTCTTTCGGTCCGACTTCCACCCGGAGGGGAACTCCCCTCATCTCCCAATCTGAGAATTTCCAGCCGGGCGTGAATTCCTCTCGGGCATCCAGTCTGACGCGGAGACCGGCTTCCCTTAGTTCCTTTTCTATGGACACGGCGATGGGAAGGACGTTCTCTTTCCAGTTGCCCAAAGAGATGGGGACGACGACCACTTGGATGGGGGCCACCTGGGGCGGCATCCTCAGCCCGGAATCATCCCCGTGAGTCATGACCAGCGCCCCGATCAGGCGTGTGGAAACCCCCCATGAAGTCTGCCAGGCATATTGTTGCCTTTGCTCCCTGTCCTCGAACAGGATCTCAAAGACCTTGGAGAAATGCTGGCCGAGATTGTGGGACGTGCCCATTTGCAGGGCTTTCCCGTCCGACATCAGGGCCTCGATCGCATAGGTTTCCATGGCGCCGGCAAACCTCTCCCGGGCCGACTTCCGGCCTTCGATGACGGGAATAGCCAGCTCCGATTCCACAAACTCTTTATACATATAAAGGATCTTGAGGGTCTCATCCTGGGCTTCTTCGCTTGTCTCGTGGGCGGTGTGGCCCTCCTGCCAAAGGAACTCGGTGGTCCGGAGAAATGGCCGGGTCACTTTCTCCCAGCGGACGATGTTGGCCCATTGGTTGATCAGGACCGGCAGATCCCGGTAGGACTGGATCCACTTGGCATACATGGAGCCGATGATCGCCTCCGACGTCGGACGCACGGCCAGGCGCTCCTCCAGCTCCTCCTGACCCCCGTGAGTAACCCAGGCGACCTCAGGAGCAAACCCTTCCAGGTGTTCCATCTCCTTCTTGAGAAAGCTCTCCGGGATAAAAAGCGGGAAATAGGCGTTGACGTGTCCCGTCTCCTTGATGCGCCGGTCCATGAGCCGCTGGATGTTCTCCCAGATCGCATAGCCATAAGGACGGATGACCATTATGCCCTTCATCGGGGCATAGTCGGCCATCTCGGCCCGGCGAATGATTTCCAGGTACCAGCGGGAGAAATCCTCGCTCTTGGCCGTGATCTGCTTGACAAAACGCTCTTCCTTGGACACGGGTTACTCCGGGGCGCTCAATGATCGGCTCATTCTATCCGCCCCCCCTGTCTTTGTCAAGGAAATCGGGCCTGATCTCAGGCCGGATTATGATGGCTGGGGGTGAGGGACGGGATTAGGGAACGGCGAAAGCAAATTCACCCCTTATTTCATCCAAAGGGGTGATTGACCCTTGGGTCAGGGCATGGCATCTTAGGCACCGAAAAAGGAAAAGGAAGCGGATATGCTAGCGAAGTCCTCGTTATCGCCGTCGGAAAAAAACGCTAGGAAGGAACAAATCTTTAACCTGCCACTCCCCACCGTCGTCGAGGGCCACAATGCGGCGGGCCGTCCCTTCCAGGAAAAAACCGTGCTTTTCTACATCAGCCACCACGGAGCTTCGTTCAATTTGGCCAACTCGATCACGCTGGGTTCCAAGCTCAAGCTGATCATCGACCTGCCCCCATCGCTGTCCGACGACCAGAACCTCAAGCTCGTGGTCAACGGCAGGGTGGGTCTCGTCGAGTCCCATCATTCGCAGACTTCGAGAAACCGGGTCTCTTTGAGGTTTGAAAACAAGTACTTTATCAAGGCGGACGGATAGGGAAATGATCATTCCTCTAATAGGCAGCAAGATCCGGAAAGGGCCGCCTGGAGGAAGAAAGCCTAATCTTTATGGATGACGAAAATGGCGAAAAAATCACCCTTCGATTCATCCCCAAGAGGGATTGTCGGGGCGGATTATACGGTCGATAATGAGATCTCGAACATGAGCGAAAAGGAAGAAGCCTTCAAACCCTCCATCCATGGCGCGTCCAAAGAGGGGAAGAGAGAGCGGGCCTTTGAGCTCTCTCTCCCCGCTTTGGTGACCGGGATGGATGTCCTCGAAAATAGATTCCGTGAAAAGACGCAGATCACTTCCATCAGCTCCGAAGAAGCGATTGTCCGGCTGCGGTCCCAGGTCCTGACCGGAGCGAAGCTGGACATCTCGCTGGATATCCCCAAAACCCTCATCCTGGAGAACGGCCTCAAGCTCCATTTGACGGGAACCGTCCTGGTGACCCAGCCGAACTCCCCGCCCAACGGGAAAAAGCAGCTGGTCTCGTTGCGTCTGGACAAGAAATTCAAACTGCTTCCCATCCCCCCGAGCATCAACTGACTCCGGGTCAGATATAAGGCCGGGGGCCTTCTCGTAAGGTCGCCGATTACCCCTCCCGCCCCATTCGGCTTGCCCGCCACTTTTGAGGACAGGACCGGTCTCCGATGTTCACTTGACAAGCCGAAATTGATTTAATAGAATTCGGCCGAGCCAAAAATTGAAAGGAACCTTCTCGCTTCGGGGCTTAGAAAAACAGAGAGTGAGCGAACCATGAACAAAAAGATTGTGATGGCGGAAGAAAAAAAGATCAAGATTCTCATTTTCTGTCCGTCCGAGATCATCCTTTCGGGGATCCTGAAGGCCATGGAAGCCGACGCCGGAATCGAGATCGCCAACGTGGAGAAAAACACGATCGAGAGTTTCATGGAATCGATCAGGAAACTCCGGCCTCAAGTCATCCTCTTTGCCAACACCGAGCCTTTGCCCAACATGCGGGAGATCTGCAAGGCGATCAAGGAGATCTCCAAGCTGCAGAGCAAGTCGCAGCTCCTGATCCTCGGGAGCATTCCTTCGCACGAGGAGATTGTCGGCCTGATCAACGCGGGGGCCAGGGGCTACTTCGACCTCACCGATCCCGCCGGCCAACTCTCCGAAGCGATCCGGGTGATCAACAAAGGAGAGATCTGGCTCCCTCGGGATAAGATGAGCAGCATCATGGACCGGATCATCTCCGTGGTTGGACGGGACCTCAAGGAAAAGACTCTCGATCAGCTGACTCCAACGGAATTCCAGGTCCTCCGGCTTATCGGCCAGGGCAAGAGCAACGACGAAATCGCCGGGATCCTGTTCATCAGCAAGAATACGGTCCGCTCCCATATCAAGAGTATCTATGCCAAGCTGGACACTCACAGCCGCCTCCAGCTGGCCTTATACGCCATTAATTCGGCCCTGTTTTAATCCGGCAATCAAGCAGAGGTTGAGATGAAAAAAACCGCCAAACCCAGGAAAGAAGAGGCTATTCCGTCCATCCAGGCCAACCGCCGGCGCGAATGGCGCTTGGACCTCCCCCTCTCCACGATGATCGAAGGTCGACTCCCCCATGGTGAGAAATTCGCCGAGACGACCACCCTCGAAAACATCAGTTCAACCGGTGCCTACTTCTGTCTCGATTCGGGGGTCGTCGTCGGGTCCCGGCTCAACCTCATAATCGATCTTCCGGAGAAGCTCACCGGAGGAAAGAAGGTCAAGCTCAACCTGGGCGGGATCACCGTTCGGCTCGAGGAACCGGACAAGAAAGGGAAGCGGCAGGGCGTCGCCATCCGGTTCAGCAAGGATTTCAAATTCATCGAGAGCAGCAAGAAGAAGGCGAAATAGCATCCGCGTGCGCATCCTGACCGTGGCGCTGACCGGGGGGATCGCCACCGGCAAATCCGTCATCGCCGGGGTTTTGGCGGGCCGCAATTGCTTTATCCATTCGGCCGATCAGGCGGCTCATGACCTGATGCTGCCGGGGCGTCCGGCCTGGAGCCGGATCGTCGCTCGTTTTGGAAAAGGTATCCTCGACCCCGATCAAAAAGTCAACCGCAAGAAGTTGGGGGGGATTGTTTTTTCGTCCGAAGCAGACAGGCGGTTTCTGAACCGGCTTCTCCATCCTCTCGTCCTGGAGAAGAAAAAGCAGGCTGTCCGGAAACTGGAGCGGCTGGGCAGTCCCAAGATTTTCGTATCCGAGGCGGCGCTCACCATCGAGTCGGGCTTCGCTCCTTTCTTTGACAAGATTGTCCTTGCTTATTGTCCCGAGCAAATGCAGGTCGAACGAATGATGAAGAGGGACCGGATCAGCCGGAACGGAGCCTGGGCAAAAATCAGGAGCCAGATGCGATCGGCCGAGAAGATCAGACACGCCGACTATCTCATCGACACCTCCGGGACCGTTGCTGAGACCAGGGCCCAGGCCGAGCGGCTTTACCATAGCCTGTTGGGGGATTTCAGGGAAAAGCAAGTCCGGTTAGAAAAAAGGCGTCCTCGTGGTGCGTCTCACACTAGGGTCCGGCGGCGAGCGCAGCCGCCAAGAGCGGGATCATGATCTCGTGATGGCCGATGAAATAAAACCCTCTTCCTTTCTTTCCGACGGCCCGGCGCACGACATTTTGGTCCGGGCGGTAGTGGTGCCGGAAATCAAATACAGCCGTGGAAAAGTGCTCCAGGCGGATCCCCCGATTCCGCACAAAGCTCAGGGCTTTGAGGAAGACTTCCGGAAGCACCACGGCCGAGCCGATATTGATGTAGATTCCCCCTCCTTCCAGCTTCTCCAGAAGAGAACAGAACAGGAAAAAATCGGCCAGCGATGTCCGGCCCAGAGCCGCGCCGCTCGATCCGGGATGAAAGTGGATCGTGTCGGTTCCGATAGCGACGTGGACGGTGACCGGAATGCCCAGTTTGTAAGCGGCCGCCAGCAAGCTGACGTTCTTGAAGGGCAACCGGGAACCCGCGATCATTCCTCCGACCGCAGCGCCTAATCCCACTCCCTTCCTCGCCCCCTGCCTTATCGCGGCATTCAGCCGCTCGCCGGTCTCCCGGGCCATCCCGAACTTCCCTTCTTTGATCTGGACGGCCACATCCTCCGACGTCCGGCCGCAGTAAGCGATCTCGAAGTCGTGGATGATTCCCGCTCCGTTAAGGGCGATTCCGCCCACCCAGCCGTCTTCCATAAGGCGGATGAGGACCGGGCTCAATCCCACTTTGATGACGTGGGCGCCCAGGCCCATGAGAATAGGCTTTCGCTTCGAACGAGCCGTTCGCAGGAGGCCGAGAAAAGATTTGAATTCTTTAGCCGCCAGAATTTTAGGAAGGCTGTCAATGAAGCCAGGCAGGCCGGTTTCCGGTTGAAAAGTCGTGGCAAAGTCTCCGACCCCAACGCGGCTATCCCGGGAGCGGAGGGAGTATGTCCTCAGGCCCGAGGACGGGGGTCGCAACGACCCCGGGCTATCCGGGCGGGTGCGCAGCGACCGAGTTCTTCGCACCACCCGCCTATTTCTTGACCAGCGTATTTTTCAGTTCCTGGCCGGAGCGGAATTTGATCCGCTTTCCCTTTTCTATCTTGATCTGTTTTTGCCTCCGGATGTCTCGTCCATAGCCCGTTTTCTTGTCAACCACCCGGAAGCTTCCGAAGCCCCGGATCTCGACCTTCTGGTTCTTCTCCAGCGCCCCTTTCAAGGACTTCAGGATGGATTCCACGATGAGCAACGATTTGGCCCTGTTGAACTCCGAGTTCCTCTCGATGGCAAGGGCGATATCATTCTTGATCATCTGAATCTCCTTAGGTCCCGATGGACGAGAGATAATAATTAATGGAACAACCCCAAAATGTCAAGCCGTCTTGTTGACTTGATTTCCCCCAGTACCTATAATGAAATCAATATGAAACGGATCTTCCGTCTCCCCGCGCTTCTCTTCCTTCTCCTCCTTCCCGCCCGCGCCGCCATTTACAGGATTACCGTCGACGCCCCCGTGCATCCCATCACCTCCGAGTACATCACGCGCACGATCGACAAGGCCGCAGAGGACAAGGCCAGCCTGCTGATCATCGTCCTGAATACTCCCGGCGGACTCGACACGGCGATGCGGGAAATCATCACGAAGATACTGTCCTCGCCCGTCCCGGTCATGACTTATGTGGGGCCCGGAGGGGCTCGGGCGGCCTCGGCCGGATTCTACATCGGGATCGCCTCCGACCTCTTCGTCATGGCTCCCGGGACAAACACGGGAGCCGCCCATCCCGTGGGCATCTCCATCACGGGACAGGCCATGGATGAAACCATGGAAGAGAAGGTCACCCACGATGCCGCCTCCTATATGAAAAGCCTGGCCGAAAAGCGCGGCCGCAATGTCCAGGCCGCCGAAGATGCCGTTCGAAAGAGTCTTTCCTACACCGAAAAGGAAGCCCTGGAAAAGGGGCTTATCGATTTGGTGGCCGGAACGACGGAGGAAATAATCGCCCACTTCGACGGCCGAACCGTCCGGAGATTCGATGGAGAAGCGATGGAGCTGAGGCTCAAGGGCGAGGAGGTCATCGACGTCCCGATGTCGGCCAGGCAGAAATTCTTGCTCACGATATCCAACCCCAACCTGGCCTACATCCTTCTAATGCTCGGCCTCCTCGGGCTCTATTTCGAATTCGCTCACCCGGGCGCTATCCTCCCCGGCGTCCTGGGAGGGATCAGCTTGCTCCTGGCCATCTTCTCATTCCAGATCCTGCCGATCAATTATGTGGCCTTGCTCCTGATCCTCCTGGCCATCGGTCTGTTCGTCCTCGAGGTCAAGGTCCAGAGTTTTGGTGTACTCGGCGTAGGAGGAGTCATCGCCATGGTCATCGGATCCGTCATGCTCATCGATTCCCCGGTTCCCGAATTGCAGCCGAGCCTGAAAATAATCATTCCGTTGGCTGTGGGCCTTTCCCTGATCTTCCTGTTCCTCCTGCTTCTGGTTGTCCGGGCTCATTCGAGAAAAGCTTATACGGGAAAAGAAGGGTTGATCGGGGAGATCGGGACGGCTCAAACCGACCTCAGCCCCGAAGGCAAGGTCTTCGTTCACGGCGAGCTCTGGAACGCCGAAGCCGCCGAACCGGTCGCCCGGGGAAGCAAGGTTAAGGTAATCCGGGTCCTGGATTCTCTCAAGATCCGGGTCGACAAATTGTAGATTTAGGCCCGCCGGCAGCACTTTTGGCACGGCCGGCGGGGCCGGATAGAGAACAAGGAGGTTCCTATGATTTCCGTTCCGATCATAATCATCGGCGTCATCGTCCTTTATCTGTTGAATTGCCTCAAGGTCCTCCGCGAATACGAGCGCGGCGTCATCTTCCGCCTGGGCCGGGTCCTCCCCCAACCTAAGGGACCGGGCCTGATCTTTGTCTTCGCGCCGATCGACCGCCTGCTCAGGGTAAGCCTGAGGCTGGTCACATTGGATATCCCTCCCCAGGATGTCATCACCAAGGATAACGTATCCGTTAAGGTGAACGCCGTCGTCTACTTCCGGGTCATGGAACCTCTCAAGGCTATCATCGAGGTCCAGGACTTTCTCTATGCCACTTCGCAGCTCGCCCAGACGACCTTGCGCAGCGTGCTCGGCGAGGTCGAACTCGATGACCTCCTTTCCAAGCGCGAGAAACTGAACGCCCATCTCCAGGAGATTTTGGATAAACACACCGATCCCTGGGGGATTAAGGTCCAGCTCGTCGAGACAAAGCACGTGGACCTTCCGGAAACGATGGTCCGTGCCATCGCCAAGCAGGCCGAGGCCGAAAGAGAGCGCCGGGCTAAGGTCATCCATGCCGACGGCGAATTCCAGGCGGCGGGCAAGCTGACCGAGGCCGCCGACATCATCTCCCAGAACCCCCAGACGTTGCAGCTGCGTTTTCTGCAGACCCTGACCGAGATCGCCACGGAAAAGAATTCAACCATTATCTTCCCTCTCCCAATAGAGTTCCTGCGATCGTTCGCGGTCGATAAGCCAAGAGCGGACAAATCGTGATGAAAAGCCGAGAGTTCCGCGAAATCCAGGTTTCCAGCACCCAGCTGGCCATCATTTTCTTGGGTATCCTGGCTATCGGCGTAGTGATTTTTCTCCTGGGCGTTTCGGTCGGCAAGAAACAAATTCAGGCCGCCCAAAAGGCAAACGTCATCGCGCCAAAGGAACCGGAACAGATTAAAGAAAAAATTGTCTCCCTTCCCCAAGTGAAACCGGACCGGGAGCCGGCTGCTGAAACGGCTGAAAAACAGGCCCCCGCCCAGACAGAATCAAACCCGGTCAAGACGAGCTTCATTCCCAAGAAACCTGAGGCCAAACCCCCAGTTGAGCCTAAGGCGGAGGAACCCGTTGCCCCGGCTGGATCTGGCCGGCCGGCGGCGACCGAATCGAAAAACCTCTTCTATGTCCAAGTCGGAGCCCTCGCCGAGAGACAGGCGGCCCAGGAAACTGCCCAGAGATTCCGCAAGCTGGGCTATCCGGTCGTGGTCATGGATCCCCAGGCGACGGACAAGAAGCCCGTCTTCCGGGTTCGTATTGGAGGGTATATAACCAAGGAGCAAGCGGAGGAAGCCAGGTCTAGGCTCTCCTCGGCGGCCGGCAAAAAAACGGACTTTTTCATCGTCCGGGACTGATGACGCCCTTCTGACCCTCAACTTGACGAGCGGCGAATATGGCCCGTAGCTTGCCGCGGGGAGCCGCTCAGAGAGGGTTCCAAGGGGGAGCCGCCCCCTTGGTCGAAGGGCGGGGTTTCATGCCCCGCCCGACTTATATTATCTGCGGAGACACCCTCCAAGAATCTGAATGAACAGCATTAAACCCCCTGCCCCTTGAGCAATCAAGGGGTTTAAGGCTGGGCGTCTCCGAAAAGGCCTCAGAGAGGCCGATGAAATTGGCCGAACGTCGGAAGGGGTCTTCCCCTCCGAGTTG
>CAYGXD010000041.1:0-25834 GCA_964353705.1 uncultured Eubacteriales bacterium | reverse complement strand
GGCGGACCTCGTCGCCGTACTTCTCCTCGAAAATGGCCATCGCCCCTTCTTTCACTCCCTCCTCGAAGGTCGTCAGCCGGGTTTCCACAGGCAGGTTTTCCTGGATCTTCCGGTTGACGAGCTCTTCGATCTCCCGGATCTCCATCCGGCTGAGCGGAGAGAAATGGGTGAAATCGAAGCGCAGGCGTTCCGCCGTCACGAGAGAGCCGGACTGTTTAACATGGTCGCCGAGGATCTGGCGAAGAGAAGCGTGGAGGAGATGAGTGGCGGAATGGTTGTGGCGGATAGCCTCCCGCCTTGCAGAATCAACGGCGGCCTCGACCCGGTCACCGACCCGAAGCTCACCGCTGAGGGCTTCCACCTCGTGGGCGATAAGGTCCGGGATCGGAAAAGAGGCGCCATGGACGAGCCCGGAGAAATGGGAACTCTTGAGGCGGCCGGTGTCCCCGACCTGGCCTCCCGCTTCGGCGTAGAAAGGGGTCACATCCAGAACGACCTGGCCCCTTTCCCCCGCCCGCAGCGAGCCGGCTTCCTGGCCGCCCTTGATGATAGCCAGCACCTTGGCCTCCTCGATGCGTTCAGTTTCATGGCTCCGGCCGGCGACCTTGAGCGCCTTCATACCCTTATAAGCCCGGCGCTCTTCGGATTGGGCGTCCCCCTTCCAGGAGGAGCGCGCCTTGTCTTTCTGCTTCTCCAGCTCGGCCTGGAACCCCTCCTCGTCGACACTCAGGCCCTTCTCCCGTGCCAGTTCCATGGACAGGTCGAGAGGGAACCCGAACGTATCATAAAGCCTGAAGATATCGGGCCCGCCCAGGACCGTGCGGCCGGCACCCCTGGCCTCCTCGACGAACTGCTCGAAATAGCGGATCCCTGAAGACAAGGTCAGGGCGAACCTCTCCTCCTCGGAAAGGCAGAGTCGGGCGATATAGTGGACCGAGGTCAGCAGTTCCGGATAGGCGTCTTTCATGATATCAGCCACGCTGCCGACCAGTTGGTGAAGGAAAGGCTTTTCAATCCCCAATATGTTGCCGTGCCTGAAGGCCCGACGGATCAGACGACGCAGCACATAGCCGCGCCCAAGGTTCGACGGCATGATGCCGTCGCCGATCAAGAAAGTGATGGCCCTGATGTGATCGGCGATGATCCGCACGGAGATATCCCCCTCCTCGTCGGCGGGATATTCCCTCTGCGACAGGTCGCAAACCCGGGCGATCAAAGGCTTGAAAAGGTCGGTGTCGAAGTTGCTCCTTTTTTTCTGCAGGGCGGCGGCCGTCCGCTCGAGCCCCATGCCCGTATCGATGGAGGGCGAAGGGAGGGGGTGCAAAATCCCCTTTTCGTCTTGGAAGAACTGCATAAAAACCAGGTTCCAGAGTTCGACGAACCGGTCGCTCCCCTTCTCGATCAGCCCATAGGGGTCGCCCTCCTCCAGGTCGGGCACGGCATCGTAGTGAATCTCGGAGCACGGCCCGCATGGTCCTGTCTCGCCCATGGTCCAGAAATTATCTTTCTTGCCGAAGCGGAAAATTCTCTCCGGCGGCAAACCAATGCCCTGCCGCCAGATCCGGTAGGCTTCCTCGTCATCCTCATAGATCGTTGCGTAGAGCCGGCCGGCGGGGAGTTGGAAGACCTCCGTGACGAGCTCCCAGGACATGGCGACGGCTTCCTCTTTAAAATAGTCGCCGAAGGAAAAATTCCCCAGCATCTCAAAAAAAGTATGGTGTTTGCTCGTCCGCCCCACCTGGTCCAGGTCATTGTGCTTGCCCGAAACACGGAGGCATTTCTGAGCCGAGGCGGCCCGCCTATAGCTCCTCTTCTCCAGTCCGAGGAAGATATTCTTGAACTGGTTCATCCCGGCGTTGGCGAACAGGATGGAAGGATCGTCTTTGGGAAGGAGCGATGAGCTGGGGACGATCTTATGGTTTTTCCGGGAGAAGAAGTCGAGGAAACCCTCCCGGATCTCCGGCGATCTCATGGGGTCTCTTCTTCAGGGACCTCCGTCGCCTCTCTCTCCACTTTGCTCATCCCATGCTCCATCTCCTCTAGGGCGATGTCCAAGGTGGACTGAATGCCCATGACCCGGAGCTTGAAGTTATCGGGATTCGTGGAGTAGCGCAGCCCTTGTTCAAAGGAGATATACCCGTCCCGGTAGAGCTGGAAGATGGACTGATCGAAGGTCTGCATTCCGTACTGGGAGACGCCGGCGGCGATGGCATCGCGGACGAGGCCGGTTTTCTCCTTGTCCTGGATGCATTCCTGGATGTAGGGCGTGCTGATCATCACTTCGACGGCGGGCACCCGGCCCTGTCCGTCCATCCGCGGCACCAACCTTTGAGAAATCACGGCTTTAAGGATGCTTCCCAGCTGGAGCCTTACCTGTCTCTGGTGATGGGGCGCAAAGACGGAGACAATGCGGTTGATGCTCTCGGGCGCGTCCAGGGTGTGCAGGGTGCTGAAAACAAGGTGCCCCGTTTCGGCCGCCAGGATGGCTGTCTCAACCGTGTCCAGGTCACGCATCTCTCCAACCAGGATGATGTCCGGGTCCTCGCGCAACGTCGCCCGCAGGCCCCGGGAAAAGCTGGACACATCCATCCCCACCTCTCTCTGGCTGATCGTGCTCTTCTTATCTTTGTGGAGGTATTCGATCGGGTCCTCGATGGTGAGGATGTTTTCCCGGCGATGCGTGTTGATGTAATCGAGCATAGCCGCCAGCGTCGTGGTCTTGCCGCTTCCGGTCGTCCCGGTCACGAGGACCAGTCCCCGCTGAAGTAGAGAGATCTTCTCCAACACCTCCGGGAGAAGGAGCTGCCGGATTGTCTTGACCTCCAAGGGAATGATCCGGAGGGCGACCGCGGTCGAGCCTCGCTGCTGGAAGATACTCCCCCGGAACCGGCCGAAGCCGGGCAGACTGTAGGCCAGGTCTATATCAAAATCCTCTTTGAGCCGGACCTTCTGGTAATCCGTCATCAGCTGGTCGCCCAGCTCCTGCGTGTCTTTGGAGGTCAGCCGGGGAAAACCGGTCAGGGGAATGAGTGTCCCGTGAACCCGGATGATGGGATGGTTGCCGGCCTTGAGATGAAGGTCGGAGGCATCCCTTTCGATCGCCACTTTCAATAGTTCGTCGACTTCCATGCTCCACCTCGTTTAAATAAATGTCAGCCAATGATAGGTATCGTCCCTTCTGCCGTTGACGTAGGCAAAGAACGCCTCCTGAAGTCTTTTGACAACCGGGCCGCGCCTCCCGGCGCCGATCGTGATCTTGTCGATCGAGCGGATGGGCGTGATCTCCGCTGCGGAACCGGTGAAGAAGACTTCATCGGCGATGTAGAGAAGCTCCCGCGGGATGGTCTCCTCGACCAAGCGTGAGAGGCCAAGTGGATGTGGGCATCCTTCCAGGGCACCAGCCGGCCGTTCATCCAGACCTTTCCATCCTCTTTGAAGGGGCTCATCTTAAACTTCTCGGAAAATGAGGCAGGTCCCTATTTTCACCGCTCTGGAACATCTGCGTAACCCAATTCATGTTATCCGAAGCCCGCTTCCAAAGTCAATCGCCCCTAGGGGTTAGATTGTCTCACCACAATGGGGGCAATGGCGGCTCTTGATGGGGAGAGGACGACGGCAGTTCCAGCAGAGCTCGCTCTTGGTCTTCTCCCTGGCCCGAATGCGGCTGAGCATATCTTCGAGCTCGGTCGTTTTTTCTTCCTTCTTCTTCAGCAGGGCCAGAGCATGAAGGAACTCCGCCATTCTCTGGTAGCGGTCCTCGACCCTTGAGGCCAGACACTTCATGATGATCTCATCGAGGTCGCGGGGGATCCGGCTGTTGCGGAGCCGGGGCGGGGTTATCCTCCCCTCTTGCGCCTTTTCCAGGATTTTAAACGGGTCCGGGTCGAAAATGGGAGGCCGGCCGATGATCATCTCATAAAAGATGCAGCCCAAGGAGTAGATATCCGACTGATAGCTCGCTTTGCCCAGGAACTGCTCAGGGGCCATGTACGGCGGGCTGCCGATCCGAGTCGAGGCGTAAGGAATGTTATTCAACCAGGCCGAAGTCCCGAAATCCGTTATCTTGGCCGTCCCATCCTCGGAGACCATGATGTTGGAAGGCCGCAGGTCCCGATGGATAATTTTGTTCTTATGGGCATGGTCGACGCCGTGGCCGATCTGCTTGATGAAATCGATGGCCCGATCGCAATCCAGGACCTTCTCTTTTTCCAGGAGTTTCTCCAGGGTCTTTCCCTTAACATATTCCATGACCATAAAAAATATCCGGTTCTCTTTCTCCGCGGCGATCATGCGAACGATATTGGGGTGGTTGAGCGCGGCCTGGAGGCGCGGCTCTTTGAGCAGTTTGAAGAGTTCGGCCGATTGCTTATGAGGAACTTTGATGGCTACCTTGATATCCAGCCAGGTATCCCGGGCCAGATAAACAGACCCGAAGCCCCCGCTTCCCAGGGAGCGGATGATCTCGTACTTGCCGACCTTTTGTCCCTGAAGAAACATACTCAAGAACCCCAGAAAATCGAAATCGCGGCTAAAACCGCAAGGGCTGCGGTCTCGGACCTCAGAACGCGGTCTCCCAGGCTAACTGCTTCAAAGCCTCTCCCGACAGCCTGCTCCTCTTCTTCCCCGGTCCATCCTCCTTCTGGGCCGACGAGGACAACGACGGCAGGAAACTCCCCGCCCTCCGGCTGACCAGGTCCCGAAGCCAGCATATCCCGCAGAAGGACCCCGCCGTTCTGGCAAAGGATGAGCCTTTTCGGCTCTTCCCGGGCTCCGAGGAAGGAATAAAACGGTTGCGGCGGCTGGAGGGATGGGATATCCAAACGCCGGCTCTGCTTGGTCGCTTCCCGCGCAATTTTTCGCCATCTTTCCAGCTTGGAGGTTTCTTTCTCCCCGAGCCTGACCACGCACCGGGCAGCTTCAATGGGGACGATGACGTCCACTCCCAGCTCCGTAGCCTTCTGGATGACCAGGTCCATATTCTTTGATTTGAGCAGGGCCTGTGCGAGGACAAGCCGCAGCCGAGCGGCCGGCCCCTCCTTTTTATCGAGGAGGAGGAGCCGCGTCTGCCGCCGGCCCACTTCGGTCACCTCAGCCTGATAAGAGTTCCCCTGCTCGTCCAACAACCAGACCCTCTCACCCGGCCCCATCCTCAGGACATGGCTTAAATGATAGTGTTCTTCATCTTCGAGCGAGGCATACGGCGGGTGCAGGTTCTTCGGCTTGACGAGAAAGTGGTTGGAAGTCAATCCCTGCTCTAATGGGTGAAATTTCTTAGTTTTTCAACGACGCTCCGGTCGACGTTGTCCAGGTCCTCGCCCCGGAGTTCGGACAACCGGCGCAGAAGAGCCTTCTCCTCCTTGTTCGGATTCTCCGGTGTCTTTACTTGCACCTTCACAAACATATCGCCCCGCCTATGGCTGGACAAGTCTTTTATCCCACGGCCTTTTAGCCTGAACACCGCTCCCGGCTGGGTGCCTGCCGGGACCTTGAGAATCTCAGATTCCTGATCGAGCCCGGGAATCTCGATCGTCGCTCCCAGCGCCGCCTGCGAAAAAGAGATCGAGACCTGGCAAAACAGGTGGTTCTCCTCCCTCTCAAAAAAGCGATGCTTGGCGACCCGGATCATGACGTAGAGATCTCCCGGGCTGGCCCCGGCCTCTCCCGCCTCCCCCTGTCCTCCGATCCGCAGGCGGCTCCCCTCTGCAACTCCCGCCGGGACCCGGACCGAAATCTTTTGCTTTTGTTTGACCCGTCCGGAACCATGACAATTCCGGCAGGGCGATGGGATGACCTCGCCAGCCCCATGGCAGTGGGAGCAGGTCCGGGAAACGGCGAAAAAACCCTGTTGGTAACGCAACTGTCCCCGACCCCCGCAGGTTGGACACTCGGCCTTCTTTGTCCCCGGGGCGAGCCCCGAGCCACGGCATTCGGGGCAGTGATCAGCCCGGCTGAGGCTGATTTCCTTCTCCACCCCGGAGGCGGCCTCCTCCAGGCTGACCTCGATCTCAAGGGCCAAGTCTCTCCCCCGCTGAGGGGAAGGCCTCCGGCGGCTCCGGGTCCCAAAGACGTCTCCAAAACCAAACAGGCTCCCCAAAATATCCTCAAAATCCCCGAAGATGGATGCATCAAACCCGGAAAATCCCGAAAAGCCCTCTCCCCTCAGGCCGTCAAACCCGAAACGATCATAGGTTGTCCTCTTTTCCGGGTCTCCCAGCACGCTGTAGGCTTCGGCCGCTTCCTTGAATTTTTCCTCTGCTCCCCCGTTTCCGGGGTTGCGGTCCGGGTGGTACTTCAGGGCCATCTGCCTATAGGCCCGCTTGATCTCATCGGCGGGCGCGGTCCGGGCGACCCCGAGAACTTCATAATAATCTCGCTTCATCATGGGCGCTCGTCGGGGCTAGGGACGCATCCGGTTCTTTTCGATGATGGCCTCCACCTCTCCCCGGCTGAGACCGGCCGAGGGCCGGACCTGAACCTCCTGGTTCATCCCGGTCACGACATCGCTGGCCGAAACCTTGAGAAGGCCATCGGCATCGATTTCAAAAGTGACATCGATCTGGGGAATGCCGGCCGGCGCCGGCTGGATCCCGATCAGGTCGAACCGGGCCAGGGACCTGTTCTTTGAAGCCTGGAGGTACTCTCCCTGGAGAACATGGACGGTCACTCGGGCCTGTTCGTTCTCGACGGTTGTGAAGGGCATCGTCTTGCGAGTCGGGACGGTGGTGTTCCGCTCGATGATCCTTTGGAATGTGTCGTTCTCCGTCTCGATCCCCAGCGAAAAAGGGGTGACGTCGAGCAACAGAACGAGTTCGGTCTGCCGGCCCTTTAGGATGGCCGACTGGACGGCGGCGCCCATGGCCACGATCTCATCGGGGTTGATATCCTCGCGCGCTCCGCGGCGGAAGAAGTCGGCGATCGTCTTGCGGACAAGGGGCATCCGGGTCTGGCCACCGACCAACAGGATCTCCTGGACTCCCTTAGGCTCCAGGTGAGCATCCGCCAAAGCCCTCTCTATCAAAGGGACCGTGTTCTGGACCAGGTCGCCGGTCAATTCTTCGAGCCGCCGCCGGGTCAGCTTCTTATTGATGTGATGAGACCCGGCTCCGGATGAAGAGATGAAGGGCAGGTTGATATCGCTTTCCAAGGTGAAAGAGAGATCCCGCTTCGCCCGCTCGGCCGCCTCCTTGATCCTCTGCAGCGCCAGCTTGTCCTGGAAAAGGTCGACGCCGTTCTCCTTCTTGGACTCCTCGATCAGCCATTCGACGATGCGGTTGTCGAAATCTTCTCCCCCCAGATAGGAATCGCCGTTCGTGGACAGGACGTGAAACACTCCGTCCTGGATTTCGAGTATGGTGATGTCGAACGTGCCGCCGCCCATATCGAAAACGGCCACGGTCGCGTTGGCGCGGGAGTCGAGCCCGTAGGCCAGGCTGGCCGCCGTGGGCTCGTTTAGCACCCGGAGGACATCAAGCCCGGCGATCCGGGCAGCATCCTTGGTGGCCTGCCTTTGATGGTCGTTGAAATGGGCCGGCACGGTGATAACGGCTTCCTTGACCGGCTCACCGAAAAAGGCTTCGGCGCACTGCTTGAGATATCCCAGGATCATGCTCGAAACTTCCTGGGGAGTGATCTCGTGTCCGTCGACGACGACAACCACATCCCCGTTCGGAGCGGGGCCGAGCTCATAGGGCATTTTCGTCCGGGCGGCGCGGACCTCGGGAGAATCGAATTTCCTTCCGATGAGCCGCTTCACGGCGAAGATGGTCTTTTCGGGATTCGTGATGGCCTGACGCTGGGCGAGGTTTCCGACCAGGCGCTCCCCGGAGGAAGTGAAGCTGACGACTGAGGGTGTGGTGTTTTGGCCCTCCAGGTTGCGGATAACGACCGGCTTCTCCCCTTCCAGGTGGGCGATGCAGGAGAAGGTCGTCCCCAGGTCGATGCCGATGACCCGGCTCATTGTTCCTCTCTCTTTCTAGGCAGCCTGACTTTGACCATAGAGGGACGAAGCAGCCTGTCGTTGATCAGGTAGCCGCGCTGCAGTTCCTCGGCAACCTCGGGCTCCTCGACCTCGTCTGACTCCTCCGTAAGGACGGCCTGGTGGATAGTGGGATCGAATTTCCTTGCAGTGACGTCGATCGGCCGGACGCCTTTCTTCTTCATCAGGTCGAGGTATTGGCGGTAGATCAGCTCCACTCCCTCCCAGAAGCTCCGGACGTCCGCTTGGTCCCGGGTTTTCAAAGCCCTTTCAAAGTTGTCCAGGACGACGAGCATCTCCCGGAGGAGCTCGTTCAGCGAATACTGAAGGTAGTCCGCCCGCTCCCGTTCGAACCGTTTGCGCAGGTTCTCCATCTCGGCCAGATTCCTCAAGTACCTGTCCCTGAGCTCGTCCAGGTCCTTCCTGAGCGCCTTGAATTCGGCTTCCTTTTTCTTGAGCCTGGACCTGAGCCTTTTGTCTTCTTCGCCAAGGGGGCGGAGGCCGGTTTTTTCTTCTTTTTCAGCCGCCGGTTCCGGTTTTTCGATGGGTTCGTATTCGACCTCGTCGGCGTTCTCTTCGAGGCCGTCGATCTCCCCGGCGGGCTCGGCCTTCTTTTTGCTGTCCTCTTCGAAATCATCTGGCGGCATGATGAACCTCTTTTTATTGGCTTTGGCTGATCGTTTGGCTGAGCTTCTTGGCTACGCGGTCGACCAAGGGGATGATCCTCCGGTAAGGGATCCTCTTCGGTCCGATTATCCCCAGGGTGCCGAGGACCTGATTGTTATACCCGTAATGAGAGAGGACCAGGGCGCAATCGGAGATATCCGGGATGTTCGATTCCGCTCCGATCAGGACCTTGACACGCTCCAGGCTGATGAAATCGGAGATAAGCTTGGCCAGCTTTACCTTCTCCTCGAAATCCTGGAAGAGTGTTCTCAGCCGGTCCATGTTGAACAGGTCGGCCTTGCCGAGCAGCCGGGATGTGCCCTGGAGAAAGATCTGGCTCTCTTTCTCCTCCTCGAGGATGTAATCCTGAAGCAATGCAGTCAGCTTATTGACCTCGTTTTCATAGCTCAGCCTGTAGCGGGGGAGCTCTTTAAGCAGGTAGTCACGCACGAAGGTCAGGTTTCTTCCCCGGAAATGCTGGTTCAAGTACTGAGACGCCTTATCCAGCTCCAGTTGGGTGAAATGATGATGAGTCTCGACGATCTCCGTGAGGACGAGGTTGAAAGTGGTCATCAGGATGATCATGACCTTCTCTTCGGAAACCTTGATGATCCGGAGGTGGTGGAAGTTCATCTTGGAGATGCGCGGCGAGATCACGAATCCGAGGTTATCGGATTGCTCGGCCAAGAGTCGGGTGATCGGGGTGAGAAACGAAGCAAAGTCTCCCTTCTCCAGAGATAAAGGGGGTGAATCAAGAACAGGAAGGTCATCCGAGAACAGGGTTTCATCGAACAGACTGTTGACATAGAACCTCAGCCCTTTGTCCGTCGGCACGCGTCCGGACGAGGTATGGGGCTGGACGAGGTACCCCATCTGCTCGAGCTTGACCATGATGTTCCGGATGGTGGCGGGTGAATCCGGCAGAGCCCTCTTCTCTACGACGGCACCCGAACTTACGGGCTGGCCGTATTTGAGGTAGTTTTCGACGATGGCGTTCAGGACCACCCTGTCTTTGTTTCTAAGGATGATATTCCGGGTCATCAGAGCTCGAGGCTTTTTTATAGCATTAAGGGGGAAAAAATTCAATCAGACCAGGCGCAGCCCGGCATACCCGACGACCTGATCGAAATCGCCGGAAATCTCCCCGGAGGTCATATAGCGGATGAGGTCGGCCCGGCCGGCGCCCAGCTCCTTGGCCGCCAGGATAGCCGCCGTCGTCGGCTGGAAACCGCACATGCTGATATCCTCTTGCTGGACCACATCGTAAAGTCCCCGGGCGTCGAGGGCCTGGATCCGCTCGATAGCCAGAAAGTCCTTTTTTCTGGCCGTTTCCCGGCTGACATAATGGCTCATATCGGTCGAGGCCACGATGAGAACATCCGTTCCGGACTCGCGGATCGCCTCTGCTATGGCCCTCGCCAGCTCCTCCAGAGCGGCGTAATCCGCGGCCGGGGAGACACAGAGCGGAACGATGGAGAATGCCTGGCTCAGGAATTGGATGAAGGGAAGCTGGACTTCGAGGGAATGCTCCTCCTCATGAGCGCTCTCTTCAATCCTGATCAAAGCGGAACGTCGAAGAAGCGATTCGGCCAGCTCGGGGTCGACCGGGACATCGCCCAGGGGCGTCTGCCAGGCCCCCGTCTTCATGATCGCGAAGACCGACCGTTGGCCACGATGGCTGGGGCCCAGGATCACCAACCGCTCCGGCAAAAAAACGGAGGAATAAACAGCTCCCGCCACGGGCCCGGAATAGATCAAACCGGCATGAGGCGAGACGACCGCCCTGGCTTTCTCTTTCTTAGCCCGAGGATCAACCATCCCTTTGATCATCGACTTCAACTCCCCGGCCTTTTTGGGATAGAAACGCCCGGCCACGGCCGGTCGTCTGACCATATTTGCCTCCTCTGAGGCCGATTTTTAGCGCCTTGAATCTGCGCTTAAAGCTTTTCCCTTTTTTCTTTGAAGGCGATGTTGAGTGTCTTCAGCTCGGCCAGGATCGGCAGGTAGATCTCCGGGCGGACCGGAATATGGACTCCGGTCTCCCTGATCTTTCCCTCGAGGATAAGCTTCGTGCCGATCGCGGGCGGCAGGCCCACTGTCCTGGACATCGAGGAATCGCCGCCGGGGATGCCGTAATCGATCAGAGTCGAAACGATCTTCTCCTTGCCGGCTTTGGGGTAGGAGGCAAAGAACTCGTGCTGGAGCACGATCATGTCCCTCTCTCCGGGCAGGTAGGCCAGCTTGGCCGTCATTCGGGCGCTTATGATATCCAGGGCCGAGCCCTTTTGGACCGGAAGCGGCTCGTCGCTGAAGAGGCCCAGCCACTCGAGGCGGCGGAGGATGGCCAGCCCTGGGGGGATCCCCAGCCGTTCAGAGACCGTTTTCTTGATGTCCTTGGCCCGGGTGCCTATCTGCTTGCGCAAGAAGTCGGCGAAGGTCAGGCCCGTCCAGTCCTTTTCTTCCTGGTCCAGAACATTGAGACGCACCATTATCCGGACGGTCTCGCACCAGCCGAGATAGCGCAAGGTTCCGCGCAGCATGGTTTTTGTCTCGGGCACTCCGTAGAGCTCGATATAGGGAAGGGAGTTCCGGTTGGGATAACCTTCGAAGACACCGAGCCCTTCGATCGTTCGGAGCGAATAGCTCTCGAACAGCTTTTCGGAGGGGATAAGGACCTCTTTCCCATCCTCCAGGTACTGGGCGGAGTTCTTGCCGGCCAGGAGGACGCCCGTGGGGCTCCAGGAGAACTTATAGCCGAAGGGATTATTGTTGGTCTCAAGAGCGGGCAGTCCGCCGCAGAAGGAGATGAAGCCGTTGAGCTTGCCGCCCTTTTGGTGGATCTCATGGATCACCCGCATCGCCTCCATGTGGTCGATGCCGGGGTCGAGGCCCAATTCGTTGAGGATGATGATGCCGGCCTTTCGGGCGTCGGCGTCAAGCTTCTTCATGGCGTCGCTCACATAAGACGTAGTGACCATCTGCTTCTTATGGGCGATGCAGAGTTCGGCTACCTTCGGGTGGAAAGCATAAGGGACCATGCTGATGACCAGGTCGGCGCCGGCCACCTCCTTCTTCAGCGCCTCTTCGCTCTTCAGGTTGAGCTCCTTAGCTACGCCCCGGGGATGGCCTGCGATGAGCTTTACCGCTTTGCTCACCGTCCGGCTGGCCACTTCGACCTGAAAATCCGGCTGGTCGAGGAGGTACCTGACCAGAGGCCGGGCGACAAGTCCTGCGCCCAGGATCAAGACTTTCTTCATGTATGACTCCTTTTTTGGGGTGAAATGAATTCGCGCATGTAGGCATAGTCCGGAGTGAATTCTCCCCGGAAAAGAATGGTCGCCCTCTTTAGCTCCGGAGGTAGACCGCAGCGGTCGAACTCGGTCCGGAAATCCGCTCCGGCCAGGCCGGGGATGAAGGGCATCAGGGTTTGGCTGAAAAAGATCGAGGACTCGAGCGCGATCTCGGCCGGCAGGTTATCCACGGCCATCACCGCCGGGCCCCTGCCGGCGAAGCCGTCCACGGCCTCGTCTTTCCTGACATCATAAGTGAACACGGGATGGGCCGGTTCAGTGCTTTTGATCGTGCACTCCATGCTCCCGTCGATGTCGCAGGTGATGTCACCGACAACCCGGAGCCTCGGGGCCCGGGGGCCGGCCCACAACTTGAGGAGGGCTTTTTTAGTGACAAAGCGCGGATACTGCGGGGCCCAGTAGATGGCGTTGACAAGGACCGTTAAGTAGGGGAGAAAACCCTCTAAAACGGGCCGGTAATTTGGGGGATTGCGATAATAGTCCTGGAGGTCGAAGCCCGGCCGGCCGGGCTTGGGTACGACCAAATGCTCTTCCTTGAAGACCGTTTTATAGACCTTTTTTGCCGAGTAATGCTTCTTCTTGAAAAGGTCTTTGACCCGGCCCGGAGCGACTTCCTCAAAGGGCAAAAGATCAAAGATCTCCTGGGCTCCCCGGGATACGTGGCCGTAGCCCAAGAAGGCGAAGACCAGTGGAACCAGAGAACCGTCCAGGCCATGATTATGGATCTCCCAGCCGACCTTCTGGATCGCTTCCTTGGCCTCAACCAGGCTCGCGTATTCTATGGTCTGGCGGATCCCCGCAAACGGGCTATTTATCCCCTCCCGGCTGAGGCGCTGCCCGAGCGCCCAGAGCGTATCGATCATCCCGGCCAATCCGGCCTGACGGCCGAAGAAGACCAGGCGGCGGCCCTTATCGTCAAGGATCTTTTCATAATCGAGCAGAGTGGCCCGGCGCTCGATCATCCGCTTCAACATGGGCATATTGTGGGGCTGGCCTTTGATCGTATGGGAGAAAAAAGCATAAACCCGCTCATCCCGGAAGAAATCCTCAGGGATTTCTTTGACCGCCAGCACGATAGAGCAGGACGAGAGGTCTTCGGAGACGATGACGCCTTCCCTCCGGAAATCCTCATCGGCAAAGACGCGGATCGGAGAGGGCTGGATCTTGATCTCCAGCGGAAGCCGCCGGAGAAGTTCCCGGGCGTGGACGGGAATCAGGGGCACGCGCCGCTCCCAAGGATTTTTATCCTCACGGCGTATGCCGAGGCATATTCTCGGGGCCAAATCTCCTCCGTTAAGACATCGAAATATAACACAAACGGGTGGCCCCGGTCAATCGCCCGGAGAAACCCCGGACAGACCCTGGTCCGTATCGTCTGCCGCATTTTTCACCAAGTGTCTTCCTGAGAAATGTTGACTCGACGGGACGTTCTTATTAGTATTCTCCTGTGATTTACTTTTTTAACACGCTGACCGGGAAAAAAGAGGTCTTTGAACCCCTGAGCCCCGGAAAGATCAAGCTCTACACGTGCGGTCCGACAGTCTACGATTTCGCTCACGTGGGGAATTTCCGGGCTTATGTTTTCGAAGATCTCCTCAAGAGATTTCTCATACTTATGGGCTTCCAGGTCACCCACATCATGAACATCACCGATATCGACGACAAGACCATCCGGGGGGCCAACTCCCAGGGCGTCGACCTGAACACCTACACTCAAAAGTATATCGCCGCTTTTTTCAGGGACATCGACACACTGAACATCGTCAGGGCCGATGTCTACCCGCGGGCGACCGAACACATCCCGGAGATGGTGGCCATAGTCAAGCAGCTCATCCAAAATGGCTATGCCTATCAGAAGGACGGCTCCTATTACTTCAGCATCGCTAAGTTCCCGGAGTATGGCCGGCTTTCCAAGATCAGTCTCGAGGGGCTCCGGCCGGGCCAGCGGGTGGACGTGGACGAATATGAGAAGGAGAGCGTCCACGACTTCGTGCTCTGGAAGGCTAAAAAAGAGGGGGAACCGTTCTGGGAAGCCGAGATCGGACCCGGCCGTCCGGGCTGGCACATCGAATGCTCGGCCATGAGCTCCAAGTACCTGGGAGAAACGTTCGATATCCATTGCGGCGGCGTGGACAATATCTTCCCCCATCACGAGAACGAGATCGCTCAATCGGAGGCAGCCTCAGGAAAAAAGTTTGTCCGCTATTGGCTCCACTGCCACCATCTCATTCGGGACGGAGAGAAGATGTCGAAGTCCCGGGGAAACACGATCGGCATTCCGGAAATACTGAACATCAAAGACAACCCGGCCGCCCTCCGCTACCTCCTCCTCTCCACCCACTACCGGAAAACGCTGAACTTCACGTTTGAAGCACTCGACCAGGCGGAGACGGCGCTCAACCGGATCAATGAATTTGCGGGGGAAGTAAGATATGGGCGGTTTCCTGAGGGGGAGACCGAGGCGGCCGGAAAGATCGTCGAGGAGGCGGAACGAAAGTTCCAGGCCGGCCTGAGCGACGACCTCAATACCTCCAAAGCCATGACCGCCCTGTTCAATCTGATCAAAAAAGTCAACATCTTGATCGGGGCGACGAGGCTTAAGAAAGGGGATGCCGAAAAGATCGATGCCCTCCTGGGCTCTTTTGACTCCGTGCTTGGGATCATCAACCCAACGCGAAAATCCCTCGAGATCCGCGTCGCCGAAACAATTAGCGTCAGCACGGGCAGACCCCGCGTCGAAGCCACTTCTCCGCCCGAAGAAATCTCTAATCAGGTAACTATTTCGGCGGGCGGGGACGAAACTCTGGATCAAACGGGACCCCGCTTGACTCCTGAACAGCTCGAAAAAATCAGGCTGAGGGAAAAGGCCAGGACCGCAAAGAATTTCGGCGAGGCCGATAGAATCCGAGTTGAGCTCGCCGCCGAGGGCATCCTACTCGAAGATACCAAGGACGGAGTCCGCTGGAAGTCCGTACCCCTTCAGAAGAAGCCCGAATGAGCGACGCCCATGCCCTCGGCAGGTCGGGCGAGGAGGCGGCGGCCGCCTACCTCAAAAAGAAAAAATTCAGCCTCGTCTGCCGCGGGTTCCGGTTCCAAAAGGGAGAGATAGACATCATCGCCTATGACAGGGATACCCTCGTCTTTGTCGAGGTCAAAACCCGGCGAAGTCCTGATTTCTGCCCGCCGGAGGAATCCGTCACACCCCTTAAGCAGCGTCAGATCCGGCGGCTCGCCGAAGCTTACCTGATGCTGAACAACCTCGGCGGTATACCCTGCCGCTTCGACATCCTGGCTCTTTCTCCCGATGGCCGGCGGGGCTACCGGGTTCATCACATCCCGGACGCATTTTAGCCACAGCCGGATTAACGAGCGGCGAGTATGCCCCGTGGCTTGCCACGGGGAGCCGCTCGTAGAGGGTTCCAAGGGGGAGCCGCCCCCTTGGTCGAAGGGCGGGGTTGCATGCCCCGCCCGAGAAGGGGAGGCAGAGAGGCCGATGAAATTGGCCGAACGTCGGAAGGGGTCTTCCCCTCCGAGTTGACTCGAGGCTTCCGATGAATCCTATAAATTATGTATAATCAATTCCTTATATGCATTTTTCCAAAGACTTAAGAAACCTGACCGAGAAATCGGCGGTGGCCGAAAACATCTCCGGCCTCCGCGGGATTTAAAAAGAGTAGGATACGCCGAAGAGAAAATTTCGACCGGGCTCAGCTACCGACTCCGGGTCGGGCCTGGCCAGATAGAGCTCGTTAAAAACGTTGGAGACGAGGAAATAGAATTGAAAGGCCCGGCCGGAAAAGTAGGAAACTTGGAAATCGACATACCGAGAGGACGGAATATAGATTTCGGCCGGCCCCGGATCGGACTTTTCCGTGTTCCAGGTCCCTTCAAGCTCAATAGAAATGCGGCCGACCCAGGCCCGGCCTCCGAAGTGCAGCCGCTGCGGCGGAATATCGTTCAAGGGAGCGCCCGTCTTCAGGCTTTTTCCGTTAAGGCTGGCCAGGTTCCCGAACAGACAGAATCCAGTCCATGGAAAATACTCCCACTCCAGCTCGAGACCTCGGATCCTCCCCTCCTCGATGTTCTCGTACGTGTAGGTTCTTGCCGCCACCAGATAGCGCTCGATCATGTCCTTGATCTGGTAAGAAAACCCATACAGCCCGATAAACAAGCGTCGGCCGATGAATTTGAGGCCGCTGTCCAGGTTGAAGCTGGATTCCGCGATCAGGTTGGGGTTGGCGATGATATACCCCCGACCTGTAATTCCCGAGTAGAACAGCTCGTTCAGGTCGGGCGCCCGGAAAGCCCGGGAAACATTGGCAAAAAAAACGAGTTTGTTAGTAAGTTTGACTGAGGCCGCTGCGAAACCCGTCAGGGCCCGGTCATCATACCGGCTGACTTCCGCACCCCCGCCCGGGTTCGCCCGGCTGCGCAGGGAATCCCAGCGGAGGCCGGCCACGAGGTCGAGACCTGAAATCCGGTTGTAGTCGCCGGAAATGAAAAAGCCGAAATCCCTCCTCTCGCCCCCCGTGTAGGGATGCTCCTCGAATGTCTTGATCACCTCTCCCCGAGGGTTGAATAATTTTTCTGTGTTGACGGCGTCGGCGCCGGCCCGGCCGTACCCGTCCAGCCCGGCCGTGAGCCGGAAATGAGAGGCCATCATTCTGGCGAAAGACACCTGCACGCCGTAGTCGGTGCTCTCGGTTTTGCCGTAGGATTCCTTGGTCTTATAAGAGGCCACTGAGTCCGTCCGAGTCTCCAGGAAGTTGGGGTTGGCAAAGACATGGAAGGAGAGATCGCCTTCTCCCCAGACTTTCTTCTCCAGCCAGTGGAGCTGCAGAAGGTTCTGGTCCTCCTGGGGATACCAGGTCGGCTTGGCCGGTCCGTCCGGGTTGGGCTTGCCGATGTCGCGCCCCCTGGCCAAAAGGAAACTCCCGGAGATCTCCCTTTTTTCCGTCATGTGCCGGACTTTCCCGAGGAGGCTGGCTTGGGTATAGCGGGATTGGAGGATCTCGGCGTCAGGAGACCGGTAATCCTCAGCGTTGACCCCCTGGAAGGAGAAATAATAACCAAGCGACTGCGGACCGCCGGCAAGCGACAGACCGGCGCCCTTTTCTTGATTGACCGTTCCGAACCGGGTGTTCAGCCTTCCCTGTAACCTTCCTTCTCCGCCCGGCTCCCGGGTCAGGATGTGCACGACTCCCCCTATGGCATCGGAGCCGTAAAAAACCGAGGACGGGCTGCGGAGGACCTCGATACGTCCTATATCCTCCGGGCTGATAAAAGAGGCGCTCGGTCCGGTGCGCCGGTCGCTTGACAGCCGGGCGTTATCAACCATGAGAAGCACCCGACGCCGGGCCAGGCCCCGGATGGAAGGAACAAGGGAAAAGCCGCCCGAACCGAGTTTGGTCACTCCCGGTAGGTTGTCCAGTGCTTCAGCCACATTAGGAGCCATCTTTTTTTGAACGGTCTCGGCCGAGACGACGGAACTCGCGGCAGGAATATCTACCGACGGCTCAGGATGCCTCATCGCCGTCACCACGACCTCTTCCCGCTGCCGGATATAGGGGACAAGCGTGATGATAAGCGGACGCTCCTGGGCCCTGGCCTGGAAGTCAACGTCTTCTTCCATATAATCGGGATGGATGATACTGAGAGTCACTCTCTCAGCCTGGGGAAGGACGAGTGAGAACCGGCCGTCTTCGTCGGTAAGGGCTTTGAGGCCGCTCGCCCGGTGAAAAACCACGGCCGCGGCTACGGGCTTCCCCTCGCTGCTGACCACTTTGCCCCTCCATTCGGCACCCGGGCAGCAAAGGGCAAAGGCGGTTACGATTGAGAAAATCAAAGCGGTTTTTCTCATGGCTGTCTCGGTGCCTTGGAGGATGCTCGGCCTGCCTTCTTCGGCATCCGTATCACTTGCGAACTGTCCTTGGAATTTTTATAAAGGTCGGAAATCTTCTTCTTGAGCGTCGGGTGGACGGCCGCCGCTGCGATTTCGAGAAGAGGGACGAGCACGAAGTTCCGCTCGGTCATCCGGGGATGTGGGACAACCAGACTCCCCGTGGCCACTGTCCGGTCTTCCGCCGTGAGGATGTCGATGTCGATCGTTCTCGGCCGGTTTTTCCGGGCGGGCCGCCGTCCTGACTCTTTTTCCACATTCTTGATCAGGGCAAGGAGGTCGGGGGGTTCGAGGGCCGTGCTCACCTCGATGACTTGATTATAAAACCAGCGCTGGGCAGCATATCCGACCGGCTGGGTGAGGTAGAGCGAGGAGGAGCGGAGGACCCTTACCCCCCCTTTTTTTAAAGCCGCCAGGGCGCGGGCCAGATAATCCCGCCTGTCGCCGACATTGCTTCCGAGGCTGAGAAAGTATTTCATATTCAGGTTGTCAGGCGGCCGGTCCGGACATCTTAGCACCGCTGGACAAGGAAGGAAAGCCGTTTAGCTGGTTCTTCTGGATTGATTCCTGGCCCTACCATCCCTCGAGGACGAGAACCAGGAATCAGGTCCGAAACAGCCCGAATCTCTTCAGGACCAGCAACGCGGCCAGGGTTACCCAGAGGTTGTCTTCCTGGGTGCCTTTTTTATTGCCGCATTCCCAAAAACCCTGGATGTTTTGTCTTTTCCTCAGCCACTCCAACCCTTTTTGAATGGTCTCGTGCTCGGCGCTAAACCCCACCTTAGAAAGGGAATCCAGGCTCCCCAAGATGTCGGTGTTCCAAAATGGATAGCAGATATTCTCCCAGTCGGAGGGGAACGTTTTGTCTTCATAAATCTCGTCGCAGAAGAAACAGCTCAGAAGCTTCTCCCCTGCCTGCCGGGCTTCCTTACTTTGTCTCCAGGTGGGAGACTCGGCAAACGCCCTGAGTACCATGCCCGTCACATGGTGGGAAAAGGGCTGTGACCTGCGCGGCTTGAAAGGCCTGCCCCTCGGATTGGACCGGGCGGGATTTGCAGACGGGGAGCCGGCCACGGAAGGCCGGGGGTGATAAAGGGCCCAGCCTCCGTCGTTCTGCCGGTTAGCCAGGATCCAGCGAAAGCCCTTCTGCACTCGACGGTCCTTGTCCAGTCCATAACGGCAGAGCATTTCAAGAGTAAGGGCGTGGAAAGTCGGGGTATAAATATTCATGACGGTGCCGCGGAAGTCCCCTTCCTTTGACTGGAGAGAAAGGAGGAAGTCCACGGCTCGCTGGACGCCTCCTTCTTTGATCGTACAGCCGTAGTCATAAAGTCGATAGAGGTTTCTCAGAGTGTCGACACGGTAAAGCGTCCGCTCCCAATGAAGCGGGGTATCAGAGCGCCGTTCCCACCAACTGCCATCCGGCTTTTGGGTTTCCAAGATACGTACGCGGGCGGCGAACTTGCGCATATTCTTGACTTCTCGGTCGACGGGAACCTCCAGGATATCTTTCTTCAGCCAGAAAAGTATGGGCAGGCTCCCTCTGGCCAAGAGGTACTCAACCGACTTGCTGGAATTGATTTTCATCTTATTGCAGGAGGAATGATAAGAAGCGGTATACTATCATGCCGTTCAGTCAGGCTGAAAAGGGTATTTTATAACAGGAGGGAAAACGCTGTCAATCTCGGATTGTCCCTAGCTCGTCTCCCCGACCGGCTTGGCCTCCCCCTTAATCAGGGGACAATCCAAGGGCCGCCCCACGTTGGTACCGCCTGTCCCGGCCGCCTCGAGGCATTCCTGAGGGTTGCAGCAGGTCTGCCAAACCCTCCTAAAGGACTGAAATTCAAGCAGTTGGACATGGGGCGCGAGGAATCCGTCCTTCTCAGGTTCGTCTTTCATCAGGTCAGTGCTGAGGTATTTTTTATTATCGTCCGGGAAAACAGTGACAACCACTGCCCCGTCACCCATTTCGTTTTGGACATGAAGGGCCCCTAAGAAATTCGCTCCCGAGGAGATCCCGACTCCCAGCCCGAGCTCGGAAGCCAGCTTTTGGGCCATGATGATGGAATCGCCGTCATCCACGCTGACCACTTCGTTCAGAACCTTGAGGTCCAGGATCGGCGGGATGAACTCGTCGGAGATCCCTTGGATGCGGTGCCGACCGACTTTGTGGCCGGTAGACAGAGTCGGGGAATTGGAGGGCTCCAGGGGGTAGAGCTTGATCGAAGGGCGTCTCTCCTTGAGGAAGCGGCCGGCGCCCATGATAGTACCCCCCGTTCCGACACCGGCAATGAAAGCGTCGGGTGAGAGGCCGTGGGCGTTCAGTTGCCACCAGATTTCAGGGCCTGTCGTCAAATAATGCGCCTCGACATTGTCTTCGTTTGAGAACTGGCGAGGGAGGAAAGAGTCCTGCAAAGATCTGGCGAGATCCTCGGCCCGGCTGATGCTCCCCAGGAACCCGCCCTCCTCCCGGCTAACCAGGACAATCTTGGCTCCAAGGCTCTTAATCAGGTTGATCCTCTCCCCGCTCAGCCAGTCGGGCATGAAAATGGTGACAGGGTGGCCCAGGGCACAGCCGATGGCCGAAAAGGCGATTCCCGTATTTCCACTCGTGGCCTCGATAATCGTGGCCCCTGGACTTAAAGTACCTCTGGCATAGGCCTTTCCCATAATATGGAAGGCCATCCGGTCCTTGATGCTCCCGGTCATGTTCAGGTTCTCGGCCTTGGCATAGAGCTTCCGTCTCCTTCCCCGGTAAAGGAAATGGATCTCCAGAAGCGGCGTGTTTCCGATGAGGCTGGACAGCCGCCTGATGCGACGATCAATCTCTTGTTCTGGCATAGCGATATCCTCCAAGGATCGGCCGGTCCGGGCACAAATGCGCTGGCCGCAGGATAGTCTTCAACTATAGGGAGCCGGCATTCGAATGTCAATCTTGCCCCCATCGGCCACGATCCCCCTCCCATCATTGGCCGACGGGATCAGAGCAATTGCCGGCCTTCGACCGAGCTTACTAGGAAGAAACAGAAGCCCCGGACGGCAGGAACACACGGAAGGTCGAGCCTACGCCCGGCGTGCTCTTCAAGTCGATCCGGCCGCCGTGAAGCAGAACGATGTGCTTGACGATCGAGAGTCCGAGGCCGGTTCCGCCGCCCTTCCGGGAGCGGGATTTGTCCACGACATAGAATCTCTCAAATACGCGGCCCTGCTCTTCTTCTGGGATCCCTATGCCCGTGTCGATAACCTCAATCGCCACACCTTCCGGCTCTCTATTCAGTGCCACTCGGATGCCGCCTTTTTCAGTGTACTTGACCGCATTGTCGATGAGGTTGACGAACAACTGCTCCAGTCGATAAGGATCGCCTTTGACAGGCGGAAGGTCAGCGGCCGCCTCAAGGAGAAGGCCCAGATTTTTCTCCTTGGCGCTCGGCTCGAAGATCCGGATGACGTTTTCGGCAATCTGTTTCAAGCCGACCGTCTCGGGGGCGAGGGCAACGCCTCTCTCTTCGAGCGTAGCCAGAGAAATCAGGTCCTCCACGATCCGGATCAGGCGGTCGGTATGGCGGACGATGGTCAGCACATAGCTGCGGGTCTGCTCATCGGCCGAATCCTCCAAGGTTTCGGCATAGCCCTTGATGGCCGTCAGCGGAGTGCGGAGCTCATGGGCGACGTTGAGCAAGAAATCCTTTTTGATCCGGGCCAGGTTCTGCCCTTCGCTGATGTCATGGAGGGTAACCACCACTCCTTCCTGGGCAGGCAGGAAGGCCGCCCGGCAGAGGATGCTCTTCTCGCCGAAGCGGACCTCATCTGTCCGGCCTCCTCTCTCCTCCTTGACCCGGCGGATGAGTTCCACGAAGGGCGTCATCCGGATCACTTCCCAGAAATATTTCCCTTCCAAAACCTCCTGGCCGATAAGATCCCTGGCGCTCCTGTTGCCGAGCATGATCTTTCCCGCCTTATCCAAGACGAGTAGCCCCTCGTGCATGGAAGCCATGATATTGTCCAGCTCTTCCGTGCGCTTCTTGAGGTCGTCGAACAGAGTCTTGACCTCCGCCGTCATGGCGTTAAAACTCGCCGCCAGGTCCGTCCATTCATCGGAGCTTCGGACTCTGACCCGGGCCGTAAAATCGCCGGCCGCGACCTGACGCGAAGCCTTGATCAGCTGACGCATCGGCCTGGTCAGGCTCCGGGAAAAAAGGAAAGCGCCCACGATGGAGAGGCCGATGATGATCGCCACGGCCTTTCCGATATCCTTTCTTATGGCCTTGAGCAAGACCTCGATATCACGGACGAACAGGCTGAGGCGCAGCACCCCCTCAACCCGACCGTTGCGGTCGAGAGGCATGGCCACGTACAGCATCTGAGCCTTGACCGTGCTGCTGTAGCGGAACGAACGCCCGACCCGACCGGCCAGGGCTTCGGCGATCTCCGGCCGGAAGCGGTGGCTTTCCATGGCCGCTGGATCATGCTCTGAGTCGGCCTTGACGACCCCCTCGGGATCAATGACCGTGAGCCGGGCCCCGATCTTCTTTCCATATTCCTTGAGGAACTCCTCAAGCCCGGGGCGAAGATTCCGGTCGAGGTAGTCAAAGATTCGGACGTCAAGCGTCCGGCCGATGTTTTCCAACTCCAGGGCCAGCGTATTCAGGTAGTGTTTCTTGATCGTGCCGAAGGAGAAGAGGAGGAATACGATGGCCAACAGGAGAAGGAGGATTACATAGCCTCCGAAGATTTTGAAGAATATGGATTTTTTCATGGCTCCAGCTTATACCCAACTCCTCGAATGTTTTTGATCAGACCGGCGGCCTCCGGTCCCAGCTTCTCTCTAAGGTTCCGGATGTGGACGTCGACCGTCCGGTCCAGGACGATCTTATCATGCCCCCAGAGGTGATCCAGGAACTGGTCGCGTGTAAAGACCCATCCCCTCTTCGAAGCCAGGAGTCCCAGTATCTTGAATTCGGCGGATGTCAGATCGACCTTCCGGCCCTTCACCAGGACTTCATGCTTATCTGAATCAATCACAAGGACGCCATCGATATCGATTATCTTTGACGCGGCGGGAACCGCCTGTCTACGCAGGACCGATCTCACGCGGGCTATAAGTTCCTTGGTCGAGAACGGTTTGGTCACGTAATCATCGGCCCCCAGTTCCAGGCCAACGATCTTATCGGTCTCATCGCCCTTAGCCGTGACCATGATCACCGGGATAGAAGCCCATTCGGCCTTCCTCCGAAGAAGCCTGAAGACCTCCAGCCCGTCGATATCGGGGAGCATGAGATCCAGAAGGACCAGGTCGGGGACATGTTTCTCCAGTGATTCGAGAAATCTCCGACCATCGGAATATCCATCCGCCCGGAATCCCGCCTTTTTGAGCTGGAGAGTCATTAGCTCGACAATATCCGGCTCATCATCGACCACGGCAATCAATTCGTTCATCGGATGAATTCAGCTCATTATACTTGGCCCGGAAAACGAAAGGCAAGGCCCGTCCACGGCGCTTCTTCGACACGCGCCTGAACGAATCCGGGTTCGATGTCCGGCCCAGCGGATTTGATGAGCAGCCGGCTCCCTTATCTATTTGGGGGAGCCGAGGGCGGCCAGCTTGCTCTCGAGTTCCTGAATCCTCCTCTGCATCTCCTCCCTCCGTCCCCTCCTCTTCATAGATAGCATGCGAGCCAGGATCCCGGCCGCGGCCAAAAGAATCAAGACGCTGAGGAGCGAGGCATTAAGAAAAGGAACTCGCAAGTCATGAAGGTTGACGACACCGACATCCGAAAGATAGGACAAAATACTCAGGACGGCCAAACCCAGAACCCACCAGATCATAAGCGTCCTCCTTTTTCCTTATTTTTTCCAGCCTTCCATCATCTCCCATCGCCTGACGGCCTCGAGGAATGTTTGAGCGATATAATCGGCCTTTTTGGCGGTATATGCTTTGGCCTTGGCCACGTCAAAGTCCAGATAACCCGCCCCTTTCTCCGGATAGGCCGTCGTGGCCCAAGCCGGCATAAGGACGACCCCGGTCTCGGTCCGGGCGCTCCCCACGTTGTCCTTGCCGAGCCGCTCGTACATCTCGCGGTCGACAAGCGTCGGATCAAAGCCCATGACCAGGGCGGCTTCCTCCAAATCCCCATGGCCCGATTGCTGGGCCTTGGCTCCATAAACCTCGTTGACGATATTAAAGGCCACCGTCCACCAATCGACGATCATGAAATGGGCGCCCGTCTCTTGATGAAGACGGGTGATCGCCTTCTTTGCCGGGTCCGTATTGCCGCCGTGCCCGTTGATGATCAGGACATTCCGGAAGCCGGTCCGCACCAGGTCCTTAAGGACATCATACAGGTACTCCTCGAAGACCTCCGGCCGGATAGTGATGGAACCGGGAAACTGCGAGATGCTGGCTCCCGTGACGCCGTGGGTGATGGGGGGAGCGATCAGGGCGTTGCATCTCTCCCAGATCTCTTCCGACAGGTGGGCGGGGATAAAGTTGTCGGTCCCGATCGCGCAGGCGCCATGGGATTCCACTGTGCCGATCGGCAGGATGATCCGGTCGGTCACTTCGGGGACGACCTCCGCCAGCCGCATCCAGCAATGTTCCTGGAGATGGTGGAATTTCAAGTCCTTGACGGCTTTCTGGGAAAACAAAGGAACGGCCAAGAGCAGAATAACAAGCCCGATCGAGACGGGTTTCATGGGGAACCTCCTTTCTAACCAGACCAAGTATAGACGGACTATTAAAGAAATTACAATACAAAAAGGGATTCCCAAAAAAGAGAGGCCGGCCCTTATTCCTTTTCGGCTTTGGCGGCCGCCTCGCGGCGGATCTCTTCGATGTGGTGCTTGATCGTCTTGCCGAGAACGAGGTAGATCACATCCTCACCGATGTTGGTGGCATGGTCGGCGATCCGCTCGAGGTGACGGCCGATCAGGATGAGTCCCACCGACCGGTTGATCGTCGACGGATCGTTCATCATGTAGGTCAGGAGCTCACGGAACACCTGATCGTTCAGGGAATCGACATCATCGTCCCTTTCGCAAACCGACCGGGCCAGCTTCTCGTCGCGATTGACGAAGGCATTGAGGGAATCCTTGACCATGCCCTGGGCCAGGGAGGCCATGCGGGGAATATCGATCAGAGGCTTGAGCGCGGGTAGTTTGAGAAGCTCCACCGAGACTTCGGCGATGTTGACCGCGAGGTCACCCACCCGCTCCAGCTCGCTGGTTATCTTCATGGCTGAGGTGATGAACCGCAGGTCGCTGGCCACGGGCTGACGCAAAGCCAAGAGTTTCATGCAGAGCTCGTCGATCTCGATCTCCAGCAGGTGGATGGTTAATTCCCTCTTGAAAACGTCTTGAGCAAGCGCTTCGTTCCTCTCCTTCAGGCTCTTCACGGCCAGGGCCACGGACTCTTCGGCCAG
This sequence comes from uncultured Eubacteriales bacterium, assembly GCA_964353705.1. Taxonomy (GTDB): domain Bacteria; phylum Acidobacteriota; class Aminicenantia; order Aminicenantales; family UBA8522; genus UBA8522. Next base: position 565 of record CAYGXD010000041.1, on the reverse strand, counting down.
CCGCGCCATGTGCAGCAATCTTTCGTTGAGAACGTTGAGTTCCGCATCGAATTGTCTATCCATGATCATCTCCTCAGACGGCTTCTATTTTACCCGAATCTGCCCGTGATGTAATCCTCGGTCAGCTTGTTGGCCGGGTTGGTGAATATTGTCTCTGTTTTATCGAACTCAATCAAGTCCCCCAGCATCATGAAGGCCGTGAAGTCGGAAACCCGGGCGGCCTGCTGCATATTGTGGGTAACGATGACGACGGTGTAATCCTTCTTCACTTTCATGATCAGGTCCTCGATCTTGGCCGTGGCGATCGGGTCGATGGCCGAACAGGGCTCATCGAACAGGATGACCTCCGGCTCCACGGCCAGGGCGCGAGCGATGCAGAGCCGCTGCTGCTGACCCCCTGAGAGCGCAAAGGCATTTTCCTTGAGGCGGTCTTTGACCTCGTCCCAGAGCGCGGCCTCGATGAGGCTCTTCTCGACTACCTCCTCGATCTCCGCGCGTTTCTTTCCATTGTTGATCCTCAATCCGTAGGCCACATTATCGAAGATCGACTTAGGGAAAGGGTTCG
>CAYGXD010000040.1:21141-26018 GCA_964353705.1 uncultured Eubacteriales bacterium | reverse complement strand
CGCTGACCCCCTGAGGGGAACGACGCCGTCCCCCTCAAACTCCCCCGCGGTGGTGCGTCTTCCAATGGTTATGACATAGCCAGGTTATTTGTGAGACGCACCCAGGAGGGGGATTCAATGAAAGCGCCCAGGGTGGGATGCTTCTTCAGGTACAAATCGAGAACTGTTTTTTTCGATCTTGGCCCGACCTCTACGGCTTTTCCCAGGGCGGCGACGGCGATGCCTTTGGTGAAATCGCCCTCTTCGTTGCTCCTGTTATCAAAGAACATAGAGACTTGGGGAAAGCGGACGAGATTGCCGTACTTCCGTGTCTGTGCCGCGGTCGCGAAATAGATATGCCTGAGGTCTCCGGAGACCACGAAGGCCACGCGACTTTGATAGGGCGAGCGGGCTTCCCGGGTGGCGAGCACGCCGAGTTTCTGACCGGCGAGCAGCCGCAGGATGATTGTCCGGGTGTCCGGGCGTCTTCTTGTTTTCACTGTCCCATTTTCGACGAATCACCCTCGTTTGTAAACACCGGGCCGCTTGATAGCATGAAAGCGAATGATTAGAATAGCTAGGGTGTGAGATCTTGAAAGAGCCATCGCGGGAGACGACCATGAATGAGGCGCGCCATCATAGGCCCGTTGGAAGACGAATGATCTTGGTGCTCTCCCTGGGTCTATTCCTTTTGGGGGGAGCCCATTCCGGCCTCTTTCCCCGCCAGGAGGAGCAGGGCATGAAAAGGACCTCGACTTACCTGATTGATGATTTTTCCGGCGCTGACGGGACCTCCTCTCTCGGCACGACTTGGAGGATGTTTACCGACCGCGTTATGGGCGGCGTCTCCGAGGCGACATCCGGCCTGGAGGATCTGGACGGCCGCCGCTGCCTCCGCCTGCGGGGCCGGGTCTCGCTCGAGAACAACGGCGGGTTCATCCAGGTGGCGCTTTCCTTAACCCCGTCAGGACGGCCGTTTGACGCCTCGGAATTTAAGGGAGTGAGGGCCTGGGTCCGGGGCAATGGAAAGACCTACCACCTCCATCTGCGAACCACGGCCACGCGGCTCCCCTGGCAGTATTACAGCGCCGCTTTCGCGGCCGGCGAGGTGTGGCGGCCGGTCGACCTGCCCTTTGACCGGTTCGAGCCCGAAAACCTGGCAACGAAAGTAGACCCGGCCCAGCTGGAGCGGATGGCCGTCGTCGCCATCGGGGAGGAGTTCGAAGCGGATATTGCCGTCTCACGGCTCGAATTCTACCGCTAGTCCGGCCCTCCCAAAGGTGGGCCGAACTGATCCGGTATGCTTTGAAGAACAATCTTCTGGATTGAGCTCGGGCCAGCGCAGGAGCTGCCTTCGGGGAGGTTGGGCCATGATTCAAACGATCACCAAAGAAGAACTGAAGGCCAAGATCGACCGCGGTGACAAATTCAGACTGGTCGACGTTCGGGACACTCCCGACTACAATGAGGGACACATTGTCGGCGCAGTCCACCTTCTCATCGCCGAAATGAGCCGGCAGAAAACCGAGGCCCTGTTCGACAAGGGCGAACTCATCGTAACCTATTCTCTGGACAAGGACTGTCCCGCCAAGCGGATCGCCGCCCAGCGCCTCTTCGAATATGGATTCAGCCATGTCCTTGCTTACGAGGGGAGCTGGAAGGAGTGGCGAGCGGCCGGCTACCCCACGGAACGATAAGAATCAAGGCGTTTCCCTTCCTCGCCCATCGGTGAAGAACCGGCTGCGGTCGCTTTTAGCCCAGCCGGGCGAAGAGATCCGTTTGGAGGTGGAGCGGGTGGAGGATCTTTTCACCGATAAGGGGATGAAAACCCTCAGGGCGCTGGCCTAGCCGGCTGGGCTCGCTTGGGCGAATCGGTCATGAACTCCTGGACCTTCGCCGCGAACTCCCTATTATCCTGCCTCGTCCACTGCAGGCGAGAAGGCGCTGCATTTGATCGTGCCCGTGATGGCCGACCCGTTTGCCGCCGCTGCTCAGCCCTCCTTTCGAAAACGGACTATCCCCTCCAACCATCATCGGGAGTATAGGACGCAGCTCAAAGAGATGTCAAATTGGGTTGGGGATTATTGAACTTTCCCTTAAAACTGGTGGCTGGCTCCAATTTCTCTCAATGGACTCCGTCCTGCATGTGTTCGACCAAAACGGTGATCAAGGTGAGGAACTTCAGAGAGGCCGGTCCGGTTATCGCCGCGACAAAGCCCGATTTCGAGCTCGGATCGATCACCGTGAACGCGCTGATCCCCCCCGTTCCCCCTCCGGTATGGACGAGAAAGCGCCGCCCGTTTATCTCATAAATATGCCACGTCAACCCCATATCGAGAAGCGTCAGGGCCGGAGCCAGGGCCTTCCCTTCCCGTCCGATCTCGAGGCCTTGCGGGGAAAACGCGGCCGCCACCGTTTCCGGACGCAGGACCCGCGTTCCTTCGAATTCACCCCGGTTCAGGAGCATCCTCAGGAAATTGGCGAATTCGGAGACGCTTGTCCGCAGACAGCCGTCCGCATAGCCCGGCCATCCATAATGTTCCACTCGTTTCAGAATCTTGGAGTCCGCCGGATCCTTGAGGTAGTTGAAGGCCAGCCGGCGCGGATCGATTCCCGCCAGGAACCAGCTCGTCTCCTTCATTTTCAGGGGCTTGAAGATATTCTCTCGACAATAGGCGGGGAAGGACATCCCGGCCCAATGCTCGACCAGATAGGAAATCAGCACGTAATTCATGTTGCCGTAAGCCCATCGTCCGCCGGGTTTGGCGGGAGCGAAATTCTTCGCCTCATAATACATGCCGCCCGGAACGAAGAATCGCTTGACCAACTCCTCCAAGGGGGGATCAACGCTGTCCCCGGAGACGTAAAGAGCATCGATGCGCTTGTGATCGTCGAGGAGGGACGACGAATGATTCAGGAGCATGCGAAAGGTGATGGGAACATCCGGAAAATGGGGATTCCTGATCTTGAAGGGAAGGCCGGTCGAAATGTCGTCGTCCAGCTTGAATCTCCCTTGGTCCAGGAGATGCAGAAGGGCCGCGCCGGTCACGGTTTTTGAAACGGAGGCCAACATGAACAGGGTATCGGGCGCGGCGGGGATTTTCTCTTCGATATTCGCCCAGCCGAACGCGCGCTGCCATACGACGGCGTTGTTTTTAATGAGGCAGATGGATAATCCCGCCAAGTGATTCTCCTCCAAAAAAGCCGCGCCAAACGCGTCCAGGTCCGTTTTTTGCGTCGGCGCATGGGATTTCGCCGCTGCCCCCGCAGCCGCGAGGAGCGCCGTAAGGACGACCGCCGGCCAATTTCGAGATGGAATGCGCATCAGATTCCTCCGCTTTCAGCGCCGATCTACCGGCAACATTGGGTTAGACGGAAAAGACTCCCCCCAAGTTCCCGCCCGAAGATAGGGCCGCTTTTTCAGTCCGGGTCGGAGGCGATCCGAAAGTAAGTTTTAATCCTTGTCTCCGGCTTGAAATCATAACTATCGTTTTTTTGCCCGGCTTGCAGCGGGACATGGAAATTGGTGCCTGTCACCAATTTTCCATGGGAGACCCGCACGGGATCATTTTGGACCTGCGCGGCAATTCCGGGGGAGAGATCGAAAGCATGCCCTATCTGTTCCTGAGAGAGCGCACGTTGTTAGACCTCAGGAAAGCCAGGGACGGAGAAAACAAGGCCTTTTTCGAGCCTGCTGCCATTTAGTGAATTGCGTCAAGTGTCCCCTTAACTTCTATAGCCCCTTTCCAAAGCCAATATCTCCCCGGCCCTCTTAAGCAGTTCCTCTGCTCTCTCAATAACCAGGAGAGCCCCTTCCTCAGAAAAATCACTCCGGTAATCAGCGGTTTCTCTGAGTCTCATCGCCAGAAGAAAAGACTCCGCTAATTCAACATCCAGCGCCCCTCGGTCAACAAAAAGCTCCTGCAGCGCCACAAAAAGACAATAGTGATTTCGTTCTCTGTAGCCCTTTGAATATATCAGGGCCCGAGAAGAATGATACATCGAATAATAGCCTTGGATAGTTGACCATTTATATCTGGAGTGGACAAACCCGAACTTAGCGTCCCCAAGGTCGCTGCGCGCTGAGTCGAGCTCCTTAGCGACGAGTCTTATCCCTTGCGCGAAACGGATGATCTTCCCCCGGTTCAGACAAGCCCTGAACTCCTGCCTCATTTTTCTTCTCGTCCCAGAGGACGATTCCCTCCCTGACTAAAGACAGGAATTCCTTCTCGCTTTTCTCACTCTTGAGCAGTTCCTGGGGAGTCAGAATGACGGCTTGGATCGTCATATGTTCAAAAGCCTTTTCAAACTTGTAGCCCTGTATGGTCCGAAGCGGCTTTTCCTTGTCATTTGAAACCACAAACAGGTCCACATCACTCGCCGATCCATCTTCACCCCGGGCACAACTTCCATACAGGACGATTTCCGAAGCGCACCCTTTGAGATCATTGATCAGAGGACGGATCAACAAGACAGACACAAATATTTTGAAGGCCTTGGCAAGCGGGTCATTAGAATTATATGAGTAAAACATCATCTTGCCCACCTTGCGGCGCACAAGGATTTCTACCGCGAAGAGTTCATTCAAAACCCTGTTCGCCGACCCATAGCTTATTCCGGTCTGCCGGGCAATCTCTCGCTCGTGGAATTCCCGATCGGAGAGCTTGGCAAGGAAGCTTAGGACCCTAAGCTTATTGGCGGAGGAAATGTGGTCCAAGGCCCGAGGTAGTTTGCTCATATTTATGAGTATATACTCATTTATTTGAGTAAATCAATAGAAAAGCTGGAAAATAAGCGATTTCGGGGAGTCAGAAATTCGGGGACATGACCGAAATCGCTCAATTTCGGATCGTGTCACCAGAATTTCCTCTTGAAATTGGTGCCTGTCACCAGTTTTC
>CAYGXD010000040.1:0-21041 GCA_964353705.1 uncultured Eubacteriales bacterium | reverse complement strand
TTGGTGCCTGTCACCAGTTTTCCCAGGCATAGGCTGGCGGTCCTCGACGACGAACCCGATAATCGTATTCTGGAGTGCACCGTGGAGGGTAAGGCCGATTATATCGTCTCCGGGGACCATCACCTGCTTCGCCTGAAGCGCTTCGGCAGGATAGCTATTCTGGGAACGTCGGAGCTGTTGGCGCGTCCTCTGTCCCATGACGGCGGAGCTCGGCGTCGCCGCCCTTGATGACACGCCGAATCGCGGGAACGAAGAACGAGATGGCCCCGAGCAGGGCCATGGCGCCCCCGGTGATGAGGAAGAAGTTGAGGATCCCGATGCGGTCGGCGATGAAGCCGGTCTGGAGAAGGCCGAACATCGCCGGGGCCAGCATGATGCTGCCGTAGATGGAGAACACCCGGCCGAGGGCCGCGGGATCGACGGCGGTCTGGACCATGACGGTGAACGCGCCGCCGTAAACGGCACCGGCCACGCCGCCCATGAGGGTCAAGGCGAGGAAGGCCGGGAACGCCGCGGGCGGCAGGAGCCCCGACGCGAAGAACGCCGCCCCCATGCCGAGATAGGTGAGGTTGACGAGGACGGCCTTGTTGATCTTCTGCTTCACGGCGCCAAGGACGACCCCGCCCAGGAGCATGCCCACCCCCCAGGCGATCTCGACGAAACTCATCTGGGTCGTCCCTCCGGCGAAATGCTTCGTGGTCATGAGCGGGAAGAGGGCGGACAGCGGGAAGATGAAGAACGTGGCCAGGATGACGAAAACGAACAGCCACAGCAGGCCGGGCCGGCTGTAAACCTCCCGCAGGCCCTCCTTCATCTCCCGGAAGACGTGGGGCTTCGGCGCCCCGTCCTTCTTCGGCGGGCGGGGGATATGAACCAGGGCGAGGGTGACGCAGGCGACGGCGGCCCCGACGACGTCGAACATCAGCGCATAGGTCATATTGAAGGCGTTGATGAGCAGGGCGGCCAGGGCCGGGCCGGCCAGTATGCTTGTCGAGTGGATGACCTGGTTGACGCCCGCGACGCGCAGGAGCTGGGATTCGGGGGCGAGCAGGGGAACGGAAGCCTGCATGGCGGGGACATGGAAGGCCGAGCCCACCGAGCGGAGGGCCAGAAGGACATAGATATAAGGGATCCGGACCTCGCCGAAGGCGAACAGCGCGGCCATGACGGCGGTGCAGACGGCGATGAAGATGTCGGCGGTTATCATGATCCGTTTCCGGTCCCAGCGATCGATGAAGACTCCCGTGAACGGGCCCAGGAAGAGGTGGGGCAGGAACATCGCGATGTAGGAAAAGGCCAGGATCTCCGCCGACCCCGTCTCGATGCTCAGCCAGAAGATGACGGCATAGCCCACGACGGCGCTGCTCAGCGTCGAGAAGAGCTGTCCCGACCAGATGATGGCGAAGGTTTTTTTCCAGGTATCCACGGCATATCCTGCGATATCGCGTACCGTCCGGCTACGATATCAGGCAGGTTGCCCCGTGTCAAAGCGGCCAAGGGCCTGGACCGGCCGTCGTTTTTATGCCGCGCCGGCTCGGGGACATAAAAACTGGTGGCTGGCGATTTGGTGACATGTTCGGAAATTCTCTTCGGGAAATTCGGGGACATGACAGAAATTCGGTGACATGCTCCAAATTCTCTGGAATTTGGTGCGTGTCACCTGAATTTCCTCTTGAAATTGGTGCCTGTCACCAATTTTCCGAATCGTGTCCCCGAATTTCTTCTTCTTCCGAGAAATCCGTCAAACCTTGGACGTCTTCACTATTTGAACCGATCCTTGTTCGCCGGTATAATTTGGAGGAAGTGACAATGACAAGGAAAATACCGATGAAACTCAAAGTAATCATTCACAAAGCCAAAGAGGGGGGATACTGGGCGGAAGTCCCTTCTGTTCCCGGGTGTGCAAGCCAGGGCGAAACGATTGATGAGCTTCTGAAAAACGTCCGCGAAGCCATGGAGGCCTGTCTATCCGTAGATATCAAAGCGGTCCGCTTAAAGAAAGACGACCAGGTCATGGAAATCGCTATATGAAGGAAGTTTCTGGAAAGGAACTCACGCGCATCCTCGAGAAAGACGGCTGGAAGTTAGTCCGCATAAGAGGCAGCCCTCATGTCTTTATCAAAGAGGGTCGGATAGAAAGAATTTCTGTCCCCATCCATGGCAACAGGCCATTAAAGATAGGGCTCCTGAGGCATTTCTTGAAACTTGCAGGGATTAAAAAAGTCGACCTAAGCGAATAGCTTGTCTTTGAGTTCAGGGACACAGCCGAAAATTCGGGGACACGAAAACTGGTGGCTGGCTTAGAAATTTGGGGACATGACCCAATTCTCTGGAATTGGGATCGTGTCCCCTAAATTTTCCCCGAAATTTTTGGTTGTGTCCCCGGAATTTCGGAATTTCTTATTGTCCCTGGAAATTCGATTCCTCTGTATCCTAGACCAGGTCGGAGGCCGCAGCCGAGAAGAACTCTTCGAGTCTCATCCCGTTCCCTCCGATGAGATAGGCACGCGCGCCAGGGTGCTTCTTCGGGAAAATGCCCATTCCGGGGATTCCGTCCCGGCGTCTGCTGCTCTTCACCTCGATCGCGGCCAGCCGTTCCGACTTCTCCAGGACAAAATCCACTTCCCTCCGGTTTACGACCCAGAAGCCCAGGCGAATTTCCTTGCCGGCGACCGACCATCCTCCCCCATTGGGTTGGATCCCTGCGGACCTCGGCCGAGTCCAAACCGGCCAGCGCGCTCATCAGGGCCGTATTCATGACCTGAAGCTTTAGGCTAGAGGCCTTTCGACGAACCGGTTGAGAGGATCAAGAGCGCGCCCTGAGATGATGCATCACCTATTTTCCTGCCCGCTTTGGTTCAATTGATCGCGAATATCCCGCTTTTTTTGGCCATGTTTTGCAGCTCGCCGCGAAAGGCCGAGTGACGGCTGTATTTCTCCTTGACACGCGCGATGAGTACGCGTCCTTCATCCGGCCGCTCTTTGCTCCAATATACCTCCGCAACGGCCAGCAATAATTCCGCGGCTTTCCAGTAGCTCTTGCGCCGTTTGTTTCCGACAATCGCATCAATTCGCTTGAGCGCAATTTTGCCGGCCAGGTCGAAATATTCTTCCTTAGCGGCAGCCTGAAGCGGCATTTCCTTCAAAACGCCTTCGAGATATTTTCGAAAACGCGAGCCCGGCTTCGCCGGCCTCCGATGGCCCGGCCGATCTTCATCTCCGTTCCAGTCATCATTCTCAAAAGAAAATTCCAGAGCGGAATCGGTCGCTCTGTTCCATAACGACGACAAATTGGCCGTCAACTTCTTCCCTTGATTCCATTTGACCAGCAAGAAGAAAGGAACACCCAGCCCGCCCGCATCTTCTCCCGAACTCCAGCCAAGGGGCTTCGATTTTCGCAAAAGGACTGCGGCGTTCTCGTAATCGCCTTTCAACAGATGACAGTAGAAACCCAAATTTCCCCGAACGTCACTCTCCAAGAAGTCCGGCAATCGATCGCACTCCCGGGTCCGGCTGCCGCCTTCCTTTTTCCGGAGCGTCTCAACAAGGGCCAGGGTTTCGTCCAGGACGGCCTTTCGTTTCTCGCGGTTTCTGGAATTGTCCAGGGCGTCCAACAATCGTTCAAGACATGGATCGGCGCGGAGCGCTTCCATCAAGGATCGGTCGATCAAATCTTCCTTTTTTAAAAGCACGGCCGCCTCGCGCAGAAAATCCGCAATTTTGGACCGAATCTGCAGGCGAGCGGGCAACCGTTCCAGTCCAAGCGAAGCCGCCCGGATCATGTCTTCATACTTGCGCTCTTTCTTTAGGGCTTCCAGCCAGGCGATAAAAGCGGTTGGGTACTTTAGGCCGTCTTCTGTGGCCAGTCTTTCGAGTCCGGCGACACCTTGAAACAAACTCACGGCCTCTTTGAGGAGGCCGGCGGATAAGGAACTAACCCTTTGTTTCCTTAGGAACTCCAGCCATCGTTGCCCGAAATCCTCCAGTTGGGGAAGCTCCTCCATGTCGACATTGATGAGCCCATGGATATTTAGGTCCCGGGCGTCAAAGGAGTATCTGGAAATCGCATTCCAGACGGCCTGAGGACGCTCGGCAGGGGTCTCCGTGAGATAGACGCAGCGGAAATATCTCAGCTTCGCCTCATCGACATCGGTGTCGATCATTTCGTCATGATCGTATCCGGAGAATTTTCCCTCTTCCAGGCCCTCCTCATAGATGGCCAGAAGAGATTCAAACGCCCGGCGCGCCAAAGGATAATTTCCTTCCCCGTAGATGTCGAGGATGCGGCTGAATAAGTCGTCGATTTCAACAGCCCAACTGTCGTCTCCCCAGGCCCGTTCATCTCCATATTGAGCATCCCATCCCCAGCCGCTCGTGAACTCATATTTATCGACCCGTCGACCGAACGATGCGATTTCCTTCAACAGGAACTCTTCGGGATCATGCCCTTCCCTCTCCTGTTTTCTTTTCTTCTCTTTCGGAAGAACAAACCGCTCAAGGAAAAGGGCGCGCTCGCGCGGGGCCAAGGCCATGCCCTGAGCCAGGATTATGGTTTTGATGTCTTCGTGGGAGAATTGATCGATTCGGGCTTTCAAAGCCGTCATGAATTCTTTCAGAGTCGGCGTTTTCATCGGTCGCTCCTCCTGTCGATATCAGAAAGACGCCGGGTCACGGCCGGTTGTCTCAACTCGGCGTTTACCCGGCAAACGTCGCCAATTATCTCGTTTGGTACCTGTCACCAATTTTCGCATTTCCGTGACGCGAATTATAGTAAGTGTCCCCGGAATTCCGGACTGGAATCAAATCGCCTTGGGAGGGAGGCCGAGGATCCGGCGGAGCCGATCAATGTCGATCTTCGGAACCGCCGAGGTCCACCCTTCCTCGATGTGATCGATATCGTCCAGGACCGCCTCGAGCTTCGCCCGCCCGGCAGCGGTCTTGGCCGCCTGCAGGGGAGTAAGACCGCCGAGCGCGGGTAGTTTCATCCGCGGCCAGTCCTTGAAGTAATGGCGTTCCAGGTGCTCCCGTACCGCTTCCTGAACCTCGGGCCTGGCGTTCAGCCTTTCCCGCTCTTTCCTCTCCGCCTCCGCCTCTCCCGGGGACAACTCCGGCAGGTCGTCCGGCTCCCTCCAGAGCGTCTTGTCGTAAGCGACCAAGCCGCCGAGCTGTTCTTTGAATTGGGCGCGGAGCCGGTCCGCCCTTTCCCGGGAATTCGTCTCGGCGACAAGACGATTCTCTTTAACGGCGCATCTCCCGAGGATCGTCCGCGGAGCATCGGGGTCTTTGGCGCTCAAAGGTTTCATCCAGATCTATGCGCCCTCTTTTTCATCGTATTCATAGCCTCTCAAAGAGTCCAGCTTCATTCTCAAAGCCGACTCGTCCCTGATGCGAAAATGGATCTCCGCCAATATCAGTTCTTCACCGTCCGTGTTGAAAAGTCGGGGATACGGGCCTCCGGGCGTCTCATCGGGAGAGAAAATAGGCGCTTCCGCCGCGATGGCATCCCCCCGGAGGACATATTCAGCCCAGAAAAGGGCAAGCTCTTTCTGCGACTCGGCGAATGCCCGCCCGGGGGGGAAGCGGAAAGCGGCCGGGCTCAACCGAAAATCCTCTTCCTGGAGGCGGAGGACCCGCTCAAGTTGCGTTCGAGCCTCCGGGCCGAAAACATACGGCGTGGTGAAAAAAATGGCCGCATCCGGCGGGCCGACCAGCCGTGAAAAAAAGACCTCTCCGGGTTCGGGGTCGATTTCGTAGATCTCGGGAATGTCGGTAACGGCGAATCGCTTCCCGGTCACCAGTTCTTTCACGGAGACCGCCCCGGGACCGGGTTCGATAATCTCGCAGAAGGAGAAATAGCTCAGCGCGAGCTCGCGGACGACCGACCGGCCGTGTTCCATGAGCCCGCTCGTCAGAGGATCATTGAGAAAGCGCTCCGCGATCGTCTCGCGGCTTTCGCCGAACCTGAGGTCGAACTGCATCCAGCTCATGAAAAAGCTGTCCGTGATCCCGCCTTTCTCCCCGGGCCTGAATCTTTTTTCAAAGCGGGAGACGGCCTTCTTCAGTTCCTTCCCGTCTTTTTCGAAGCGCAGGACTTTCTCGCCGTAGGTAGCGATGGCCGGGATGATGTGAAAGTAATCGTCATAGGAAGTCCCGGTGAGAACCGGGGGGAGAATCAGAGGCTCGTGGCTTTCCTTGGGGCCGCAGCACTTTTTATACTTCTTGCCGCTCCCACAAGGGCAAGGATCATTTCGCCCGACTTTCCCACCCATAACGGGAGAAAGATACTATAAACCGGCCTTTCTGAACAACTCTTGTGATGATCAGAGCCGTATTCATGGCTTGGATTGAACCGAGAATGCCCGCGCACTTCGTTCGTCCAACCTGGCTTTGCTCGTTCTTTCATGAAAATCGGCTCCTGGAAAATTGGCGGCGGCTCCAGAAATTCGGGGACATGATCGAAATTCGGTGACATAATCCAAATTCTCTGGAATTTGGTGCGTGTCACCAGAATTTCACCATTCGGTATCGTGTCCCCCGAATTCCGGAATCGTGCCCCCGAATTTCATCGCGAATTATGGTTGCTGTCCCCGGAATTATGCCCGTTTTTATTTCGCCTTTCGGCTAAAGTTTGCCGCGTGCGCCTGAACATTTGCGATCTTCCATTGGATTGCAGGATGGGAGGCAATCCGCATCGCCTCCTGCGGATCTCCAGGAAAAAGAAGATCCATACGAAGATCGCCGCGGCTAGCGGACTCCATATAATCATTTTCTTCTGGACTCAGGTCAATAAACTTTCCCACGACCGCCCAGGATTTTTCGATGAGGTCGACAGCCCTGGGCTCGGTTTCAACATTCAAGAGCGGCGCTACCTGTTCCATGATTACGCGATCTGTAACCAGCCGTTCCAACCGATCCCGGCGATATGTCGACAATGAATGATCAAGAGCAATCGAAAAGGCGATGAACAGTTTTCTAAAACGGCCGTCAGCCAGGTGTTCATTCACCTGCTCCGGCAGGTGGGCGATATCCCATACATCACGGGCCGCCCCGCGATCCAGCAGGGCCAACATCTTGCCGATAATCAGCTCATCCTGTCCGACCACGCGCACGACAGGGCGGTCCAATTCTCCGGGCTGCCAGAGTTCACATGACTCCAATTTTGAGAGAGGAACCCGGAACACAAAATTCAGGTCCACTTCGATCCTGTCCTCGGGTCCGAGTACCGACCGATAATGCAGATAAAACTTGCGACCGGCAAATGCCTCGGCGGATTTCTGCACTCGAAACTTCCGTTTGTTTGCCAATTCTACAAGGGTGGCCTCCAGCAAAGGTCTTTCCTCCAGCATTTTCCTTCGCTCGGCACTGCCAATATAATTGAAGTCCAAGTCCACGGAAAGGCGCTTGGGAGGGCCAAAACACAGGTTAAGCGCCGAGCCTCCCTTGAGTGCCAACGCTTTCCCAAGAAACGGATGCCGCATAATATCCCCGGCCAGCTCTCCTAGACGGCCGACCTTTTCAAGGGCTGCCACCCGGAAGCCGGACTCGGAGGCACAAAGGTCGAGGAACTCTAAGCTAAGGCTCACCGGCCACTCCCGAGGGTTTCAAGCTGTCCGGAAGGATCAAGTTCCAGCGCGAGGCCAGCCATCCGCCGCGATGACTTCTCTCGAGATATTGGGGAGAATGGGGCCGTCGACGTTCCATCCGCGCAAGGACCTCATCAGACACATAAAACGGCGCTTGGAAACGCTCCAAAAACCATCCGGTCGCCGCCCAAAGATTCGCAATATCATAGCGATCAAGAACCTCCGCAAGGAGATCCAGGTCGAACGTCGAGAATCCTCCGGCCGATAATACAAGCTCTTCCACCCCTCCGGCCAGAGCGGGACGCCGAAATCCTTCGACCAGCGTCCTCTCGGGTCCGGTCGCTCTGAGCAGCTTTCCCCTGCGTTCAATCCTGCGAGTACCGAAATCTCTATCCGAAATCGAACACATAGCGCCGGGATGTTCCAAGAAACGAAGAACGTCCCCGTTCAGGCGAAGCGAACGGCGGCGTTTTCCAGTGTAAAGAGTAACCTGGTTCCAAACCGAATGAGCTACACCCAGGAGTTCCAGCGCGCTGTGGTACGAGAAAACCGCGTCTTCCCTAACCGCAACTGCCGTCAGAAACGGATCTGGGTGGAATTGAGCCGGCTCAACACGCGGCGGAACGACGGCGTAGATCTCGCGTGCCACCAACTTCAATCGGCCCTTTTCCAAATGGTGTTTCAAGCGCTCCACGGTCCCTCTGCGCCCGCCAGGCGGACTGAGCGCAGTTGTTGCTTCACCAAGAGAAAAGACGGGATGGCCGGCAAAAAAATCTCGAGTATCGATTTTGCTTTGATTGGCTTTAGAGGGCATTGTCCCCCCCATTCCGTCACGGAATGTCAACTCTCATGCTCCCTAGGCAGAATTCATTTTACGTACCGTATAATTACAGGGTATATTATTCCCTTTTTATTCACGAAATGTCAAGTAGAAAACGGACACGGCGGCTATCTTCGGCTTTATCACGGCTTCGCTCAGAAAATCCGGAGCCTCGATCCCGATCAACGATGTCTGGATCGCCGCCCAATGCCTGGAAACAGGCTCGCTCCTGGTCACCTACGACAACCATTTCGCGCAGATCCCGGGCTTGCGCCTTTGGGATGAAGCCGGCCGTTAGCCAGGCCCCGAAATTCGGTGACTTGACCGAAATTCGGTGACATGCTCCAAATTCTCTGGAATTTGGTGCGTGTCACCTGAATTTTGTCACGTGACGCGAATTAGGGTTGATGTCCCCGGAACTCATGCGAGCCAAGCTGCCCATAGGAATTGGTCTTAAGCGCCTTGATGAGGATTTCTGGGAAATCCGTAAAGGCCTGAGGTATAGGATATTGTTTCGTTGGCAGAAGGACTCCATCGAATTTATTCTCGCCGGGGATCACGATTCGATCAAGGACTTCTTGAAGAACTCTTAGAAGGCGGGGGATATAAAGACTGGTGCCCAAAAATTGGTGCCTGGCTCAGAAATTCGGGGAATATGACCGGAAATTTGGGGACATGACCCAATTTCCCGAAATTGGGATCGTGTCCCCTAAGTTTCGTCATTGAGATCTGGTGCCTGTCACCAGTTTTCATAAGCTCTTCCTGGACTACGCGGGATTTTGCTGGGAAGGGATCGGCGTTCCGCCCGACCTTAAGCAGCTGAGCGGCAAGGATGATGCCGAGAAAGCAATCGACGGGGTGTTCGAGCTCGCCGTCTCACTGATTGAATCCGGAGGGCTCTCGCCGCAGCCGGAAGACGGAAGCCTCAATGGCGTCCGTCATTCGCTCGCCGCGCAGCTCAGGAAAGACATCGAGCAGAAGGGAATAACCGAGGCGCTCGTCGCGTTCAACAATCTGAAGACATCCGACCCCGAGGGATCCTGGGTCGACGGCGATGAGCTGACCGAACTGGCCGACGAACTCATAAAGGCGGGGAAGCTCAGCGAGGCAACCGAGGTCCTGATCCTGCTCACCCGGGAATTTCCCGACATGCCTCTCCCCCATCACTCCCTGGCCAAACTCTACCTCAGGCGCGGCCTGGTCAAGGAGGGGGCAGGCAGCCTGGATCGCTCGATCGCGGTCAACCGGCGGAGCTATCCGTTTGAATTCCGCATCTACTCCACCGCGGAGCTGCTAAAAACCCTTTATGAGGCGGGATTTCCCAGTGTGACCGGATTGTTCCATGACCTCAAGGCAAAGGACCCGGAGAAGGTCAACGAATCCACCCTGAATGCGCTGGGCTATGACCTGATGGAGATTGAAGACCTGAAAAAGGCAGTCCAGGTTTTCAAGCTGAATACTGATCTTCACCCTCAATACGCTAACGGATACGACAGCCTCGCCGAGGCCTACATGAAGAGCGGTGACAAAAAGCAGGCTATCCGCAACTTAGAGAAGGCACTAGAGCTCGACCCCAAGAACGAAAACGCCAAGGAGATGCTGAAGAAGCTCCAAGAGAAATAGGCCGGAGCCCAAGTCTTTTTGAACGTGGCAGACCGGTGGCTGCTTAATCTTTGCCCAATCGCGCCAAGGCAGCCCGATAGACCTCCTCGTCTCTTCTGAAGCCAACCATGATGACGGCAACAGTAACGTCCTCGTCGTGAATTTCATAAACAACCCGAAACTGGCCCACCCGGAGCTTCCAGAATCCCTGGAGATCTCCTTTTAACGGTTTCCCACAATCCCTGGGGCGAGTGGAGAGCTTTCGTCGGATGGCCCGGATGATTTTCCTCTGATCTTCGAAGCCGATTTTCCGGAAGTCCTTCCTGAGGACAAGTTCATCGACAGCAACTTTGTATGTCACCTGAGCCCCAGCTTCTTTTCCACCTCTTCGAGGGTCAGTGTCGTCCTGTCTTTTCGCCGCGTCCTTTCCCTGGCCAAGTGACCCAGGACGAAATCTTCCAGGGCATCAAGAACCCCTTCTATCCTCCTGAATTCCTCATAATCGACGAGTACTCCCACCGGACGATTTCGTTTCGTCAAAATAACCTTATGAGTTTTCATTTCCTGGAGGACATTTCTCATGACTTTCCTCAATTCTGCCAAACCGACGATGGTGGATTTCTCTTCGACGGTGAGCATTTTGAACTCCTGATTGTATAACTTAAGAAGACAATGAAATATACAATTTAAATATACAATCGGGACCGTCGGCTGTCAACTGCGGCGCTCACCTCCTTGGATAATGACGCTCTGAGCTGGGTCTGGATCTCACCGGTCCTGAAGTCTGGGAAGCCGGCAAATTTGTTGATTGTTGAGACCTGACCCCATTCCGCATTCGAGCCTCTTTCGAAAAGGAAGGCACGCCTATCTGAAGGGGGGAATTCCGGGGACATCAACCTTAATTCCCCAGCGTGATTTGGACGGCTGGCTGTCTATCGGCATCTTTTGGAGAATTAGAGCTAGTGTCCCCAGAATAGGCAACCGGTAATAGCCACCTGATAAACCAAACCCGGTTCTTCTCCGTATCATCTATGAAAACAATATTTTCCAAGAGGCTCCAAATGAATAAACGTTTCCTCGTCAAATTATCCTGCATCTTTTTGTTTGCCATCGCCTTCTTCTTACCCGGCTGTAGGGCGGCCGAAGAGAAAATTGCCGGAAATTCTTTGAAATCTCTGAGCGGCAAAGCCATACCCGTCCGCCAAATGGAAGCGACTGTTGAGCAGCTCATGAAAGAGGCCGGCGTAGCCGGGCTTTCCTGCGCCGTCATCAATGACGCCAAAATCGTCTTTGTCAAGGCCTTTGGCTACAAGAACAAAAAACAGGATGCGCTCAACGATGAAGAGACGATATTTTCGGCTGCTTCCTTCAGCAAGACCGTGTTTGCCTACTTGGTGCTGAAGCTGGCCGAAGCGGGGAAAATCGACCTGGACAAGCCGCTTGGCGAATATCTGAGCCAACCTCTTGACGAACACCCGAAATACGCCGACCTCAAAGGCGATGACCGGCATAAAAAGATCTCTGCGCGGATCGCGCTCAGCCATCAGACGGGCTTCCCGAACTGGCGATTTATGACCGAGGACGGAAAGCTGCTCTTTCTCTTCGACCCAGGGGCCAGATACAGCTATTCGGGCGAAGGGATCGCCCTGCTCCAGATGGTCATCGAGGAAATCACGGGCCGCGGGCTCGAGGAATTGGCCGGGGAGTTAGTCTTCGGCCCGCTTGGGATGAGCCGGACGAGCTATGTGTGGAAGGAAGAGTTCGAAATAAATCATGCCTGGCCTCATGACGAATTCGAGAGACCCCGGATGAAAGAAAAGCGGAGCAAAGCTGAGGCGGCCGGCTCGATGCAGACGACAGCGCAGGATTACGCCCGGTTCCTCGAGGACATCCTGCAGGCGAAAAACCTCAGCCGCACCTCGGTTGAGGAAATGCTGACTCCTCAGGTCGTAATCACCTCCGAAAGGATGTTCGGACCGGGGGTCTGGCGGGAGACCGAGGCCAACAAGGATATCCGCTTGTCCTGGTGCCTGGGGTGGGGCCGCTTCGATTCCGCCCACGGCCGGGCCTTCTTCCACACCGGGCACGAGTTCGGGTTCCAAAATTATACCGTGACCTACGCCGACGCGGGCATCGGAGTCGTCTTATTGAGCAACAGCGATAATTTTGAAAGCGTGGCCCGGGAAATCGTCGCCGCAGTCATCGGGCCGGACGAATCGCCTTATGAATGGCTCGGGTATCCGCGTTTCGACCCGACGGCAAAAAAGGTGCCGCCTCCCGAGCCGGTGGCCATCGAAGTTGAGGCCAAAATACTCGCGGACTATGTCGGAGACTATGAGATACAGCCAGGACGGATATACAGCGTCAAGCTGGTCGAGGGAGGTCTCTATATTTCCAGCGAAAAAGACAAATGGACGGAGATCCTGCCCGAATCCGAAACCCGGTTTTTCGTCAGGGACAGCAACTACGTGTTCACCTTCAAGAAGGACCAGGGCGGAAGAGTCACCAGCGTTGTTCTATCGCTGCCGGGAATTGAGATCGAGGGAAAAAAGCTGAAGTAGCCGTCTTTTCTGCGGCAGCTCATCAAGGATGTGGTCGGGCGCTACTTGGACTGCGGCAATCCGCGTTGCGGGTTTGCCCGCATCCGCTGTCCGGGCTGCCATGCGGAACACCTCTTGATGTTATCCTGCCGCACCCGCGGCTTCTGTCCATGCCCGTTTGATCATTCTGTCCATTTTCCCCATATCACAAAGATCCGGTCGCTCCGGCAATAGACGGGACCTGCCGTTCCGGCCGGACCGACCCGCTCCTTCAGAGCGATTCGGGCCGACTCGGTCGGGGGTACGGCCGGCGGTCTGCAACAGGCGGAGACTCCGGCGATCACGGCAAGGGCGGTGAGAACCGGGGCCCGAATGGACATCATATGAGCTCTCTTCATGGCCGGCCTGATAGTGCATTCTACCCGCGGCGACGCGGAATTTCCAGCCGACGTCTGGCGCCTCTGCTGGTAGTCTCGAGTTGCATAACCTATCCCCCTTTTATGACATAGGCCCCCTACGCCCGGACTTTGCACCTGACATCAGGTATTTCAACGGAATTCCTTTTTCATTTTTATCCCACGAGCGTCCGCCCAACGTCTTGCGCCGCGCATCAAAATGATTCATAATATGACTCGCTTTGATGCATCGTTTGATTCATGGAGGTCAAATGAAATCGATCACCGTCCATGGAATTGACGAGAAAACAGAAAAACTCATCCGGGAGCGCGCAACATCCGCCGGCACAAGCGTCAATAGAATCGTGAAGGAACTTCTGGCCAAGGCGCTACCAACGCCTATGTTCGCTTTCTGAGGGGAGACGAAAAGGTCATGGGCTGCCTGGCCCGGGCAGACACCGTCTATATGTCCGTGTTCGTCCTGGGCGAATTATCTGCGGGTTTCAAAGCTGGGAGCAAAGAGAAAGGCAATAAGCAGCTTCTGGAACGATTCCTGCTCAAGCCGACGGTCAGCGTCCTCGACGCGACGATGGACACGGCGGATGTCTTCGGCTTTATCATGGCTTCGCTCAGAAAATCCGGAACCCCGATCCCGATCAATGATGTCTGGATCGCGGCCCAATGCCTGGAAACAGGCTCGCTCCTGGTCACCTACGACAACCATTTCGCTCAGATCCCGGGCTTGTGCCTTTGGGATGAAGCCGGCCGTTAGCCGGTCCCCGAAATTCGGGCCAAGGGGTCAGGTCTCAACATTCGACAATTCGCAGCGCAATCCGGACTTGTTGATTGTTGAAACCTGACCCCTGGACTGATGCTCGTGCTCAGGCCGGCTTCAGTCTCTCCAGGATGCCGACGGTGGCGGTGGCCCCGATCCGGGAGCAGCCCAGCTTCCTGACTTCGATCGCCCGCTCGAGCGTCCGGATGCCGCCCGCCGCTTTCAGCTTGATGGCGGGGCTTGTGTATTCCCTCATCAATAGAAGATCTCTGTCTTCGGCTCCGCCGCTCCCAAACCCGGTCGATGTCTTGACATAATCCACGCCGACTTCGCTGCAAATCCTGCAGGCGGCGATTTTCTCCTCATCATCAAGGTAGCAGTTCTCAAAAATGACCTTGACGACCGCCTTTTGTTCGTGGGCGATAGAGCTCACGGCCATCAGGTCCGCTTTGACATAATCATGATCCCCGGATTTCAGCTTGCCGATGTTCAGAACGACGTCGAGTTCGACGGCTCCGTTCTCGAGCGCTTCCTTCGTCTCTGCGACCTTGGCCTGCGTTGTCGTCGTGCCGTGGGGAAACCCGATGACCGTCCCGACACGCACGGGGCTGCCTTTGAGGATTTCAGCCGCCCGCCCCACGTCGCTCGGACGCACGCAAACGCCGGCGACTCTGTATTGGTCGGCGATCCGGCAGCCTGCCTCGATTTCTTTGTCGGTGAGGAAAGGCTTGAGAAGGGAATGGTCGATCATGCCGGCGATATCGTCATAGGTGAACATGATGTCCTCCCGTTTTCCCTGGTCCCGTCGCCAGGGGATAATAAACCGTGACTTGGAGGAGTGTCAAGTTGGGGAAAAGAGAAATTCTCTGACATGAAAATTGGTGGCTGACGATTTGGTGACATGTTCGGAAATTCTCTTGAATTTCGTACGTGTCACCAAATCGCCCCCTTGAAATTGGTGCCTGTCACCAATTTTACGGATCGTGTCGCCCGAATTTCACCATTCGGAACCAATCGCTCCTCTAGAATTGGTCCCTGTTACCAATTCTTGTAGAAAAGCCATCCAAGACATGGAGTCTCATGGCGAACCCCTCCCCGCTCCCTTCTCGGCAAAACGGTTCAGTAGAAAATTCGTGGTCAGAATACCGCTGGAAGTCCACCGGGCTCTCGCGCTGAAAGCCGCCGAAGAAGGGATCAGGCTCAACCGGCTGGTCAGTGCCACATTGACGTGCCCATAAGACTCTGCAGCCGGCAAAATTGGGATCGTGTCATCGAATTTCGTCAATCTACAGTTCTTTGAACAGCTTCAGTTGCGGATTTGCTTTCTCCAGATAGACCCGGACCATGCTCCAGAACTTCTTTGCGGTTTTATGAATGGCGTCTGTTTCACTCTTTCCGATCATGTCCCCAGGATCATAGATACAAGCATTTCTCTTAACCCGAAGTTTCTGCATCTTTTTAATCAGATCTTCGTACTCCGATCCCAGAATCTCACCGGCGGCATTGAAAGTCGTCTTGTGCTGCTCCCCATCATCAGGCCTATAGCCATTCAACAGAACGACGACACGGCTGATCTGAAGCAGTCCATCATAGAAAAGCTTGAAGGAGGCTTCCTCTGCAATCGCGCGCACGGCGAGCGCCGCCTCGAAATTCTTTCTCGCAGCATCGAGCAAAGCATTCAGATAATCGATATCGGCCTTTTGAGGCTTCAGCTTGCCTTCTTTACTGAGCCTTTCGAGCAAGTTCCCCGAGCTCATCTTCTTTCCCTACCAACATAAGCGGCTTGTCCAGAATCTCTCTGTAAAAGGGATTTTCCCTTGATTTATCAGCGAACTCTTCCTCATCGGCCAGATGATAGTTGATCTCGCGGCCAGCCAAATCCTCGACCTTTCGGATAGCTTTGAAAACATCGTCCTCTTTCGGCGCGCCGATTATGAAGAGGTCGATATCCGAATCCGACTTGAAGCCGCCCTTGGCATAGGAACCAAAAAGAAAGGCGAATTTGACGCCTTTCAACGTGCGCAGCTCGTTCCCGAGCTCAACCTCGATGCCAAACGTTTTGCGGACTATGGACTCGATCTCATTCAGGAGAGCGAAGCTTTCGTTGAGCCTATAGATATTCAGGTTGCCCCTCTTTCTGAAGATGATGAAATCCTGAGCCAAGAGCTTGTTCAATTCCCGCTGAGCCGTGCCCGCGGAGGTCTTAACCCGCCGCGCGATTTCACTGAGGTAAAACTCCTTTCCTTGGTTATAGACGAACAACAAGATGATTTTTTTTCGTATTTTGGATTTGCCGAGGATCTCCAGCATTGAGCTTACTCCTAATTGAGTAATTATTTACTCAATTAGGAGTAATTGTCAAGCGTCGTCTATTTTGGCACGCCTCTCCAGGGAATCGCTTATAAACGGGAAGATGTCTGAAATTCACCGCTTCACGACCGACACCCTGATCTGGGACGGGTAGGCGGCCGAGTGGTGCACTCTGTTGTGGGCCACGACCCCCACCGCCTCATCATAGTTGTTGCCGCCCGTGTTGAGGTTCCGCTCGAACCTGGGGAAGTTGCTGCTCGAGACCTCGATGCGGAGGCGATGCCCCGGCGCGAAGAAGTTGCTAGTCGACATGGAGCTCACCGGGAGCTTGTAGACCTTCCCTCTTTCCATAAAGACCTCTTTGTCATAGCCTTCCCGATAGCGGACCCGCTGGATGGTTTCATCAATATTATAAGCCTTTCCGTCGGGATAGACGTCCACGAGCTTTACGGTGAAGTCCGTGTCCTTGGCATCCGAGGAGACATATAGCGTTATCTCGACGGGCCCGCTGATCTCCAGGCCTTCCTTCAAAGGATCGGTGGAATAAACGAGAATATCGCTGCGGGCTTCCATCTGCCGCTGGTCGAAGGATCCCGGCTTGTACGCGCTGCCCATGCAGCAAAATCCGCCCCCGTTCACAGGGACAGGATTGTCCGGATCATAGGTAAACGCATCGGGCTTGTCCTCCGAACCCGGCCGCTCCAGGGTGAGCTTTCCGTCCCCGAAGACGCTGTTGGCGTTTCCGCTGCTGGTCAGATAAAAAGCCGTCATCTTCGCACCGGCCGGCGGCCAGGTCTCGGCGGACTGCCATTTGTTGAGACCCATGGTGTAATACTGGAATTTGGGTGTTTCCTTGACGACTCCGTTTTTCTCCCCCTTCAGCCAATAGTCAAACCACTTGTAGATGAGCCCCTCGGTGTCGAACGCCGCATCTCCGACATTGAGCTCGCCGACAATCGTTTCTTTGCTTTCCCTGAAGAACCCGCAATGGGTCACCGGTGCGATGACCGCAAACTGATTCTCAGCCACTTCCGGGTCTTTGGCGCTCGAGCGGATATGATTGACCAGAGCCAGGTTGGGACTGACCGAGACATCAAACCAGGAGATGAACCACAAAGCGGGCGCGCCGAAAGGCATGTCGTCATGGAAGAGGCCGCCCCTATACCAGGCAGGGTCATTCGGCTTCCGCCGGATCATGTCTTCATAGACGCTCGGCGGCCCGCCCAGGCTTTTCATGATATCCATCAAGGGCAGATGCCGGAACGCCTTGGACCAGTCCACCTCCGGAATCTCGGGGTCCAGATCAAAATACCGGGAGACCTGCTGCAGTTCCTCCTGCGACATGCCCGGAGGAAAGGTCGGCCGATGCTTGAAAGTCTGGACAAAGCCGGCGTCGTAAAGCCAGGCGGTCATCAGCATCTGGTGCGAGCCGCCGCGGTAGAAGTTCCCCTGTTCGGTGAATTCCCCCACGCGTCCGATACCCGCGCCGAACCCCATGGGCACCACGGCGGCCAGCCCCGGAGGGTCCAGAGCCGCTACGGCCATCTGCCACTCGGCTGTAGAGGAACAACCGACGAGCCCGACCTTGCCGTTGGACCAGGGTTGGCCGGCCAGCCATTGAATGGCGTCGTACCCGTCGGTTGTCGGCGGCCCCAGGATATCCCATTGTCCTTCCGAGTAATACCTTCCGCGTTCGTTCTGGACCGCGTAGGCGTAACCGCGCTTGACCGCTTGGTAAGCTTGCTGGAAGCCCCACTTAACGAGTTTTCCGTCCTGCCAGGGATTAAAGTTATAAGGACTCCTGGAGAGAACGACCGGAACAGGCTTGTCTGTTTTGGGACGGTAGATATCCGTGGCCAGCCGGATCCCGTCGCGCATGGGCACCATGACTCTCTGGTCGATGACGGCGATTGATTTCAGAGATTCGAACGGATCTTCCTGGGAAGAAGGCAACGTCGCCAGGAAGATAAGCAGGCCGACCGTCAGAAGGATAGCTTTTTGGGGAGATTTCATTTGAAGTCCCTCCTTGGAAATTGGGCGATTTCTACGTCTGCACGGACAATACTATAAAAAGATGAGCTGCGAGGTCAATAAAGTCGGCGGACTGGGGGTTGAGAATCCATGGCTGACATGAGCGTCTTCACTTTGACATTATTGACAATCCAAATCGCAGAAGGTAATGTAAGGATGTAAGAAAGTAAGGAGCATATATGGAACTCATCGAAATCGCCAAAATGACATCAAAGGGACAGGTTACCGTGCCGGCTCCGATCAGGGCTATCTTCAACCTCAAGAAAGGGTCCTCCGTCATTTTCAAGGTGACCGATAAGGGCGTCCTCTTTCTGCCTTGCGAAATCACGGAGAGAGAAACGTACACGCAGGAAGAGTGGGGCAAGATCAGGCGCATGGTCGCCGAACGCGGAAAGAGCTACAAAACCTCAAGGGGTGCGAGGGAACATCTGAAATCCCTATGAGATATGAGTTCAAGCCCTCCTTTGACAGATCCATAAAGGCCTTATCCCCGGAAGTAAGGGGACAAATAAAGGCAGCTTGCCTAGCCTTCCTCGATCTTCTGGAATTGCGAGCCAAGCTGCCCATCGGAATTGGTCTTAAGCGCCTTGATGAGGATTTCTGGGAAATCCGTAAAGGCCTGAGGTATAGGATATTGTTTCGTTGGCAGAAGGACTCCATCGAATTTATTCTCGCCGGGGATCACGATTCGATCAAGGACTTCTTGAAGAACTCTTAGAAGGCGGGGGATATAAAGACTGGTGCCCAAAAATTGGTGCCTGGCTCAGAAATTCGGGGAATATGACCGGAAATTTGGGGACATGACCCAATTCTCCGGAATTGGGATCGTGTCACCTGAATTTTCCGCTTCATGCCGCCGTCAAATATGTCCGGATTTGCCGGCTCCGGGTCCCGCGGCGATCGCGGCCAGGTCGAGGACGACCCGGGTCATGGACTTGCCCACGGCCTGCCCGACGCTCGTATTGACCTGGGCCGCCACGGCGATCCCGTGCTCGGGGAAGTACATCATCTCGGTCAGGTAGCCCGGGAAAAAGCCGCTGTGGCCGTAGCTTATGCCGAGGGGCGTCGGCCGGATGATGACGCCGAGGCCGTACTCCGAACCCGGGCCGAGGTCGGCCGGGACGCCGTCCAGCATCGCCGGAAGGAGCGACGGGTCGAAGGCCCGCCCCTCGTAGAGGGCCTTGGCCCACCGGGCCAGGTCCGCGGCAGTGGACACGACGCCCCCGCCCGTCCATTCGAACTGCGGATTGAAGGCGAAACGACCTCCGGAGATCATCTCGTCGGTGCCGCCGAAGGGGTTGCCGGGCCCGGCGTAGCCCTGGACGAGCCCGGGGACGACCCTGCTGGTGACGGGGAAGGTGTCCTCGAGCCCCAGGGGGCGAAGGACCCGGCCGCGTAGGAGGTCGATGTAAGGCGTGCCGGTCGCCTTCTCCATGATCATGCCCAGGACGATGTAGTTCGTGTCGGAGTACTCCCAACCCTGTCCGGGGGCGAAGGGAGGCTGCAGGCCGAGGACGTAGGAGATAAGCTCCTCCGGCCGCCAGACCTTGTCGGGCTGCCGCGCCAGCTCGGAGGTGAACCTCTCCTGGAATTCGTAGCGGACCAGGCCGCTCGTGTGGTTCATCAGGTGCCGGACCGTGATGCCGCGGGCGTTGGGCAGGCGGGCGAACCAGGGCTCCTTGCCCAGCCAGGCCTCGACCTTGTCCTCGAGCTTGAGCTTGCCCTCGTGGACGAGCTGCATGGCCACGGCGGCGACATAGGTCTTGCCCACGCTCCCCGCGAGCATCCTGTCGGAAGGTTTGAGCGGCGTCTTCGTTGACGTTTCGGCGAATCCCGTGGCCAGCCCGAGGACGGTGCCGTCGGCCAGGGCGACCCCGGCGGTCATCCCGGGGAACTTGCCGGCGGCGTGGAGCGCGTCGAGCGCGGCCTGCAGTTTCGGGCGCAGGGAATCGGCCGGCGCCTGCCGGGGCCCGGCCGGCCAGAGGCCCGCCGCGGCGGACGCGAACAGCGCTAGGGCCAGGGCCGCCGGTACGGCACGCCGCGCGGTCCTCGTCGAAATCGTCATCTTTTCTATCACGAACGGCCTCCTGTCAAAGCGCGCTCCATGCGTGGCATGAACGCGCAGGGTCTCGGACTCAGGATGAACACTTTCCATCACGAAAAGGAGGATATCGCGGCCTGAAACAAGCGTCAAGCACTCGAGATCCGCCGACCCGGCAGAAGGATGATCGGGCGGACCAGAATCTATCATTCCCCACGATGGAGTGAGGACGGGCTAAGGCGATTAGCTCAACTGAAATTCAGGGACGTAGAAATTCGGGGACATGACCGAAATTTGGTGACATGAAAACTGGTGGCTGGCTCAGAAATAAGGTGGCTGTTTCCAAATTTTCTGAAATTTGGTAACTGTCACCTTATTTCCCTAAGAGCGGGGATATTTCTCCAGGACGAGGCGGCCGGCCCGGAAGTCCAGGTGAACTCGGTACGGCCAGAGAAGAGGATTCCCCAGAAGGCCCGCGGCGTACCGGCCGGATATCTCGTTCAGCCCTCCCATCGGGAATTCGTTGACCTCCTGTCCTTCGAAGAGGAGGCGGCCGAGGGCGATGGATAAGCCGTCGACACGACGGACATTCTGGGCCCCGCCGGCGCCCTGTATCCCGGCCTGGATGATGCGGCTCGGATCGATCTTCGGCTTGATGTGCTCCTCGAAAAAGCCGGCATCGACGAGGTTGGTGGCCGCCGCCACAAAAGCCTCTTCCCGGCGAGGCCTTCAACCTGGCCCAGTCCCCAGACGCCCATGTCCGTGGGGTCGAGGGCCGGACCGGCCAGGAGTTGCGCCGCGAGCTTGTCGGCTTCACGGAACGAGTTCTCCAGGAGGAGGGAGGCCAGTTTTTCCGTGCCCGGCTTCGCGACCGCGGGCGGGCGGCTGAGAAGCGAGTGGCCTTGCCCGATCAGAATAAAGGGCAGAATAATCGATACAGGAAG
>CAYGXD010000039.1:23125-26352 GCA_964353705.1 uncultured Eubacteriales bacterium | reverse complement strand
CCAGGTCGAAATCTTTCCTCTCGGCAAGAATCCCCCTTAGAAGATCCGCTCCCTTTTCAATTTCGCCTTTATGATAAGCCCCCATGGCCTGCTGCAGCCTGCTCTGATAAGGGAGTAGGATTTTGAGGTCATCCTGGGCGGTGAAGGCTTTTTTCCGCGGCGCCTGGGGACTCGAGAGATAACCCAGGCTCTTCAGGCTTTCCATAGTTTGCCGGTCGGCTTTCTGGCCGGGGGCGCTTTGGCCGGCATAAGCCTCTTTTTCCGTCAATTCCGCAAGCTCCGACTTGTATCTATCCAACCGGGTGGACTCCGCCAGGTTTTGAGTTTCGTCAAAGTCTTTTTTGAGGTCATAGAGCTCCGGGATCGGCGAATCCATGAATTTCTTCGCTTCCCGGATGAACCCCCTCAAAGGCGCCCAGCCCCGGCTGTAATAGGGGTAGAGGGATTCAAAATACAGATCTCTCTCCGGGAGCTTCTTCCCGTTGATGGCCGGAACCTGGGAAACCCCCTGGAGATGGGACGGCCGGCTGATCCCGAGAACCTCGCAGACGGTGGGAAAAATATCGATGTGGGCGGCCGGCTGGTCGATATTCTCCGGTTTCTGGCCGGGATAGACGACGAGCAAGGGAACCCAAAGGGTGCTGTTATAGGCGAAATAGCCGTGCGTGGATTCCCCGTGCTCGCCAAGGGATTCACCATGGTCACCGGTAAAAATGACCAGGGTCTTCTCGTCGAGCCGCTGATCCCGGATATGGCCCAGCAGCCGGCCCAGAGAATAATCCACATAGGCCACCTCGCCGTCATAGGAGCGGTCGCCGTAATCCGTCCTGAATGGCTCGGGAGGCTCATACTTTTGATGGGGGTCGAAGAAATGGACCCAGAGAAACCAGCGGCCGCTCTGCTTCCGCAGCCACTCCAGGGCCTTGGCCACAACGACTTCGGCCTTTCTCTCCACGTAGGAAAACTCCTGGGACCCGCTGGCACCGTAATTGTCGTCATAGACATCGAACCCCTGGGTGAGGCCGAAGCGCGAATCGAGCGGAAAGGCACCGACAAAGGCTCCCGTGGCATAGCCGAAGCTCTTAAGGTGCTCGGCCAGGGTCAGGAATTCCTCTCCAACGACAAAATTGTGGTTGTCGTGGACGCCGTGATAGACGGGCGTCGTCCCCAGTAGGATATTGGTATGGGACGGGAGAGTCGTTGGAGTATGGGCAAAGGCCTTGCTGAAAAGCGCTCCCCGCTGAGCCAAGGCATCGATATTGGGAGTTTTAACGTGCGTGTTTCCATAACAGCCGAGGCGGTCGGCCCGCAGCGTGTCCACGGTGATGAGGAGGAGGTTGAGCCGGCCTTGGGCGGCTTCTTTTTTCGCGGCCTGGGGCTGGGCTTGCGAGAAGGCCAGAAACAGCCCGGCCAAAATGGCGCCCAGGCATAAGACCGGACTCGACCTTTTCCTCACTTTCCCATCCGCTCCTTTTTTTATTTTTTCCTCAAGAACTCGAGGAAGCCCTTGACCTGGCCGGCCCTCTCCGAGCCGGGATCCAGTTTGAGATAGCTCTCGAAGGCGGCGGCGGCTTCCGCCGTATTGTTCAGGGCCAGGTGAACGAGCCCCAGCTCGTAAATGGCGTCGAGAAAATCGGCCTGAAGCTCAACGGCCCGCTTGTAGTACTTCAAGGCCGGGTCGAGCTTCGACTGCTTGTAGAATGTCGACCCGATGTTGAAGAGGACCATCGGATCGGTGATCTTCTCGAAATCGATCTTGTTGTACCATTCCATCGCTCTATCGTTCTCGCCGCGGTTGGCATAGCAGTTGCCGATGAGAAGCATGGCTTCGGCATTCTCGGCGTCCTTCTCCAGGATCTTCTGGTAGGCGGCCTCGGCCTCGGCGTATTTCTGCAGCAGGAAATAGCAGTTACCGATATTCTTATAGATGATATAAGCTTCGGGGCTGGCGGTGATGATATTTTGATAGGCCGCGATGGCCTCTTCGTATTTTCCCTCGTCAAAAATGGCGTTTCCCTTGACCAGCTCCGCCTTGATCGACTCCGTGATGGCCAGGCCCTCGATCCTTTCCAGCTTGACGTCGATCGGCCTGTTCTTGGCAAATTCGTTGACCTGGGCGCTGATTTTCTTGGGCATATACCCGGGCTTCTCGAAATCAATATTCCAGGGCCCGCCGCGGACATAGTTGGCTTTCCACTCGCCTCCCTTGTCCGTCTCCGTCTCGAACCCGGCCTGGCCCCGGACGCAGAAGAGCTTGACTTTGACTCCCTCCAATGGGTTCCCCTCGCTGTCCGCAACCGTGCCCGAAAACCGTCCCTGTCCTTTATATCCCTGGGCCAGAGCAGCGCCCGCCAGGAGAAGGACCGCGAGAACGGAAAAGCCGGCCTTCCTTCTTGCCATCGCGAACCTCCATTCCTATTGTATCATCCGCAGGGAAGGGAAAAAAAGCCCTTCCCCCAGGGCGGGGGGAAGGGCTTTCTCGTCGACTCGAACCTGGTCTGCTTAGAACTCGAACCTGGCTCCGAACCGGAAGACTCGGGGGTTGAGGATGTTCGTCGCCCGGCCGTAGATGTCTGAAGTCAGGAGGTTCTGCTGGGCAAGGTAGTGGGAATTGTTCATGGCGTTGAAGCAGTCTGCGGCGAGCGTGACCCGGAATTTCTCCGCGATCTGGAAGACTTTCTCCAGGCGGAAGTCGAATTCGTAGAAATTTGGCAGACGCTCATCGCCGAATATCCCGCCGCCGCCGGAGCTCCCGTAGACGCCCCTGGTTCCGATATTGGGTACGTCAATGTAGTTCGCATAGGTGCTGCGCACATAGCCCTCCCGGGCCCGGAAGACCATGCTGAAGTTGATACTGTAAGGGAACTGGTACAGGCCGGCGATCTTGAGCTGCCATCTGGCATTCATCCAGTTATTGGCCGCGCCGTCGTAGTAGGTGATATTCTGCGGGTCGATGTACTCTCCCTTATATTTGTCCTTCCACGATGATACCGTGACGGAGGCATCCAGCATCCAGCGGTTGGAAAGCCTCTTGACCATGACGAGCTGGCCGGCGATGTACTCGGCGAACCTCTTTGTGAAGTTGGTCCGGTAGGTATAGAAGAAGTCCTCGTAGTAGCTGTACACAGGATATCCGGTGATGGGTTCCGTGGCATACTGATAGTAATTTTCCTTTGAGTTCAAGGAACCGTCCGGGTTCATCCCGATGTCCCAGATATTCTTGTGCG
>CAYGXD010000039.1:21916-23025 GCA_964353705.1 uncultured Eubacteriales bacterium | reverse complement strand
TTTGAGTTCAAGGAACCGTCCGGGTTCATCCCGATGTCCCAGATATTCTTGTGCGACTTCTTGTAGTAGAACTCCAGGCTGGCGCGGAAATCCGTGAAGATTTCTCTTTCATAAGAAGCGGTGAGTTCGTCGAGGAGCGGGGAGTTGTAGTCGGGGTCGATCTTGTTGAAGGGAGCGACATCCGTGGGGTTATAGACATTCACTCCCCAGGCCCAGAGGATCGTATCGGGGTTGAGGTCGGAGGTCAAGTTTCCGTCGGCATCCACGCCATAAAGCTCTCCCGCCTCGACCACTCCGTCGGCTGCTCCCCCGATTCCATCCTGCCAATAGGCACCGACTCCGCCCCAGCCCATCGGGTTGACAAACGAGGCCATGCTGTACCCGGACTGGGCGCCATAGCGGGCCAGGGAGAGCTTGAGCACGTCCTTTCCCTTCCCGGAGATGTCGTAGACAAAGCTGATCCTTGGAGAGTATTCGGTATAAGCGGCCCCCGGGTCGAGCTTGGCAATCTCCAGGGCCGGCAGCAAGCTGGGCAGGAGCGGGCAGGCGGGAACTTTCTGGTTCTCGACAAAAGATGTCTCGTTGTCGTACCGGAATCCCAGGTTGACGGCCAGCCTTCCGAAGGTCATCGTGTCCTGGATGAAAATCCCATACCGCCGGTACGACTGGCTCAGGTTGACGTCCCTCCTGATATCGACTTCCCAATACTCTCCATTGGGATAGCTGCTATCCGGACCGTAGTAGTAGCGCTGGACATTGCCTTCGTAATAATCGTAGCTGGTGACGGTGGATTCCAGGTAGTCGACGCCGAACTTGAACTCGTGGTCGCCGCCCAGGACATTTTCCACAAAATAATTCCCGGTGAAGACGAGGTTGAGGTTTGTCCGCTCGGTCCCGTAGTCGTCCATAGCCCCCGACACAAAATAAACGGGATCATAGGATACTGTAAAGGGAAGTCCTTCGGCCGCCTCTAAGGGGCGCAGAAAAAAATTATTCTTCAGGTAAATCGCCTTAAAGTTCATATACAGGTCGCCGAAGCTCTGGTCGAGCTCGAATTTGTATGTCGGGCTCGGCCCGTCCTGGTTCCAGTAGGTCTCCGCCGAGAGCTC
>CAYGXD010000039.1:3081-21816 GCA_964353705.1 uncultured Eubacteriales bacterium | reverse complement strand
GGCTCCAAGTCCGCCGGGACGTTTTCCGACTGCCAGGCTTTTTCCTCGGCCTCCAGGTAGAACATCCCCGAAAAGGCATTGCCGCCCCGCCGGGTGACCAGGTTGATCTGCACGCCGCCGGTCTGGGACTTGACGTCGTTGTTGCCGTAGTTGACCTGGAC
Source organism: uncultured Eubacteriales bacterium (assembly GCA_964353705.1). Lineage (GTDB taxonomy): Bacteria > Acidobacteriota > Aminicenantia > Aminicenantales > UBA8522 > UBA8522. Next base: position 21,655 of record CAYGXD010000039.1, on the reverse strand, counting down.
TTCCTCGTAGCTCGGGATATTGTAGTAGGCCTGGGCGGATCCCAAAGCCGACATGTCCGTGACGTTGGCGCCGTCGATGTTCCAGGTGTTGTCCTGGCCGCCGCTCCCGTGTCCGGTATAGCCGTACTGCTGGCCGGATTCGCTTCCACCCACGTCTTCTTTCGCCAGCAACATTCCGGGCACGAGGTTCATCATGACCCAGGCGTTCCGCGATGTCGGCAGGCTCAGGATCATTTCCTCAGTGATGTTGACGCCGACCTGGGTCTTCTTGGTGTCGATGACCGGCGACTGGCCGACGACCGTGACCTCTTCCTCGATGGCCGACTGCTCCATGGTGATTTCATAGATGTTGTCGCGGCCGAAGGAGATGATCTGCTGCTCGCGGATGATGGTCTTGAACCCCTGGAGTTCGAACCTGATCGTATAATCGCTCGCCAGGGGGAGAGTCATAAACCGGAAGCTTCCGCTTTCAGGCGTGACAAATGTCTGAGTCGGAATTTTTGAGCCCGTCAGGGTGACGGTGACGCCGGGCAAAGGATTGCCCTCGGCATCTTTGACCGTCCCCTTGATGGAACCGGACTCCTGGGCAAAGGAGACAGAGCCGATAAGCAAAATTAAACTAACGAGAACGATTGTTTTTCTCAATCATCCCTCCATTCCCTCACGCCGACAGGCGTGACAATTCCCCAGTTTCATTCCCTTGAGCGAGCTCGCTCGCTCAGCCCTGAGAGAAATCGAGAACGCGGTACTCTCCCCTATCTCACCTCCTTCCTTAGATTTTCCCCAAAACAGCACCCTAATAAACAGGCAAGATTTATGCCAAAATCGGCCAAGCTCAATAACCTATAAATATAATATTATCTACAACTTGAATCGCTAAGCAAGAACCCAGCCAGGCGGGTATTCCAAAAATTTGGATGTTATCCAAAAATTTGGATGAAATTAGCCTGGCGCCTAACTCAGGAGCTTTCGCTTCTTGCTCCAGCGCCCGCGCAGCCGGATCGAGTCCAGACCGACGTTGCGTCCTTTCGACAAGAGATTCTTCCCGCCGCCTTTAAGCCTGAGGGTATGTTTGCCCGCCGCCAACCGGAAGCGTCGATGGTGACATCGAGGTTGGGGAAGATGCGCCCGGAGAGAGGCGGAATCCGGGTATATCTCTTGGGCTCTCCGACCTGGTACCAGAAGGCGACGGTGGCCAGATCGTCCTCGCGTTCGACATGGCCCTCGACCTCGAGGATCAGGTCATCTCAGCCCTCTCTCTCGGGGAATTCGTTCCGGTGCTGGGCGCAGAAATGGGCCGCCTTTTTGGGGAGGGGCGCCTCGACGGCCGGTACCTGGGCGTCATCCCAGAGTACATCCGGAGGACGATCTCGTCCGGCCGGGCTGAGCTGGTTGGGACGCGGACTCGGGTGAGGGCTTCAGAACTTTGACCAGGAGTCGAGTTTGACCTGTCTCCCCTGCTGCATAACCTTGAGGGTAACGGAAACAATCAAAGGCGAGTTGGCCGCCCCCGGGCAGATGATCCTGATTCGACCGGAATGGCTTCCGGGTTCGAGACCGCCCGGACGAACCACCACCGTCACTGTTTTGTTTCCCGACCCAGAAGCAGGCAGGCAGCTCAGCCAGCGGGCGTCCGTCTCGATCCTCCAGGCGAGTGGGCTGGCGCCGGAAACGGCGATGGCGAGGGGCTTCTCTCTCGTCATCACCCCGCCGGGGAGGGCCGTGAAATGCAGCCCCGAGCTGGAAACACTGAGGCGCACGTCGTTCAGGAATTCTCCGGCGTTTGAGGTATGGGTTCGCATCTCGGCTTCTGACTTAGTAACCCGGCCGACCAGAATCCCCTTATCCGGATTGAGAAGGCCGCCGCGGGAGTTGATGGTGTTCATGGCCTGGCCCAGCCAATAATCTACTCCGCTGAAATCGGGATGGTGCCGGGGGTTGTCATCAATCGGATAGAGGATGTACTTGGCTGCCCAATAATCGGCGGCCACCGGGTCCTGGCTGGCCAGGAGCTGGTTCGCCCGGAAGGTATTGCTGGCCGGGTAGCCGTTCAGGCTGCCATGCGAAATCCAGATCGCATCGATGATGCTGAGGACCGGCTTGACGACCGAGGCCATCATCTTGCCGCAGGTTTCGCCGAGCTGGCTGTAGTGCCGGATTTCACTCTGGCCGTCGGACATCGACACCACCCCGTACATGAGCTTCAGGGCGGCGGTAATCTCCGACCCCCCGGTGTCATGGTGCTTGAGCACGGGCACGTTGATAAGCTTGAGGTTTCCGCGGTGGGCACCCGACCTCCAGACCCCTTCTCCAAGTTCGACCCGGTTTCCGCCGGCCGTCGTAAAGCAGGGATACGAAACGTTCTCGATTTTCCGGTAGCCGTCCCGGGTATGGTCATTGTCGCCGATGAAAGTCGCCCGGATCGGGTCGAGAAGATAGGCCGATACCCGCGGGTCGTTGAAGACCGTGTCAACCAGGTAGAGGAAGTGATGGTTGATGTTGTTGGCGTTGGCCCGGACGCTGGTGTCCCCGCCGTAGCCGGACGGCGTGTCGCACCTGAGACTCCCGCGGCCCTGCCCGTTTTCGATGATGACCACTTCGCCCTCGAAGCCGTCCGGGTGGTCGAGAATCCTCCGGATGAGACCCCGGATGAGGTCGGAGTTGGTACAGCCGCGGTATTTCCACTGGGCGTTGACTTTAATGAGAACGATGTCACGGTTGGCGATGAGCCCCGACGGCCCGCTAAAAGGGTGGCCGCCCGAACTTCGGTAGAACTTGAGGCCGTTGTCGGCCATGAGGTAGAGCAGCGAATCCAAGCCGATGTGGCGGTTGGGCCGGCTGGGGTCATAGAACGGAAGGTCAGGGATTCCTTTGACCCAGAACAGGTCGTTGAGCAGCGCCGAGGTCCGGAATCCCGGGAACCGGGTGACATAGGGGACCGAGATCCCGGCCGCCAGGTTCCGCAGGAAATCCCGGCGCGTCCAATAACCCGTCTTTTTGAGTGTGTCCATATCCTCCTCCTCCGTCAGATATTTCATATTAGCGCCTTTCTCCTATTAATTCAATATATTCTATAGGATTAGTAATATAAAGTCTTTGCCGGGCGTCCTCTCTTGGTCACTTGTTTAGTCGCCGGGGAGACCATTAAGGGGACGTTCTTCAGAGGGCCATCCTTTCAAGGCCGGCTCCTTGGGGAACGTCCCCATCATCAACGATCATCAAGAACTCACTTGCCGGACGCCGCCGGATGGCTTATAAAAGGAGAGGAGCCCGGGAGTATCGCCCGGACTTCAGGAGGTATCCTATGAAAAGGAAGAACCGGATCGCCATCCTGACGGGGGGAGGAGATTGCCCCGGGATCAACGCCGTCATCCGCTCGGTGGCCAAAAAGGCCATCCTGGAATACGGGATGGAAGTCATCGGCGTCGCGGACGGTTACGAGGGACTCATCCACGACCGCCGCCGCGAGCTCCACTACAAGGATGTCTCGGGGATCCTGACGGTCGGGGGCACGATCCTCGGCGCCTCCAACACCTCGAATCCGTACCAGTACGCCCTGAAGTCCGGCCGCGGCATCCGCTTCCGGGACGTTTCCGAAAAAGCCATCCGGAACGCCGAAAAGTGGGGGATCGACGCCCTCGTCTGCATAGGCGGCGACGGCACGCTCGGTATCGCCCACCGACTGATGCGGGACGGGATCCCGGCGGTAGGAGTTCCCAAGACGATCGACAACGACCTCCGCGGCACTGACGTGACATTCGGGTTCGACACGGCCGTGGCCATCGCCACCGAAGCCATCGACCGGCTTCACACGACGGCCCAGTCCCACAATCGCATCATGATCATCGAGGTCATGGGACGCCGGGCCGGTTGGATAGCTCTCCATTCCGGCGTCGCCGGCGGAGGCGACATCGTTCTCCTCCCCGAGATCCCCTACGACATCGAGGCGGTGGTCGCCAAGGTCAAAGAGCGCGGCCGAAGGGGCCGGAAGTTCAGCATCGTCGTCGTCGCGGAAGGAGCCAGGCCGAAAGGAGGGGATGTCGTCATAAAGAGGGTGGTCGAGAAGAGCCCCGACCCGGTGAGACTCGGCGGGATCGGTTTCGTCATCCAGGACGAGGTCGAGAGGGCGACCGGAATGGAGGCGCGAACCGTTGTTCTCGGGCATCTCCAGCGGGGTGGGTCCCCGACGGCCGCCGACCGCGTTCTCGCGACACAGCTTGGTGCCAAGACCGTCGACCTGATCGTCGGGGGTAAGCTCGGCCAAATGGTCGCCGTCCGGGACGGGGCCGTCACCTCGGTCCCTCTGGAGGTCGCGGCCGGCGGGCCCCGGACCGTCCCGCTCGATCATCCCCTGATCGCGGCGGCCCGCTCGATCGGGACGAGCTTCGGCGATTAACGGGCAACCGGCGACTGCGGGGTCAGCGACTAAGGGGTCAGGTCTCAACATTTAACAAATTTTTGTTTGAAGGACTCCCAGTGAGAAGCAAATCTCACTCGGGTCATGATAAATCAATGGAATTTGTTGATTGTTGAGACCTGACCCCATTGACTAGCGGAGGTTCATCTTATCGAGCCAGTCGTCGAACCGGGGATCGTCCCTGAGAGGGTCCATCTGCGGGTCGAATTTCAGGAAGATCTGCTCGGCGTCCCTCTCGGCATAAGACATGGCCAAATATTCAAACGCCCGGTCCTTTTCGCCCAGAGCCGCGCTGATCGCCGCCATGTAATAGAAGGGAACATAGGCTTGTTTCGACCGTTCGACTAAAGCCTGTAGCTCAGCCTCGGCCTGATCTCGTTTTCCGGTTGCGGCAAAGAAACAGGCCCTTCCGAAAGAACCGTACGTACTCCCCCCCGGCAGGCGGGCGGCATTTTCGAACTCTTTGAGCGCTTTTTTTGGCGATCCTTTCTGCAGTTGGGCCAGCCCGAGATGAAAATAAACCCAGTTGATGCCGGGCTCCGCTTTTTGAATCTCGCGCCAGATCTTGATGGCCGCGTCATATTGACGCGTATAGTAGCGAAGTGTGGCCATCGAAGCCTTGAGGGCGAGAGAATTGGGGTCAAGCTCGATCGCTTTCTTGAACTTGGCCTCGGCCTCGTCAAACCGCCCCAGGTTCGCCAGGAGGGAGCCGTAATACTGATAGGCCGTCGCATAGTTGGGATTCAGGCCGACCGCCCAGTTGAAATCGATCTCCGCATCCAGCCAGTTCCAGTCGTAATTGTATTTGACAAAAGCCTGAGCGATGTACCCTTCAGCCAGAGCATCGTCGATCTGGAGAGCTTTCTCTGCCGCTTCCTTGGCTTTGGGAAATACGTCCGCGGGCCGGGCGAAACCCAGGCGTCCCAAGAAGCTATAAGCGTCCGCAATGCCCGCATAGGCCAAGGCGAATTTCGGGTCTTTGGCGATGGCCTTCTCATAGAAATCGACGGACGCTTTGAGCCCTTCCTGTGTTCTTTTGTTCCAATTCAGCCGCCCCTCCAAATAGAGGTTATAGGCATCCGGATCATGGGTGTATCGCTTGACCAGCATGTAGTCCTGGCCGGCGACGAGCTCGATCCGCAGGGCGTTGACGACCGCCCTGGATATTTCGTCCTGCACGGTAAAGATGCTCTCGACCTTGCGATCATATGTCTCCCCCCAGAGGCTGGAGCCGTCCTGGACCTGCGTCAGCTTAACGTTGACCCGGATATTGTCTTTCTCTCTCTGGATGCTTCCTTCCAGGATATTTTCGACGCCCAGCTCCTTCCCCACCTCCCGGAGATCCTTGTTCGCCCCCCGAAAGCGCATCACCGACTGGCGGGAGATGACCTTGAGCTGGCCGATCGTCGAGAGCTTGGTGATCAGGTCATCCGTTATGCCGACGGAGAAAACCGCCTGATCCTGGAGCGGGCTCAAATCCTCGAACGGAAGGACGGCCAGGGAGCTTTTATAGGTGGATGGAGTGACTATTGTTCCTCCGGGAGGCCCCGTAGTCTGTCCTTTGGGGCCGAAGATCAAATAGCCGGCGGCGGCCAGCCCGACTATCGCCGCCGCAGCAATAAGGCCGAGCCGCAGCGGCCGCATCATTCGAAACCGGAGCGTTCTTGTGATCCCGCCGCCGGTCACTCCGGTCGAGGGAAGCTGGCGACCGAGCGCTCTCAAGCCGTCCCTGACCTCCTCGGCCGACTGGAACCTTTTCTCCCTGTCCTTTTCCAGACAGCGGAGGATGAGCCGGCTCAGGGCTTCGGGCACCTGAGGGTTGGCCTCCCGCGGGTCCCGCGGCTTTTCCGTCTTGTGCTTCATGGCCACGACGAGCGGCGTCTCCCCCTCGAAAGGCGGAACGCTCGTCACCATCTCAAACAGGATCGCCCCTAGCGCATAGATGTCCGTTCTCTGGTCGGCTTCCTTTCCCTCGAACTGCTCGGGCGCCATGTAATCGGGAGTCCCGATGATCATCCCCGGGTCTGTCATCCCTTTTGCCTTCAGAGCCCGGGCGATCCCGAAGTCCATGATCCTGGCGCTTCCCTCGCGGTCGATCATGATGTTTTGGGGTTTGAGGTCGCGGTGGACGACACCCGCCCGATGCGCCTCCATCAGCCCTTCGGCGACCTGCCCGGCAAAGCGCACGGCCTTCCCGGCCGGAAGATGACCGATCCTCCGGAGGAGCGTCTTCAGGTCCTCGCCCGAAACATACTCCATGCTGATATAAGTTGTGTCTTCGGCCCGCCCCAGGTCGAACATCCGGCAGACGTGGCGGTGGGAAATGCGGCGGGCAAGTTTCAGCTCATTGCGGAACCGCTCGATGATACTCTCGTCGGCGGCGATCTCGGGATTCAGCACTTTGAGCGCGACATGCTCTCTGATCTCCGCGTCATACGCTTTATAAACCCGGCCCATGCCTCCTTGGCCCAGCTCCTCCGTCACCTGGTAACGGCCGGCAAAGGTCCCTCCCACAGCGAGGGCACGAGGCGAAGCCAGGAACGTGGCTGTCTGGGTCAATGATGCGGCCGGGGACCGCTTAATAAGCTGAGTCCCGCAGCGGCTGCAGTAGGCGCTGTCACTTGCGTTATCGTGCTCGCAGCGCGGGCATTTCATGGGTCCGATCCTCAGGAACTTGGGCTACTGGGTTTAAGATACCGGCATTCGGGCGTTTAGTCAAACCTCTCTTCGCCCACCTTCCCATCCGCGGATTCCTCCGGAAAGGTTGGGATGAAGGGAGCCAGGCCAGACATAAAGACCAGAGAGGTCGAACCTGGATTTGTTACGGTGATCTCGCGCCGGATTGACTGGAACCATGCATAAGTTAAGAGAATCTGCCAGGTGGACAAAAAAAAGGGCCGCTCGAAAGCGGCCCTTTTAGATTTCGGGCTCAGCGTCGATCTTGTGGTCAGAAGAGGATTCTTCCCAGCTTCTTGATGTAGGCTTTGTAGGGAAACTTGGCTAGATTGCCTCCGATAAAATACGGGCGCATCATCTCGTTGTCTTCGTGCTCCACGATGTGGCAGTGCCAGACGAAGAGGCCCGGAGTCTTGAACCTGGCCCGGACGCGGGTGACCTCCCCCGGATAAGCCAGTACCGTGTCCTTGAAGGCGCCCGCCTCCCAAACTTCAGGGGCTCTCGCCGGACCGGCAAGACTAACGGGTGTAATGACTTCGCCGGTATCTGGGTTCGTTGCCAGCGCCTGGCGGTCAACGACCTGGAAATGGACCTCGTGGATATGAATCGGGTGGGCGTCGGCCGTGAAATTGTAAAACTCCCACACCTGGGTCTGGCCTAGAAGCGGGTTCTCGGTTATTGGATTCATCCACATCTTGTGGACGGGAGTTCCACCCGACATCGTTCCCAGCATGGCCTCGGCGGGACCGTCAAAGCCCGACATCGACATCATCTCCAGGAGAGCCAGCGGCGTCGTTGTCCCGCCTCCCAGACTTGCGATGACAGGGAGGACGAGCGAACCCGGAGCCACCGTCGGGTCAGCGGCCGCCGCCCCGCCCACCCTGAACTCAATCACTTGGCCGGTGGTGCCGGGATCGGCCACATCAAAGTCATCCTCGGGTACTCCGCCGCCGAAGGGCTCATCCGGACCCACGTTGCCAAGGACATAGTTGCCCGAAGGAACGTTGGTGAAATCCACGATGATATCCGCCCGCTCGGCAAGGCCTAAAAGAATCCTGCCGCTATAAGGAGCGGCGAGGCTGGTGATATTGATAGGAGCAGGCAGGAAGCCGCCTTCGTTTCCGATCTGCCAGACTTCAACGCCGGGAATGGCATTGAAGTCCAGGATCAAGACCCGGGAGGTGCAGCCGTTGAGAACCCGGAAGCGATAGCGCCGCTGCTGCAATTCGAGATAAGGCCAGGTCTGGCCGTTCACCACGATGGCATTGCCGAAGAACTCCGGATTCCAGATCGGAGCGATATCGGAACCCGGGATGTAAGGTCCGGCGATGCCATCAAAAAACGCCCGGCTGTCCGGGTAGAACAGGGAGCCATCGGCGTTGAAGGAGCGGTCTTGGATGGCGATCGGAATCTCGGTGATGATATCAGACCGGTCGACCCCGATACCCAGCGTCTCGCTCGGGGGATTGTAACCCAAAGTCAAGTCCTCTGGGCCTCCGCGGACGAGATAGAAGCCGGCCGGACCCGCATAGACGTTGAGGCGGGTCATCCCCAGCGTATGGTCGTGGAACCAAAGAGTCGAAGCCCGCTGCTCGTTGGGGTACTGGAAGACGGAGAACCCGTTGCCCCAAGGCTGCCAAAACTTGAGGAGCGCCTTCGCCTTGAAGAAATTATACCACGTGCCCACCTTGGCATATCCGGTGGGGATATTTTTGGCTGCCGGCAGAAACCAGGCTTCGGCGTAGCCGTCGCTTTCGTCGCCTATGCCGACGGAACCGTGGAGGTGCGTAACCATGGGGACCGGGCCGGTGTAGGGCCCTGGTGTCTCGGTAAACTCGGGCCGCATGTCCCGTCCCATTTCTCCGCCCGGCGGGTTGGCCCAGTGCAGGGTCTGATCAACCGCCAGAAGGTGGGGACGGAAGCTGCCGTCGGCATGCTTCAGCTCGTTGATCCACTTAACCCTTACCGGCTTGCCGGATGTGGCCTCGATAGTGAAAGCCGGAAAGAAGTAATGGCCGCCTGCCGTTGCGTGCAATCCCAAGTTATCGCCTATCGATTCCCAGGCTGGTCCGTAGCTCCAAACGGTGGTCAGGCCGTAACCCGGCGGCAGGACCTGCTGCTGGAATTGCCGGACGGCGATTTCGTAGTAGTCTAAGTGCCTCGACTTGAACTTCGCCGGCATGGACGGCGGTATTACCAAGCTGGACACATACTTGGTAATGGAACTACCTGGCATGGGTTCCGTTTGCCCGAACACTAGTCCGAACCCGGCAGCCAGAATGGCCACGGCCGCCAATAAAAACATGGTTGTTCTCTTCTTAATCATTACTATCCTCCTTTTTTTTGTTTATTCCTCAAAAACCTTTTCCCTGGAATTGCTTCCACCCGGCATTCTCACCTCCCTTCGGTGTGAAAAACGGCGTTCGGACATTGGATACTCTGCGATCTATGAAACCAGATTGGCCGGCTACATACAATTCTCAAAAATGACCATTTTGACATAGTCAAAACTCAGTATTCAGAGACCTCCATCTCTTCGCAAAACTGGCGATATATAGGTTCCTCCGCGACGAATTTGCCCGATAGCGGTCAAGAGCTCTTTGTCGGCGCCCTCTTTCGGAAGATAGCCGTCCGCGCCCGCGGACAGTGCCTCCAAAACGTACTCTTTTTCCATATGGATGCTCACGATCAAGACCTTAATGTGAGGGTAAGTTTCTTTAACCCGGCGGGTCGCTCCGATCCCCCCCAAATTGGGCATCGACACATCGACGATGGCCAGCTGAGGAGGGATTGGAATGGAGCTCAAGAGGCCGAGGAGCTGGAGGCCGTCGCCGGCCTCGCCCGCCACCTCGAGATCCTGTTCGAGCTCGAGAATTTTCCTCAGCACACGGCGATAAAGGCCGTCATCATCGGCCAAAACCACCCGGTAGAGAAATCGGGCCTGACTTTTCCTTTCGCGGCCGGAGTTGTCGGACGGATGTGCCATTTCCCCCCTCTTGTACAGAATCCGGCGGTCCGAAACAATCCTCAGATTCGACTATTTTGGCATGGCTATTATTATGTAGAGAAACTGGGCCGGATCAGACTAAACCCTTCTGGATAGCGTATTTCACGAGGTCGGCCGTCCCCTTGAGATTCAGTTTGCCCATGATATTGGCGCGATGGCGTTCGACCGTATGGACGCTGATGAAAAGGACGTCGCCGATCTCTTTGTTCGACTTCCCCTCGGCGATGAGCTTCAGGACCTCTTTTTCCCGATTGGTCAGGCCGGGCCGGTCGGTCCGCCCGCGGAGATGGGCCCAATAATCTGTCAGGTCTCCGGCCAGATGAGGAGAAACGTAGATTTTGTCTTTCCGGATCTTCTCAATGGCCGCAAAAAGCTCGGCATCGGCGTCCTGCTTCAGAAGATATCCGTCGGCGCCGGCCGCCAGGGCCTGATAGAGATATTCCTTATCGCCATGCATCGTGACCATCAGGACTTTGATGTTCGGGCAGAGCGCTTTGATCTCCGGGATGGCCTCCAGGCCCCTCAGGTTCGGCATGGAGATGTCCAGGACGACCAGGTGGGGGTCCAGCGTGCCCGTTTTTAAAAGGTGGATAAGTTCCAGGCCGTCGCCCGCTTCGCCGACCACCTCCAGGTCAGAGGTCCCCTGAAGGATGCTCTTCAAGCCTTGCCGGAATAGGACATGATCATCGGCCACAATGATGCGGAACGGGCCCATCAATTAACTCCTCCCTTACCGAGCGGGATGACGAGCGTGACCCGCGTCCCTTTTCCGGCCGCGCTCTTGATCTCGAGAGATCCACCCAACATCCTGGCCCGCTCATCCATAGTGGCCAAGCCCAGGCCTTTTTCAGGGTCCTCTTTGAGGCGAGCCGATTTCAGGTCGAACCCCCGGCCGTCGTCTTCGATGATAAATGAAACCGAGTCCGCCGCCAGCTGAACTTGAGCGGAGACACTGGCGGCCTGAGCATGTTTCCCGATATTTGTCAGGGCCTCCTGGAAAACCCTATAAATCATGATCTGCGAATCCTTTGGAAAAAGATGATCGATGCTGACAATATCAAAGGCCATCTGAATCTGATAATCCTTGACAAAATTGTCCACGAGCCAGCGAAGGGCGGGTGTCAAGCCGATATCCTCGAGGATGGAAGGGCTGAGGTCCCGCGAGAGCCGCCTGGCATTCTCGATGATCTCGTCGATGTGCGACATGTTCCGGCGGAGTTCCTCTTTGAGTCCCGCCCGGTCCTCCGGCAGGCTTCTTTCTACTTGGCTCGTCCGGAGCTTCAGGACGGCCAGCGCGCCCCCCATTTCATCATGGATTTCCCGGGCGATCCGCCTCCGCTCGGTCTCCTGGGCGGTTAGGATCTGGGAGGAAAGGGAGCGGAGTTGATGTTCCGATTCCCGAAGCGATTCCTCCGCCTGTTTCCGTTTCGTGATATCCCGGTTGCTCCCCCGGCGTCCCAGGACGCGGCCCTGTTCGTCGAAAACCGGCTGGCAGGCGTGGGCCAGCCACGTCACCGACCCGTCGGGACGGAGGATTCGAAACTCGATTTCTCCGGCGGTCATTGTCTCCTCTACTTCGGTCTGATGGCGGGTGAACAATGGACGATCATCGGGATAGATGATCCGGAGCAACAGGTCCGGGTCGGCCACGAATTCTCCGGGTGCATGATCGGTGACTTTCAAACAGGAAGGTGAAATATAAACAAAATTCCCTTCCGGGTCCCTCCACCACTCCCAGTCAAAGGTATTCAAGGCCACGGTGCGGTATTTCGTCTCGGATTTCCGAAGCGCCTCCTCTATCCGCTTGCGCTCATCAATTTCCAGCCGCAGTCTCTCATTGGCTTCAGCCAATTCTTCTGTCCTCTGTTCAACCCGGATTTCGAGCTCATCGTGAGCCTTGGAGAGCGCCTCTTCACTCAACTTGAGGTTTCTGAATAGCACGGCCAGGGGCCTGGCCAGCCCCGTTTCAATGATGGTTTTATAGAGATAATAAAAGGAGACGATTTTAAAGAGATGCCCGAGTAGAAATGGAACTCCGTAGTCAGCTGCGTGAAGCGAGAGACAGAGCTCCGAAAGAAAGGTGAAACCGATAGCTGTCACCAACAATCTCAGCACCGCCGCATCGAACTGGTCTCGTTTCTGAATCAACCGCCCGATCGAGGCAACGAGAATCAGGCCAATAAGATAGCTGCTAACGATCTTAAAGGGAGTTAATCCCACCCCCTCGATGAAACAGACGGGGAACACCCGCCAATAAAAGATCGTTATCAAAAGCAGCGCGCTGGCTGCCAGATACCCGACAACCAGGTAGCTGATTTTTATCCTTCGACCCAAGAAAAAGGAGGCGACAAGTAGCGAGGCTCCTTCCAGATACCGAGACCCTGTCCATAACTGGATCGTCACGTTGGTCTCGCTGGAAAAAAAGACGCCCGCCTCTTTGTAGGAGAAAAGGTGAAGGACGTCCAGGCTGCAAATAAACACGTAAGCCACGCTCACGAACTTCAGATAGCTGTTGTCCAACGACTGGCGGACGTTCCAGACGAGCATGAAAAGCGCCACCGCAACGGCAACCCGGAGGATCTCGGCAAGGGAGTGAAAAAGGGCGTAACTGTAAAGACTCGTCAAGCAGAGTCCCCCGATGGCCAGAGCCACCATCACATCCAGGGAGCCAATCCTTTTCTGCCCCAGCATTGTTCTCAAGAATATAAACAAGGCACCGTGACCTGTCAAGGTAAACCCAGGCGCGCAGAGGGGCCGGGTCAAGGGATGGCGCAGACGGAATGGCACCGGGGCTTCTTTTTTTGTTCCCTGTTTGCGCTCTGAATCTGGTAGAATTGTATCTGAAAATGAAACGCCAAAACGCTGCGCCGCACCCTTCGGGCCGCCGTCTATGCCCGGTTTTCACCTTGCTCAGCGCCCTCCTCATCGCCGCCGGATCCCCAAGCTTGACGAGCGGAGACTCGGGCTGGAGTCAAAAGAAAGGCCGGGAACCTTTTTTCCAAAAAGACCGGGTGACAATCGCCGTTACGGATTCCGGACTGGGCGGGCTTTCCGTCCTGGCCGAGGCCGTCCGGATGATGAAGGAGACGGGAATCTTCGAAGGGGTGGATTTCATCTTCTTCAACGCCTTGTTTTCCAACGAGGGCGGCTACAACAGTCTGAAGACGCGCCAGGAAAAGATCCGGGTTTTGGACAGGGCTCTCAAAAGCCTGCGCGACAATTTCCGGCCCGACATCATCCTCATCGGCTGCAACACCCTGTCGGTGCTTTACAAGGACACCGCGTTCTCCAGGCAGGTCGATATACCGGTTTCTGGGATCGTCGATGCCGGCGTCGAGCTCATCGCCCAAGGACTTAAGGATCATCCCGACGCCTCGGTCCTTATCTTCGGAACGCCGACGACGATATCCGAGCGCACCTTCCCGGGTGAGTTGGAAAGACTTGGGTTCGCCGCCGATAGGATGTACGCGCAGTCCTGCCCGGAGCTCGAGAGTTTCATCGAAAACAATCCGCAGGGCGACGAGACCGGGATGATCATATCCGGCTGCGTGAGCGAAGCCGTGGAAAAACTATCATCCCCTCCGCCCCCCCTCCTCATCAGCCTCAACTGCACTCATTACGGCTATTCCCTGCCCTTTTGGGATAAGGCCTTTGAAGAAGCCGGGATCAAACCGCTGGCCATCCTTAATCCGAATTCCCGGATGACGGAGGTTCTCTTCAACCCGCAGTATGCGGGCCGGTATGACAAAACGGAGATCCGCATCAGGGCCGTCTCCATGGTCGAGATAAGCCGCCCCAAGATCGCTTCCCTGGCCCCCTGGCTGGAGCGAATCTCGCCCGAAACGGCCGAAGCGCTGCGACGCTACGAGCACAAGCCGGACTTATTCGAGTGGAAAAGCCTCATCGCCCGGTGAGGCAAGAAAGCCCGGCCGCCCGTCCCGATAAGACGACGGCCTTTTTGCCGGGGGGCCTCACAAATAACATGGAGCTTTAGACGCTCTCGCTCTTCTCAAAAAAATAGGCGCCCAAGAACAGCATCGCCGCCGCAAAACCGGCCAGGACGAGGAAGTCGAGCGCAAGCGGAAAGGTATGCGTCTGGATCAGAACGGCTCGCAGACCGTCGATTCCATAAGTCAACGGGTCGACGAAAGACAGACTCCGGATGACCCAAGGCAGGTTGGTCAGAGGATAGAACGCTCCCGACAAGAAGAAGAGCGGAAAGACGAGGAAGTTCATCACCAGGCCGAATCCCTGCATGTCCTTCATCCGCGAGGCAAAGACAAGGCCCAGGCCGATGAATGTGAACGAGATCAGGAGCATGAACCCTAAGGCGGCTAGAAGCCCCAGAGCGCTGTGGACACGGAATCCCAGGAGGATCGAGACGGCCAGGATGAGCAGGGCCTGCAGGAGTGAAGTAGTCACGCCTCCCGCGATCCTTCCCAGGGCGATCGAGACCCGCGACACCGGCGCGACCATAATCTCTTTGAGGAACCCGAACTCCCGGTCCCACAGGACCGAAAGCCCCTGCATCGTCGAGGAGAAAAGCAGGGTCATTCCGATGATGCCCGGCACGAGGAACTTGATGTAGCCGACCCCCGGGGCGAGGCCCGGGACCGGCATGCGGTTAAACCCCAGGCCTAGGAAGGCCAGGAAAAACAGGGGCATGATGAGCGACCCCAGGACCCGGGACCTGGCCCGGCTGAAGCGCTTCATCTCGCGCAGCCACAGGACGTAGACGGCGGTCAGGCTGACCATCCTAACGCCTCCCCATTCCCATCATCATCCGGTTGCGGTCGCCGACGCCGGCTTCGCGCTCCCGGATGGTGCTGCCCGTGAAATGGAGGAAGACGTCCTCGAGGCTCGGCTTGTGCAGGTTGACGCTCCGGACGAGGACGCCGCGCGCCTGGGCGAGCGTCACCAGCTCCGGGATGCGCCGCTCTCCCCTTTCCATGGTCATCGTTAGGACCCCGTCATGCCGATTTGCCGTCTTGACCCATTCGAGCTTCGCGATCTCAGCCAGCAGGTCGCCGGCGGCGCCCTCGACCTCTAGCGAAACGACGTCACCTCCCAGGATGTCCTTGAGCCGGGCCGGGGAGTCGAGGGCGACGAACCGGCCGTGGTCCATGATGGCGATGCGCTCGCAGAGGATGTCGGCTTCTTCCATGTAGTGCGTCGTCAGGACGATGGTCACTCCGTGGTCCCGGTTTAGCCTCTTGATGTATTCCCAGATGTGGCGCCGGGTCTGAGTGTCCAGGCCCAGCGTCGGCTCGTCCAGGAAGAGGACCCGTGGCCTGTGAATGAGTCCGCGGCCGATCTCGAGGCGACGCTTCATCCCGCCGGAGTATTTCTCAACGAGTGAGGCCGCCCTGTCGGCGAGCTCGACGAGGCCCAGGACTTCGTCGATCCGCCGGCGCCGCGCCTCTTTTCCCAGGCCGTACATCATGGCGTGGAACTCGAGGTTCTCCCGGCCGGTCAGCTTGCCGTCGAGCGCGGGTTCCTGGAAAACGACGCCGATCGCCTTCCGGACCTCATCGCGGCTCGTCGCGACGTCGTGACCCGCCACCTCGGCCCTGCCTGAGGTCGGATAGAGGAGGGTCGAAAGGACGTTGATGGTCGTGGTCTTTCCCGCTCCGTTGGGGCCGAGAAGGCCGAAGAGCTCTCCTTCGGGGACGGAAAACGACACCCGGTCGACCGCGGTCACATCCTTAAAGGTCTTGGTCAGATTTTCGACCCGTATGGCATCCACGAAGATCTCCTCGGAATCCCCTATGATAGCAGATTTCTCTGGACCCCGCTTCGTGCCTCCCCTCTTCCCTGGAAATTAAAATAACAAAAATCCCGGTTTTGGTGTAACCTTTTCAGGGAACCCGAGTCTATACCTTTGAGCCCAAGTGACCAAGGAGATCCGTGGACCCGACATCCGATAACCGGCTGATGGAGGAGGTCAGGGGCGGCAAGGTCGAGCGCCTGGCCATCCTCTTCGAAAGGCATCATGTCATGCTCTTCAATTTTTTCCTGAGACTGACGGGAAACCGAAGCACCAGCGAGGACCTGGTCCAGGACGTCTTCTTCCGTATCATCAAGTACCGGCATACCTACCTGAGCCAGAGCCGGTTCACCGTCTGGATGTACCAGATCGCCCGCAACGTCCATGTCGATCATCTGCGGAAGCAGAAGCCGGAGTTGCCGATCGAGGATCAGTTCGAAGAGCCGGCAGGGGCCGAGCCGGACACCATCGAGCGGCTGAGCTCGGGAGAGGAGACGGCCCAGCTTAGGAAAGCCTTGGACCGGCTGCCTCTCCGGAAGAAGGAGATCCTCCTTCTCAGCCGCTTCCAGGGGATGAAGTACCGGGAGATCGCCGAGCTCATGGGCTGTGATATCGGCTCGATCAAGTCGACGATCCACCGGGCCATCAAGGAACTCGGAAAGATCTATTTCGAGCTCCAGGGAGGCGAGACGCCATGAATTGCGAAACGATCAGAGAAAAATTAGTGGACTACCTGACGGGCGAACTCCCGGACGGCGACCTCGCGGACATCCGCGGGCACGTAGCTTCCTGTACCGCCTGCCGGGAGGAACTGGAGGGCCTGAGCGTTATCTGGACGAAACTCGGAGTATTGCCCCAGGAGCCGCCCAGCGGGACTCTCCGGAGCCGCTTTTACGGAATGCTCGAAGACTACAAGGAGGGCCTGGAGAAAGACCGGGAAAGAACGAGCCTTGGACAGAGCCTGTCCCGCTGGCTCGGGGGTTTCATGCCCAGGAGGCCGGCTTATCAGATCGCCCTCGCCTTCGTTCTCATCGCCGCCGGCCTGGGCAGCGGCTACTTCCTGAGCGTGCGGGCCCGAACGACAGCTCAAACCGAAGTGGCCGGACTCAGGAGCGAGGTCGACGACATGCGGCGGATCCTGGCCGTCTCGCTTCTCAAGCAGTCCTCGCCCAGCGAAAGGCTCCTCGGGGTCAGCTGGAGCGCCCGGATCGACCGGCCCAGTGATGAGATCATCCAAACACTTCTCGACACCCTGGATCACGATTCCAACGTCAACGTCCGCTTGGCCGCGGTCGACGCTCTCTATCTCTTCTATGATCACCCCGAGGTCAAGGCCGGGCTCGTCGATTCTCTCGCCAAGCAGATTTCTCCCCTCGTCCAGATGTCTCTTATCAACCTCCTGGTCGAGATCCGGGAGAGGCGGGCCGTGGAAGCTCTTAAACGGCTCGTCCAGGATGAAAAGCTAAATCCCAAGGTGAAGGAACGCGCTGAGATGGGCCTCGTCCAGCTCAGCTGACCGAATATTCCATGAAACAGAGGAGAAAACCATGAAAACCATCATCAGGCTCGCGGCGATCGTCATCCTTCTGTGGGCTGCAGGGCTCGCGGACAACACTCAAGAAAGCCAGGCCGACCATGCGGTCGTGAGCTTTTCCAACCCGGCCAAGCCGGGCACGGTGGAGGTGGACATCAGCGAGGGCAGCATCACCGTCCGGGGCTACGACGGCAAGGACGTCATCATCGACGCCCGCTGGAGGGAGAAATCCCTGACCAGGGAAGAGCGGGAACTCGGACCCGCGCTGGAGGAAGCAAGACGGGAGGCGGAGCGAGAAGCGAGACGGGAAGCGAGAGAAGAATTGGACCAGGAAGAATTGGCCAAACAAAAGGCCCAGGCCGAAAAGGCCAAAGGGATGAAGGCGCTCGAAGTCGAGAGCATGGGGCTGACCATCGAAGAAGAGGAGAATGTCATCCAGGTGAATGCCGAAGAGGGGAAGAGAGCCGTGGACCTCATCATCCAGGTGCCCTTCTCGACCTCGCTCCGGCTGTCCTGCCGCGATGACGAAAAGGGCGTGACCGTTGACCGGGTGGACGGGGAGATCGAGGTGGACACCGGCGACGGACCGATCATACTGACCAACGTTTCCGGGCCCGTCGTCGCCGATTCCTCGGACGGCGAGATCAAGGCCGTGTTCGGCAAGGTCATCCCGGGGAAGCCGATGTCGTTCAGTGCCATGGAAGGCGACATTGACATCACGCTTCCGGCCGACGTCAAGGCCAGCCTGAAGATGAAGACCGACGAAGGGCAGATCTTTACTGATTTCGACGTCCGGCTGACGCCGACCCAGCAGAAGAAAGAAGAGGACGAGCGCAAGGAAGGCGGGGGCTACCGGGTTTCCTTTGAAAAAGTGACCTTGGGTTTGATCAACGGCGGCGGCGTGGAGATCCAACTCACCACTTACGAGGGAAACATCTACATCCGCAAAGCACTTTAATTAGGGTCGGACCAGCATATCTAACTGAAAATAAAAGAGATGGCCGAAAATAAGGGCCCAAATCAAGCCTTAGAACCGGCTTTTTGGGCCCAAAAACGGCCTCCCAAACTAAACCCGTCCATTTAGCTTTCAGACGGCTGTAGAGTCTTCTTGATCCGGGAGAGATCGTATCCTTTATTGGCGATCCGTTGCAGCAGGTCCTGATAAAGCGACTC
>CAYGXD010000039.1:0-2981 GCA_964353705.1 uncultured Eubacteriales bacterium | reverse complement strand
CCCCGTCGTCGCGTACCGTGTAGGTGGCCGTGACCCCAACGCAGTCCTTCTGGAACCGTTGGGGAATGGTGGCGATTTCATACCACGTCCCGACATAGCGACCCAGATCGACATAGGGGACGACCTCAAGCGGCTTGGACTCCTCTCCGGCCCTGGCCAACCCGCAACCCATAAGGATCAGCAGTATCCCGATCATTTTCATCCCGACCTCACCAGCCAAAAATGGACCAGGGATTATCCCTCGTCCTGCTCATTATAGACTCTGCGCCGCGTTCTGGGAAGTCCGCCTCAAATCCAAGGCCATTGCCAAGCCACCGCCTCCATTATATATAATAAAAGCCTGATGAAGACCGACCGGCAGGCCGCGCCGTTCAAATAAAGGCGGCTTGTCCGGCGGCAAGAATGAGGATCAAGATGACCATGAAAATGCGGATCGCGCTCTTATCGACGGCCCTCGCCGCCTTCCTCGCCCCGCCGCTTTTCCCGCAGGAAAAGCCCGGGGATGTCTGGAAGCCATTCCAGTTTTTCGTCGGAAAATGGGAAGGGACCGGCGAGGGCCAGCCCGGAAAATCCCGCGGAACCCAGGAATATTCCTTCGTCCTGGGAGGACAGTTTCTTCAGGTCCGAAACGTAGCCCTCTTCGAACCCCAGGAGAAAAATCCGAAGGGAGAGCGGCACGAGGACTGGGGTTTCTTCAGCTTCGACCGAACCCGCAAGGTCTATGTCCTTCGGCAGTTCCACGTCGAAGGGTTCGTCAACCAGTACATCTGCACAGGGCCGACTCCGGACGGGAAGACCTATGTCTTTCTCAGCGAGGCCATCGAGAATCTCCCTCCCGGATACAAGGCCAGGCTGACATACAAAACCCTGGACGAGTGGAGCTTCGAACAGACCTTCGACCTTGCTCCGCCCGGCCAGGAGCTGGCGTGCTATTCCAAGGGCGTCATGGCAAGAAAGGGGAGCCGTCCCGCCGCGAAAGAGGCCCGGAAAAGGCCCATCCTATCCTCTCCCGCCTGCGCCGTTCAAATCTCCCTGACCGCCGCCTCGCCCTTTGTTCCCGACGGCCGGCACAGCCTCGCGGAGATTTCCTTTAAAGTTCTCTTCCCTTCCGTCACCTTCGAATTCGACCCGGACGAAGACCCTCTGCTGGGCCGCTGCCAGATCAACGCCGGGAAGGGAAAAGGCACCTTCTCCAAGCTCGTCTTGAATGAAGTGCAGGTGGGGGAAGAGCGTATCGCCTCGTCTTTTCTCAACGCGCGGCCCCGGGAATTCGGCGCCGGGCTGGCTATCGAATCCGAACCGACGGCGGAGGATGAAAGCTCCGCGCAGTCCAAAACGCCTCCCGAAAAAGTGCAGCTGAGTTTCTGGACCGACCTCGGGCCGGCCCCCATCACCTGGGGGTCGAAGTTCGGCTCCGCCCGCCTTCCCGAATTCAAGATTGTCTTTGAAGTGCCGTTCCTCCAGATCATCCAGGGAAAGCCGTTTTCGCTGACCCTCCCCTACCAGGGCCGCTATCCGGAAGACAAGGGGACCTGGACGATCGATATCCGGCCCGAAAGCAAGAAAAAATGAGCTATCAGTTCTCGGCCTCCTCGGGCGTCACGATTCCCCGCCTGACCATGATGTCGAGGACCTCCCGGGCGCGCTCCTCGATGTACTTCGTGCCGCTCAGAGGATTATACCTTCGAGGGCTGGGGAGAACGACGGCCAGACGGGCGGCTTGTCGAGGACTTAGATCTGAGGCCGGCACCTCATAATAATGCCGGGAAGCCGCTTCGGCTCCGAAGATCCCGTTCCCCCATTCGACGACATTGAGGTAAAGCTCGAGGATCCTTTTCTTGGTCAGGGCGCTCTCGAGCCTCCAGGTAAGGATGATCTCTCTGAGCTTGCGAAGGGGATTCCTGGACGGCGATAGGAAGAGGTTCTTGGCCAGCTGCTGGGTGATGGTGCTTCCTCCATACCTCCAGGTCTTCTTCTTGATATCTTTCTCTACGGCCGCCTTGATCGCCGCGAAGTCAAATCCTTTATGGCCCCAGAACTTGTCGTCCTCGGAAATGACGACGGCCTGAACGAGGTAAGGGGAAATTTTGTCAAGAGGCATCCAGGTGGTGTCGATAGCCGTATTCTTTCCCGCCCGTTTTGACGTCTTCTGACGGTATTTCATAAAAGCGGTCGCGCCGGGAGCTTCTTTTTTGAGTCGGGAGATGTTGGGATAGAAAAAGCTGTAGCCTGTTCCCAGGACAATAGCAGCCAGGATGACAAAAAACGTCCGCCGGAGAATTCGGCACCGCCGGACTTTGGGCATTTGACAGGATTATAGCACATGGGGAATGGCGGCCGCTTGACACCCGGCGACACGGCGGATTATCTTCTTGGACGACGGGATCATCCAAGGCCGGCGTATGAAATCTCAACCTGTTCACTTCGTTCAGCTGGCGGCCGCCTGGCTCTGCTTTTTCTCGGCAGCTCAACTCGCAGCCAATGAGCGGCTGATCGAAAGCCCCAGACTGGCCGCGCTCGTCGACCAGGTCGAAAAAGGCAACTTAGCCGCCGTCGGAAGGTTTTGGGATGAGATGGCCGTACAGCGGACGCCTCTTGTCGAACCGATCAAAGGCCAGACAGACGATGCCTTGGTGACTTTTCTCTTCCTTGGCGGCGAAGATACAAAGAATGTGGTGATCATGGTGGATCGCGGACTCTGGGGAGACATTCCCTCCAACCGGATGGAGCGGCTCGGCAGCACGGATATTTGGTACCGGACTTACCGGTTCCGGAAGGATGCCCGGTTTACCTACTCCTTTTCAGTGAACGACGCCTTGACGCCGCTCCAGGGGATCCAGGACGCCGAAGAATGGCTCAAGAGATCAGCCGGCTGGCAGCCGGATCCCCTCAACCCGCACCGGTTCCCGGCTTACCCCAGGCCGCTCTCCGTCGTCGAACTGCCGGAAGCTCCGGCTCAGCCCTGGGTAGCGGTGAGGCCC
>CAYGXD010000038.1:0-26560 GCA_964353705.1 uncultured Eubacteriales bacterium | reverse complement strand
TTCGAGGTCGTGGAAAAAGCCAAAGCACGGGCGTTTCTTGAGGAGTTAGGAAGAGCAGATCGGTCGATCTCTCATCCAAATGATCGTACGCTTAGAAATAGAGGAGAAGATCTGTCTAGGAAGATCTCCCTAACCATCTCTGCGCTTATCAGCCCTGATCTGGGAGAGGTCCAAAGGCAAAAGCTGCTGAACCGCTTGGAGCAGGAAGAAGATGAATATACGAGTCTCCTCAACCGGATAAAAACGGAGGAGGAGGAATCTGCCGGAATCGCATCTCCCCAGGTTGTCTCTGCCGCTAGGATAAAAGAAAAGTATCTGGATGAGAGGTCCGCCCTCCTGGAATATTTCTTAGGTGAAAAAAAGTCATTCGGTATCTTGATTTCCAGGAATAGCTTTGTCTTGAAGAACCTGCCTCCCCGGGCGGAGATCGAAGATTCGCTTAGGGGCTATTTGAAATTGCTCTCTATTCCGCCGAAAGCGGGTTTCCAAGGGATCCCTGCCGCTCGACGAATTTATCGGGATATCGTTTTCCCGTTTGAAGATGCACTCTCTCATGGCATAGACCGTTTGATTTTCGTCCCGGACGGGGTCCTTCATTGTCTTCCGTTTGAAACACTGGTTCGGGATAGTACTACGACTCATGAGCCCAGGTATCTTATTGAGCTCTACGATATTTCCTACGCTCCCTCGGCATCGTCCCTGGCGTATCTGATGGAGAAGAGGCGAGGGGAACAATACAAGAAGATGCTGCTGGCCGTAGGCGATCCCGTCTATCGCCCCAAGGACGGCAAGATCCTCCAGGGCGGGCAAAAATATGAAAATGCGCTGCGAGATATTTATCTGGACGAGGGATTCGAACTCTCAGCGCTTCCCCATAGCAAAAAAGAGGTCCACCGCGTTGCCCACTGCTTTCCCAGCGACAAAGTCGATGTGTTGTTGGAGTCTCAGGCCAAAGAAGAAGGAATAAAAAACAGGTCCTTAGAGGAATATAGGATTATCCATTTCGCCTGCCATGGATTTCTAGATGAAGAAATCCCCATGCGGTCCGCTCTGGTCTTGACCCTCGACGATGATTCTGAAGAGGACGGTTTCCTACAAGCCCGTGAGATCGCCAACCTCAAGCTGAACGCGGATCTGGTTGTGCTCTCTGCTTGTCAGACGGGGAAGGGACGGCTGGAGAACGCTGAAGGCGTGTTCGGCCTGCCGCGTACGTTCTTCTACGCGGGGGCGCGCTCCACGATCTCCTCCCTTTGGAAAATCAATGATAAGTCTACTTCGGAGATCATGCCCGAATTCTATCGCCGTCTCGCCGCTGGCGATACAAAAGTCCGCTCGCTGCGTCTGGCCAAATTGAATATGCTGAAATCCCGGTTCTCACATCCATTCTACTGGGCGGCATTTGTCCTCAGTGGAGATTATCTCTAGGCCGTCGACCAAGCACTTATTTGCTTAGAGTGAACTCTTCCAGCGGAGACTCTCTTTTCATCCCATCTTTGAGCCAGGCCGTAATCGTCCAAAAATAGGCCTCGTCTTTTTTAATGAACTCTGCAGCTTCGGAGGGAAGTTCATAGCGGAGTCCCTCAACTCGAGGACTCTTCCATACGGGGAGAAGAGTTCTGTCGAATATTTCGAGATGATAGTATTCTGCCCTGGGCGTTCCCTCCCATCGAAAAACGAGCGGGGACCTTATTTTTTCCCCTTGGACAGGAGAGAGGAGATGAATCTGGCCCGGCAACTTGCCTCTCTCTTTGAACTCCGGATTCATTACAAGCGACTTGATCCCGATAAAAAAAAGGCCGATCATGACAACGGAGCATAGGAGACCGACAGCCAATTTCCATAGTGGACGACTCCGGACTCTTGGAGTTAATAGTGACCACAAGATCTTGGCCCCATTGGTCTGAATTCTAGCGGCCTTGTCCTTAGTCCCGAGCCAGTCCATGATATCTTCAAGAGGCTTTTCTTGTTCCCGGAGGAAGCTCAGCCAAAGCTCGAATTCCTGGAAGCAATAGGAACAGTCGGTCATGTGATTGACAACCTTCTCCTTGTCCGCAGGAGATGTCGACGCATCGAACACTCGGAGTATGTTTTCCGCGGCTGGACATCCCACCCTGGACGAAGGGACTCGTTTCCGGATATGCGACTTGTAGGCACTTTTTAGATCATCATAAGTTATCTTCATAATCGATGTCCTTGTTTTTCAAAATGCGCTTAAGGTCAGCTAGCCCCCTATAGAGAAGATTCCGTGTCTTATTGGTGCTCCAGCCGTAAAAGGCAGAAATTTCCTCGATAGTCATGTCCAGTAAATGCAGCCTGACTACGTTGCGGCGGGATTCGATGAGTGAATCGACTGCCTGGGCCACTCTGTCTCTTAAGACTTCCTCGAGCGGTATGACGGCAGGATAGATTCCCTTTATTTCGGAGACTCTTTTCTGCCTTTCTGAAAACACGATCCCCTCATCACGTTTACATTTTCTGAGAAGGTCGATCACCGATGAGTTCACAATCTTCTTAATATAGGACGCATAGTTCTTGATATTCTTCTCATAGTGGAGCAGACGCCAGATCTTGATCCTAATCTCTTGAGAGATGTCATCGGGATCGAGTCCGAACCTCTGGGGATTGAACTTGATAATATGAACCTTGATTAGGCCGGAAAACCTGTCCAGGATTGATTTGAGCTCGTCTTCCTTTTTCTTATCCCATTCCATTCTATTCGGTTGCCTCATGTTGGAAAGA
The DNA here is from genome assembly GCA_964353705.1 of uncultured Eubacteriales bacterium. Classification (GTDB taxonomy): domain Bacteria; phylum Acidobacteriota; class Aminicenantia; order Aminicenantales; family UBA8522; genus UBA8522. The sequence continues at coordinate 23,821 of CAYGXD010000038.1, read as the reverse complement.
ATAGAGTCGCACTAATATAAGAAGCAAAATCCGGCCGTTTTTTCTCACTCTGCATCCAGAAAAAATCTATTCTACCGCTGGATTATAATTCCTGGGGCAAGATTTTTCTACTTGCTTGACTCTGGCTCTTAAGGTATAAAAGAGACGGAATCCTCCATGTGGGAAGAAGCATACGAAGAGATAGAACTGGAAGGCCGGCCCCAAGGCTTTCGTCTTTCGCTCCCCTTTCTTAAAGACAGGATTGACCCGATCGCGGTCTTTCTGATCGTGACCGGAGGGGCGACCATCGTCATCATCGCCGCCAAGTTCCGCCTGCTCCCCTTGTGGATCGAGTTCTTAAAAAGCAGCGCGGTTTTGAGGATGTCCGGATATTTGCTGATCGTCCTGGCCTTCATATTCGTCTCCGGCACTCTTTTCCGGACTGTGCTTTGGCTCCGCTACAAGCCGGAGACGGCTGAATCCAGCGAGGGCGCCGATTGGCCGTTGGTCTCGGTTATCATGCCTGCGTACAATGAGGAAGAGCTGATCGCCAAGGCTATCGACTCCATTTTTGCCGTCAACTATCCCCAGGATAGGCTCGAGGTGATCGCCGTCAATGACGGCTCAGAAGATATGACCCTCCTCTATATGCAAAGGGCAAAGAGGCGATACGGGCAGAAGCTGCGGGTCATCAGCTTCGAGAGAAATTTGGGTAAGAGGAGAGCGCTTTACTCCGGGATGAAGCTGGCACGGGGAGAAGTCATCGTGACGGTGGATACCGACGGAAAGATCGGGCGAAGCGCCATCCGGAATCTGGTTGTTCCCTTGATCAGGGATCCGGAAGTGGCCGCCGTCGCCGGCCGGGTGGCCGTGCTCAACGAGCGGGCCAATTTCCTTACCCGGATGCTTTCGGTCCGCTATGCCGTATCTTTTGATTTCGGCCGGGCCTATCAGAGCGTCTTCGGGACGGTCCAGGTCTGCCCTGGAGCCCTGACGGCCTATCGGAAAGCCGTCCTTGTCACCCTCCTAAAGGAATGGGTCAATCAGAAGTTCATGAAAACTGCCTGTCTTCATGGTGAAGACCGTTCTCTTACGACTTTTATCCTGAGAGCGGGGCATCTGACCAAGTATCAATCGAATGCCGTCGTCTACAGCAAAGCCCCTTCCCGGTTTCGGCAGATGAACAGGATGTACATCCGCTGGACGCGGAGCTACATCCGTGAGTCTATCCTTTTCTCGCGCTTCATGTTCTCGCGCTACAGGTCGAAAAGGCGCGTCCTTCCCATCCTGGACTTTTTCTTCCTTAATCTTCTTCATCCTTTCCATTTGTTTGCCATCGGGTTGATCAGCTATTCGTTTGTCGCTCATCCCATTTTCATCCTGCGCCATCTGGCCTTTTTGGTCATCCTCTCCTTTTTTCTCTCCCTCTACTATCTCCGCACCAACCGGAGCCTGGCCTTCCTCTACGGAATTCCTTACGCGTTGATAACCGCCTTTTTTCTCTGGTGGATCGTCCCCTTTTCCGCCCTGACGCTTAGAAACCAATCCTGGCTGACGAGGTAGTATTGGCGGCTTAATAATCTCTGGGGCGCGAATTATTGGGCTTGTCTCTGTTGATGACCAACAAGAGGATGGCCAGGCCGGCGCAGAGAGAGAGTGTCACGATCATCCACTTGTTTAGACTTCGAGGGAATATCACTGCATCGGCGTTTCCGGCGACTACGAACCCGGCCCAGTAGTAGGGATGGGCAAGGACTCCGGAATCGATCATCTCGAGCTTGGCCTGGCGAAGAGACTCCATCACCGGATTGGCCGAGCGAAGGTGGACATAGAACCTTTCCAGCAGCTGATAGGAGGCCTGGTCATTGACCGCCCATAGACTAAGAAGGACAGAGGATGCTCCGGCGTAGAAAAACGCCCGGCTCAATCCCTCGATCCCTTCTCCCCGGATGAGCTGCCCGAGTCCGGTCTGACAGGCAGAAAGGGTCACGAGGTCCGCTTTGAGCTTCAGGTTAAAGACCTCTCTCATCTGGAGAAAGCCGTCCTCCTTGGGATCCTGGTCCAGAGAGAGGACGATGGCCGAGCGGGCCGGCTTTTTATCATCGATAAAAGCGTGGGTGGCGAAATGGATGATACGGTAATCCGCCAGGTCCTGACTTTTGAAGTTTTCCTCGGAAGCCCGGTCCCTCAAAAGGGTATCTTTTCGCGCGGGCTTGAACAGGGCGCTGATCTTCTCGATTTCCTGGCCGCTATATTTTAGACGGAAGAACATGGCCTCTTCCGGAGATCCGCTGCCCTGCAGAGGACCGTTAGCGCTTCCGGCCACCGGCTCGACTTCGCTGGCTCCATAGGACGGATCGCCGACTGCCAAAATATCCTTAGTTGCGTGCTTGCCATTTGCTTTTTTTCGCAAAACCAGTTCCCGCAGGGAGGAGAGAGAAGGTGCGTAGGAGATAGTGTAGTCCCTGATCATCCATCCCCTCCCGTCATCCCTGCTTAAGAGTGTCTCGAAGGGCAGGAAGTAAAGGACGTCATCCGGGACGATAATCAGGTTTCTGATCTTGCTATCAAGACCAGGCTTGATGAGAGCTTCAAACAGCTCATGGCCGAGCCGGAAATCTTGATTGGTTACGTCCGTGATGGCTTTGAGGTATTCCTGAACCAGCTTCTGAATTTCCTTTTGGCTAGGGAGCGGGAATATGTTGATCTTTCTCCGGGTGATCGCGAAGCCGTAGGAGTTCTCCTTGGCCAGCAGGTAGATAAAGCAGGCGGTTTCATTGTCGATGAGCTCACTCTGGGCTTCCTGCAGGGCCAAGGTTCGGGGATAGTTAAGATTGGCGTAAGCCGGACTGACTTCTCGGATCTCCCGTCGGAGAGAATCGATCTGGTCCTCGCGATCGGACAATTCCTGATTGATTTGATTACGTTGAACTTGAGATAGCTGGGGCACAAGGAGCTTGGTATGGAGCTGTGAAATCCCGTTCATCAGGTCCGTTTCTTTATTCAAGAGCTGTTGGCTGATTCCTTTGGACAGATCGAGCTTGGATACTTCGATGCTGTCCAGGAAGGCCCGGGCCTTGGCTTTTTCGAGGAAGCGAAAAGCGTCAGCCGCGTATCTTGACTGATGAGTCTCCCTATAAAGCCGGATGAAGAGATCGATGAGGTTATGGTAGGCATCGATCCTCTTGTCGCTGCCAAGATAGGTCGCCCTGAGTTCTTCCAGATTGATAGAGGAGCGGATGTTTTCGATCACCGAGATGGACTTCCGGTAATTTTCCAGGGCCGCTGCGAGCTTGTTCTGATTCCTATAGGCGTTGGCGATCTCAAAATAGGCTTCCCAGAGGACTTTTTTCCCCTTGGTCTCGGAAGCGAGGTCGATTACCCTTTGGTAGTAGCGCGTCGATTCTTCATAATTCCCAATCTGGGAATAGACGATTCCGATGTTGTTGAGGATGATGCTCATCTCTTCCGCATCTTGCTCTTTTTGGGCTTTGTTGAGAGCCGACTGGAAATAGTCGAGGGACTTGGCGTATTCGCCTAAATAGGAATAAACGGAGCCGATGTTGTTAAGCGTTTTGATTTCAGTAGCAGTGTCCCTGATACCTATGGCGATTTCTTTGGCTTCTTCATAATATTTTAAAGAAGTATATAAGTCTGCTCTGTTTTCAGAGATGATTCCTTTTCTTCTGTGAATAATGCCAATGTTATTAAGGTCTTTTGAAATGTTGGCTGGATCTTTTAGTTTCCTATCTGAATCAAGTGCACGCATTGAATATTCTAGGGCCCGATCATAATTTCCTAAGTCCATATATATTGCAGCTATATTTGTTAAACAGTTATTCTCTTCCTCTAGATTTGCTGTTGAACCTGCAATCGCGAGCGCCTCTTCGTAGCTCCTGAGCGCTTCTCCATAATCATCCATTTGCCAGTAGAAAAGGCCGACGTTGTTGAGACACCGACCTTCTTCTTGCTTGTGCAGAATCTCCCGGGCGATCGTTACCCCTCTTTTATTTAAAAGGAAAAATTCCTGAAAATCCTTGAGCTCCCAGTAATTGAAGCTCAGCTGGCGGAGACACTTGAGCTCATGCCCTTTGCTCTGGATAACTCTGGCCAGGTCAATTGCCTTCCTAAACATTTCAATCGAGGCCTGATAATGCCCCGAATCACGGCGCTCCTTTGCCTGGACGTAAAGATCATAAATCTCCAGGGAAACCGAACAGATCTTTTGTTTATTGAGGATATGGAGTCGTTTAGCTTTCGGCAAGGCGTTGGAGAAGGCCTCCGAGGACTCCTTCATGCGGCCGAGATTCCAATACAAGAATCCCTGCTGGATGAGAGAGTCCAGGATGCCTTCTATGTTTTTCGCTTCTTGGGCAACGGAAAATGCCTGAGAGGAAAGCTCAAGGGCCTGCTCATATTGCCCATCGGACATGGCCCTTTCCGCTCGCCTAATAAGCTGAAAATATTGGGTTTCTGGGGTCCCCGTCCCCGCGGTTTGAATATCTTTGTCTTGGGAATACGCCTGACTCGAAAGAACCGACAGGATGAGAAAAGATATCCGGGCAAGACAAAGGGAAGCCCATCGATATTTCAAGCCGGCCATATTCCTTCTCGAATTTCAGCCAGGATGCAGTGATCCGATTTTCAGCCTGATTTTGCCTGGAAGAGAGGGGATGGTCAATCGCCCCTTAAGATGAGCTTGGGGATGAATTTTTACAGAAAAATCACCCTTAGAGGTGACCTTTAGTACAATCCTAACGGCAGTTTGCTATAGTCTTATTAGAGATAGGAATAAAGCAGGCTAATTAAAGATTGACTAGTCGCCCCTACTTGGCTTGACGGAAACCGAATCAGTTAACGGTTTAATCTTAACTACGGAGTCACTAGGGATAAGGCCCTTCGGGGCGTCATCCCGGCTATCGAAAATGGGCGTGATGATGTTCCAAAAGGACGTGATCCAGATGGCCGGCTTTTTAATCAAAAGCCGGATATCGATCTTGCCGGGTTTTGCGTTGGATAGTCCGGGGGCCCAAAGAAAGAGGAAAGCGAACAGAGCGATGAAAGCTGCGGTCTTGATGAGTTTCTTGTGCATAGCTGCCTCCTAATAAATACTAGGCGTGCTTGGCAGAACGATGGGGGATAAAAGACAACGGTCAGAACGAACGTCCATCATTCTCATCCAAGGCGTACCATAAATTTAAGGAATTGGACTTGTAAAGTCAAGTGTTTTTTTAGGGAATTAGCACTGCTTGTAGACCAGGGGGCCAATGCCTGCCGAAGGACTCTGTATATTGATTATGTGCACTCGGAGCTACTATATATTGTGGCCATATTTCGGGCAGTGTCATTTCTTAAAAAAATAGTTGATTTCCCACTCTGCCGTCGCCGGACTGTCCGAGCCATGGACCGCGTTTCTCTCTATAGAAAAGCCGAAGGCGCGCCGGATCGTTCCCGTTTTGGCCAGCGCCGGGTCCGTCGCCCCCATCACCTCCCGCCAGTGGGCGATAGCATTTTCCCGTTCCAGTTGCATGACCACAATTTCGCCGGAAGACATGAAATCCGTCAGGCTGTCATAGAATTTCTTATCTTTGTGAATGATGTAGAATCCCTTGGCTTCCTCTTTAGCAAGATGAACCAACTTCAGGCTGCGGAACTCGAATCCCTCATCCTCTATTCTCTCGATGATCTTGCCCACGACCTTCTTCTTCACCGCATCAGGTTTGATTATAGCGAGGGTTTTTTCAACCATGATCGCTCCTTTGTGGTTCGATTTCACGGTCTGATATATCTTAATCCCACGATGGAGTCAACCAGCGTTGACACCCCGACACGCACGCCGCTACAATGAGTCTATGAGAACCGAAGCTGAGCACGCGGAACCACTGAGAAAATACTCATACGAAATCGGGCTCGAGCTTTTCGGGATCGCCGATACCGCTCCGATCAGCGGAGAATTTCTCCTCAAAGAGGAACTCAAGTCCGGCTTCATTCGGGGAATTGCCATCGGCAAGAGGATTCTGGACACTGTGCTCGCCGATATCGACGACCGTCCGACTCCCCTCTATCTCCATCACTACCGCCAGCTCAACTTTTTCCTCGACCGGGCGGCTTTGCGGCTGGCCGTGTTCATCAGGGACCGGGGTTTCAGCGCCCTTCCGATTGCGGCCTCTCAGATCGTCGACTGGCAAAATCAGAGGGCCCATCTCTCCCATAAAAAGGTGGGCCGGCTCGCCGGGTTGGGTTGGATCGGCCGGAACAACCTCCTCGTGCATCCGGAATATGGCTCCCAGTTCCGCCTGGCCACGGTCCTTACCGATATGCCGCTTGAGCCGGACGGCCCCCTGGACTGGGATTGCGGCGCCTGTCATAAATGCCTGGCCGGCTGTCCGGCGGCTGCGATCAGACCGGACCCCGGCGATTTCGATCACCTCGCCTGTTTCGAGAAGCTCAAGGAATTCCGGCGTTCGGGCATCGTCGGCCAGTTCATTTGCGGAGTCTGCGTCAAGGCCTGCCGACCGCCGTTCGATTAATGCCAATCCTTCGCTGCGTTGACTTGTCTTCTTTCTTGGTGCTATAGTCTGCCCCGGGATGGAGGAATGAGACAGAAACCTCCTCTCTTTGTCGCTCTCTCCCTTTTAGCCGGTCTTACCCTGGCAGCGCTTAGCCTTTATGGATTCATCCTGCTTCGCTCCAGGCCCGGCCTTCCCGACGGCATCCAGGCCGGCGACCTTGTCCGGATCGATACCTTCGACATCCAGAAGCCCAAAGACATCGAGTTCGTCCTGGCTCAAAAGAAGATCGGCGATTGGGCGAGTTTCGTTCTCCGCCGCGACGGGGCAATCGAAACCGCCCGTTTACGCATCATCCCTTTCTACAGCAAGGTGCCTTTCCCCCTGATCTTTCTATTCATCGGACTTTTCTGTTATCTCATCGGCTTCACGGTCTTCATCCTGAGATGGCAGGATCCCAAGGCGCGGCTTCTGTATTGGCTGGCCTTGGTCTTCGCCTATCCCCTGATCATCAGCGGCGGAACCTACATCCTGGGGCATGGCTGGTTTTCCTATGTCCCTGTCGTCTTCTTCTACCTGTTTTATCCTCTGGCCCCGGCCCTTCTCTTCCATTTTTCCCTTTCCTTCTCCTCGCCGAGATGGCGCCGGGGACTTCTTCCAGTCTATCTCCTGTCGCTTCTCTTCGGCATCTTCTTTGTGGCGGCCGTTTTGATCGCCTCTTTCAAGTCTTCCCTCCCGGTCTTCCGCGTTTATATTACGGCTTTTCAGCTCTTCCGCTCTTACATGATCATCCTCCTGCTTCTGGCCGTCTATCATTTTATTCTCGCCTACCGCCGCGCCGCCTTGGAAGAGAACCGGGCTCAAATCAAATGGGTCTTCCTGGGCCTTCTGTTCGGCCTTGGTCCCTTCATCTTCATCTACCAGATCCCCACCGTCCTCAGGCTTAAGCCCCTTATCAACGAGGAGTTCTCATCTGTTTCCTTTATTTTCATCCCCCTCGCTTTTGCGCTTTCAATACTCAGGTTCCGGTTTCTCGACGTCGAAGTCGTCATCAACCGCAGCCTGGTCTATTCTCTTCTGACGATCTTCACGGTCAGCCTGTACCTTTTTTCCGTCCGAGTGCTGCAGGACCTTTTCTCCAGAGTCTTCGTGATCCGGGAAACTTTTATCTCGTTGGGAAGCGCTGTTCTGGCCGCGGTGGCTTTTAATCCAGCCCGGCAGAAAATCCAGAATTTTGTCGATAAATCGTTTTTCCGCCAGAGCTACGATTTTAAGAAGGCCGTCCTTCAGTTCAGCGAGCTGAGTCAAAAGGCGGTGACCGGCGAGGCGCTTATCGCCGAGTTCTCTGGGGCGATCGAACTCCTTATCCCGATGGGACGGCTGGCTTTGGTGGTGGACCAGTCCGGGCCTGAAGGACGTCGCCGACTCTATTCGCGCGGCCTGAAAGACGGCGAGGATTATAGTGTCCTTCCGGCCCGCCCCGCCGGCCATATCTGGGCCCGCCGCGGCGCGACCCGCACCGAGGAAGGAGTAGATTTTTCACAAGATGACCTTCTGTCGCGGATCTCAGCCGAAATCGTCCTTCCCCTGCCCTTCCAGTCTCCTGCCCTTGTGGGGTTCGTGATTTTCGGGGAGAAAAGGTCGGGCCAGAAATATTCCCGGGACGAAATCGACCTCCTCTCGACCCTGGTCGGCGAGCTCGCCCTCAGCCTGGAGATGCTGCGACTGCAGGAAGAGGTCATTTATGAGAGGGCCTCCAGGGAGAAGCTGGACGAGCTCAACCGCCTCAAGACGGAATTTATTTCTACGGTTTCCCATGAGCTGCGGACGCCGATGACCTCTATCCAAGGGCTGACCGAGCTTCTCCAAGAGGGGAGGGTCAAGGACAGAGCCAAAAGGGAAGAGCTTCTTGATGTTCTGGCGTCGGAGAGCGCTCGGCTGTCCAGACTCCTCCACAACATCCTCGATTTCGGGAAAATCGAGCAGCAGACGAAAGTCTATCGATTCGAGAGGACCGACGCCCGGCCTCTCGTCGAGGAGGCGGTCGGAGTATTGCGCCGATCCCTAGAGGAAGCCGGCTTCAAGATCCAGTTCAAATTCCAGCCGGAGGCCGTCTTCCTGAGCGTCGACCGTGACGCGGTTAAACAAGTGTTGATCAATCTCGTCGACAATGCTATGAAATACTCGCCGGAAGTTAAGGAGATCGAGGTTCAGGTATTGGCCGGATCCGGGAATGTCGAGATTCAGGTCAGCGACCGGGGGATCGGCGTACTTCCTGAACAGAGGGACAAGGTTTTTGATAAATTCTTCCGCTCCCCTGAAGCGGCCCGGATCAATCCCAAGGGAGTCGGCCTCGGTCTGAAGATCGTCAAGCACATCATGGACGCTCATCACGGAGAGGTCTCTGTCGAGAGCCGGCCCGATGGGGGAAGCACGTTCAGGCTCATCTTTCCGGAGGATAGACCAACATGAAACGCATCCTGATCATCGAAGATGACGAGGCCCTGCGTCAGACCCTGACCATCGCCCTGGAGGCGGACGGTTTTTCCGTCGTCTCCACCGGAGACGGCCGGCAGGGGCTGGAGTTGGGGGTAAAAGAAAAAGCGGACCTGATCGCCCTCGATATGGTTTTGCCGTCTCTTGGCGGTATGGAGATCTGCCGCGGCCTCCGTGAAAAAAAGATCATGACTCCGGTCATCATGCTTTCCGGACAGAAGAAGGAGGAGGTCGATAAGGTGCTCGGGCTGGAGCTCGGGGCTGACGACTATCTTCTCAAACCTTTCGGCCCGCGGGAATTCCTGGCCAGAGTGAGGGCCGTCTTGCGCCGGAGCCGGCCGGAACCGATCGAGCTCGAAGAATATTCCTTCGGAGACGTCACCATCAACTTCAAGAGCCGGACGGCGAAGAAAGGGGAAGAAACTCTGCGCCTTACGGCCAAGGAATTTGCCCTCCTCAAACTCCTGATTTCCCGCGAGGGTGAGGTGATCGACCGGAATACCATCCTGAATGAGGTCTGGGGTTATGAAAAATATCCGACGACGAGGACTGTAGATACCTTCATCCATAACCTCCGGCGTAAGGTGGAGACCGATCCTACGCTCCCTCGGCATCTCCTGACCGTTCCCTGGTCCGGCTATAAATTCGAGCGCTGAGAGGAAGCTTGATGGACATCTGCCGCTGGCTTTTTGGCTTCGGTTTTGTCTACGCGTTTTTCCAGGTCATGCCCGCCTTTATCCCGGGCCACTTGGCCGGGCCGGTGAGCCGGGCCGATGCCTTTGATTTCTTGACTCCGCTGGCGGTAATCCCCGTGGCGCTGGCCGTTTTCTATAAGTTCAGAAAAGCGGCCGGGACGGAAAGCCGGGCTTCATCCAAGATCTCGAAATGGTCCGTCCCGGTTTTCGTCCTCGGTCTTATCTTCTACGTCGAGGGCCATGGACTCCACCTCTCGGCCAATGCCATAGACCGCGTGCTCGGCGGGCAGGAAGATACGGCCCTGCATCAGTCCGTTTATATCTACGATGAAGTGATCAGCCATTTCATCTGGGACAGCGGCGTTCTGATCATCGCCGCCGGGCTGATCCTGGCGGGTGTCCGGATCCGCTTCCCCCGGCTCTCCCTGGTTCAATGGCTGTTTCTAGGAGGCGGGGCCGCCTGTTTTGGGTTCTCCTATACCGTAAACGCGATCGAGGGACAGACGGTGGTCTTCACCTTGCCCGCGGCCGTCCTGATGTCCTTGGTCTGCCTCTTCGTTTACTGGAGGGAAAGGCGTCGCCGGGAGCACAATGCGGCCGCCCTTTTCTTCTTGATGGGTTTTCTCTTGAGTGCGCTGCTGTTCGCCTACTGGGGGATCACCCACCCCGGCTTTCCCGAGTTTAGCGCCCTGGGCTGGATTTGACCGGGAAACTATCCCGTCTTTTTCTGACAGGGGATCCAGATTTCGGTTTTCAGCTCCTCCGGCCTGAGTTCATCGGCATTCATATCCAGGTAGCGTTCCAGGATGGGTCCGGCCGGGGAATAGCCGTTGGCTTCCATCCATTCCATCATTTTCAGGATTGTCTCGCCCGCTTTGTCGTAGGGACCCTGATGCAGGCTAACGACGACCTGGTTGAAATTCCATTCCTTTTTCTGGAGCGGCGGCTGGATGAGCGCCTGGGCAGTCACAGGAAACCCGATCTCCCACTGCAGGTTCTCGGGCTTCACTTGCTCCGGGCTGTCAAAATAGATCCCCATCAAAGGGCCTGCCGGGACGATATTTTGAGCCTGCATCTCCTGCAACAGGCTGCCGATGGTATCCTGGATCTTATCAAACGTGCCCTTCTGCGGCAGACAGACGTAGGCGAAGGCCTCGACCTGTTGGACGTTGATAGAGTCGGTGCCGGACGCCAAACGATGGCCGGCCGTGCTTGGGACCGACAAAACGCAGGCTGTCACCAGCCCGATGGCCAAAAGATTCTTTTTCATCGCCGATTCCTCCCTGGGTGATTTCGTTCCATTCCCTTTATCGGATTCTATCACGGCCCGGTCAAAAATCAACTTCGGCGCTCGAGCTCACTTCTTTACCTTGATGATGTCCCATTCGCGGAGGGCATCGCCCAATCCCGTCTGTGTTTGGTCGATCGTCATCGGTGTTATCGAGATATACCCCTGTGTGAATGCCCAGGTATCCGTATGGATCTCTCCTCCCGTGAGCGGCCGGTAGACGGACCAATATTCCTCCTTTCCCTCGGGCGAAGTCTTTTTCGCATAATGTTCATCAGCCGGGCGCTTGTCCTGCCGGGTTACGAGCACCTCCTTGATTTGGTCGGAGGGGCGGGCCGGAAAATTGACATTTAGGTAGGTCCCGGCCGGCAGCCCTCTTTTCCGCACTTCGAGGAGGAGCCGGGCCGTGAACTCGGCCGCCGCCGCGTAGTCCATCTGAGGTCCCTCCTCCAGAGACACGGCGATAGCGGGGATATCCCGAAAAGCGGCCTCGCGGGCACAAGAGACGGTGCCGGAAGAAAAGGTGACGACACCTGTGTTTTCGCCCTTGTTGATGCCGGAAACCACAACATCCGGAAGCTGAGGCAGGAGCGAAGTGAGGGCCATCCGGACGCAGGCGGCCGGTGTGGCGGCGATGGCGAACCATCGGCAGCCCTCGTTTTCCCAGGATTTGACATCAATCGGCCTCCCGAAGGTCAGGCTGTGTCCGACAAGGCTTTGGTTGGCCGCCGGAGCCGCCACCGTCACTTCACCCAGCGACTTGAGTTTGTCAAAAAGCGCCTTGATTCCAGGTGCCTGGTATCCGTCGTCATTGGAGATCAAAATCCGATAAGGCTGCTGGGCGAAAAAGGGAATCCGCGTTGAGAAAACGAGCGCGAAAAAGAGCAAGGAAATGAGGACTCGGGCCGGGCGAAACTCCGCCTGTTTGAGCATGTCTTTCTCCTGATTAGATATCCTTATTTCGGGCTATTTCCTGTTTTTCACGTACTTGTCAAACCATTCGAAGGATTCGGCCAGGACATGAAGGATGCTCTCGCGGGCGCTGTAGCCGTGGCTCTCGTATGGGAGCACGACCAGCCGGGCCGTCCCCCCGAACCCTTTGAGGGCGGCGAAGAGGCGTTCCGACTGGACCGGAAACGTCCCCGAGTTGTTGTCGGCCTCGCCGTGGATGAGCAGGATGGGCTCATTGATTTTATCGGCATGCATGAAGGGCGACATGTTGATGTAGGTATCCCGGGCTTCCCAGAGGGTCCGGCGCTCGGCCTGGAATCCAAAGGGGGTCAGGGTGCGGTTGTAGGCTCCGCTCCGGGCGATCCCGGCGGCGAACAGGTCGCAGTGGGCCAGCAGATTGGCCGTCATGAAGGCGCCGTAGCTGTGGCCGCCGACGCCGACCCGCCGCGGATCTCCGACGCCCCTCTTGTCCAGGGCGTCGATGGCCGCCTGGGCGCTCGAGACGATCTGTTCGACGTAGGTATCGTTCATCGTTTTGGGATCGCCGATGACCGGTATCTGCGCCCCGTCGAGGACCGCATACCCCTGAGTAACGAAAAAGAGTTGGGATGAGCCCCGGAGGAAGGTGAACCGGTAGGGAGAGTCCCTGACCTGGCCGGCGGTCCGGGGGTCGCTGTACTCCAGAGGATAGGCCCATATTACGACCGGCAGGCGCACACCGGGCGCATAACCGGGGGGAAGATAGAGCGTGCCTGAAAGTTCGACGCCGTCCGCCCGCTTGTATTTGATCAATTCCTTTTTCAGCCCGGTGAGCTGGGGAGCCGGGTCCCGGAAGTCCGTGAGGACTGTTTTTTTCTTACTTTTAAGGTCGGATAAGTAGTAATTGGGGGGGTCGCTCGGCGATTCCGAACTGATGAGGATCCGGTCGCGCGATTCCCCGGGGAAGGCGATGAACGCTTCGTACCTGCCCTCGGGGCAGGCGAAAAGCCGTTTTTTCTCCAGAGTCCTGAGGCTCATCTTGTCCAGGAAAGGACGGTTACCTTGCGGCGAGGCGCCGGCTCCGCGGAGATAGACCCACTCCTTGTCCTGGAGGGCGACCGTCTCTCCGGACGGGGTTGTTGTCATGATCACGTTCCCCGGGTCGGCATAGTCATCCTGGGTGCTCAGGTCGAAGATTTTTCGCGGCCCGGCCTGGGGATTCTCGATATTAGCCAGAGTGGTCGTCTGCCATCTTCTCTTCCAATCGTATTCGGAGACGAGGACAGTCCCGGGAGTGGTCAGCCACTCCACGCCGGCGTAGCGGTGCTGTATCTTATGCACTTCCCGGGGATCCGAGCTGAACGGGGCGTCGAGCGCCAGGAGCCTGTCCCGGAAGGGGGCCTCCTTCTCCGGGTCGCCGCCGTCGAGTGCTTCCACCCAAACCAGCGTGGACGGCCTGAGGGGCTGCCATTCAGGCGAACGCGGCCCCGTGGCGACGCCGTTGAGAGGGACTTCCTCGGCGGCGGGGAGGTCGGCCAGCACCTTGACAAGCTCTCCGTTTCTGTCCCAGAGCTCAAGGATGTGGGCGAATTCAAAGAACGGGACGCTGTGAGAAAATGGCTTTTTGATCCGGTGAACCAGGAGGAAATTCCCGTCCGGCGAAGAGACGGCGAAGAGGAAAACCCCGGGCGAACCGATCCTCCGTGTTTCCCCGGTCGCCGTGTCGACCTCGATGAGCTGAGATGTCGCGTAGTAATCGAAGAGGGCGTCATCATAAGGGGACTTGAGGAGGTCCTGGTAGGTCGCGACCTTGGAGACCTTCCCATAGCTTTCCTCTATCACCGGGCCCACCGGGACGGCCGTCGGCTGCGGAGGATTTCCCCGCTCCTCGACGATGGAATGGACGAGAAGATGCCGGCTGTCGGGTTGCCAATCCAACCCGAAGCTTAATGCGGTGTTCAGGATGGCCGGAGTCAGCGGTTTGGCCTCGCCAGTCGCGGCATTGACAACCCAAACCTCGGCGCCGTCCTCCTTGTAGCGGGCGAAGGCGATCGATCGTCCGTTAGGGGACCACTGCGGGAAACCCATCCTGATGCCCTCCGGAAGGGCGACTTGGCGGGTCTTCCCGTCCTGGAGGGAGACGAGCGAGAGCGCCGTGTGAAACATCAGCTGTTGGTGGCCATTGGTCCGGGGAGTTATCCGCAACCCGGCGATCCGGAGAAGCGGCTGGGCCAGGTCGGCAATACCCGGCATCGCCTGATAATCGGCCAGGAGCATCAGGTCGCCTCTCGGGCTCAGGAAAGCACGCGGGAAAGGCGGAGCATCCAGAATGTCGATGACTTCCTTGGGTGGAAGTTTGTAAGGGGCCTGCCCGGATGACAAGACGCCGAGAAGCCCCAAGGCCAAGATAAGCATCATGAGTCTTTTTTTCATCGGTATCCTCCTGAAATAGCCGGAAGGGATTTTTATATATGAATCGAAGGGGGTTTTCAAACGACGCTTTTTTCTTTTGACAGGATAGCCGGATAAAAATATAATCCCCGGCGATGGGGAAGCTGTTTGGGCGCATTTTCCTGAGTGCCTTTTTTCTGTCCTGTCTGATCGGCTGCCGCCGGGGTATTGCTCCGGCCGACCTGGTGCTTCGCGGCGGGACGATCTACACCGTCAACCCCGCTCTGCCGCGCGCCGGTTATCTGGCCGTCAAGGGAAATAAAATCGTCGCCGTGGGCGCTAAAGACAAAGAAGCCGGAAAACACATCGGCCCGGCCACTCGAGTGATCGACCTCCAGGGAAAATTCGCTTTGCCCGGAATCATCGACGCTCATGTCCATTTCGATCGGGCGGGCGCCTTGATCAACGATGCCAACCTGATGACCGTTTCGGATGAAGCGGGGCTGAGACGAGAGGTCGGCCGGGTAGCCGGTCAATTGGACGACGGGGAGTGGATCACTGAGGGGCTTTGGGGCGCTTACGAGCAGTGGGACTTAGGGGATGCGGGAGGGGGAGGGCGACGGGAAAGAACGGCTTGGCGGCCGACAAAGGCCATGATCGACGATTTAACTCCGGATAATCCTTGCTTTCTCTGCCGCTACGATCTCAAGGAATGGCTGGCTAACTCTGCCGCCTTGAAGGCCGCCGGTCTCAGAGCGGGGAAGATGGAAGGGTTGGAGATGGGCGGGGACGGGAAACCGACGGGCATCGTTTTCCGGCCGTCCCCTGCGTTTGCGGCCATCTCAAAGGCCGTCCGGCCGAAATCGCGGCAGAGGCTTCTGGACGAGAACCGGGCCGCCTTGAAAGAGCTCCGGGAAGCGGGGATCGTCGAAGTCCACGATATCGAGGATCCCGGGCAGACCGACCGGTTCGTGGAGCTCCAGGAGAGGGGAGATCTGACCTGCCGGGTCTGGCTCCGGCCCGACCTATCCCGAGGCCCTGAGCTCCGTGCTCAGGGATTTGCCATGGGCCTTCATCCCAAGACCAAGCAGAAGGACGGCTGGCTCCGTTACGGCGCCCTCAAGGGATATATCGACGGCATTATGGGTACGCACGGAGCCCTCTTCTTCGAGCCCTACTCGGATGAACCGGAGAATTACGGGCACTGGCGCGACCATACCTCCGATGACCCCGATCTCAAGGTCGGGAACATGGACAAGATGTATGACCTGATCAAAGCCGGTCTGGAGGCCGGGTTCATCCCCAACGTCCACGCCATCGGCGACCGCGGGGTGGCGGAGATGCTCAACCTCTATGAGAGGCTGAGGAGCGAGCTGGGAACCGACCTGAGGGGATTCCGTGTGATCCACGCCCAGGTCATAAGGCCGCAGGATTTCCCCCGTTTCCGGGCGCTCAATGTCATCGCCGAAGTCAACCCGTATCACATCTCGGACGACATGCGCTGGATGGAGGAGAGGATCGGCCGGGAACGATGCCGGGGAGCCTATGCTTTCCGTTCACTGCTGGACAACGGCGCGACCCTATGCTTCGGCTCGGACTGGCCCGGAACGAATGCCGCTTACTACCACATGCATCCCAAATATTTGATCTTTGCCGCGGTCGCCCGCCAGACGGTCAAGGGCACTCCCCCGGACGGCTGGTTCCCCGAGCAGCGGATTTCCGTCGAGGAGGCCATCGAGGCCTATACCATCAACAACGCCAGGGCCTGCTTTGAGGATGGCATCCGGGGCTCTCTCGAGGGCGGCAAGCTGGCCGATATCACGGTCTTCGACCGCGACCTTACGGCGATTCGGGTCGAAGAACTCCTCCAGGCGGAGGTCAGCCTGACTGTGGTCGATGGCCGGATTGTCTTCGAGAGGGGAACATCCCGATGAAATTTTCGCTTGAAGATATTGGCAAATTGCTGAATAATATATACTGACAGGGCGAGGCAAGAGATGGCCAAGATATTGCTCGTCGAAGATGACGCGATTCAGATCGAGCTGATTAAGAAACATCTGGAACCGCAGGGACACATCGTCGTTAACGCCAAGAATGGCTTGGAAGGGATCAAACTGGCCCGCGAGGGGAAGCCGGACTTGATCCTGATGGACATGATCATGCCCGGGATGCACGGTCTCGAAGCCACCATTAAATTAAAGGAAGACCCGGTGACAATGGAGATCCCGATCCTGGCCTTGACCATCATGAGCTCGCCCAAATTCGTCCAGGAGTGCTACCGGGCGGGCATCATCGGCTACATCAAGAAACCTTACGACCCCAAGATCCTGCTGGAAAGCGTGGAGAGGATCGTGGGGAAGCCCGAAAAGAAAGTCTCCAGGATCATGATGATCTCCGGCGCCTCCAGGCTGGCGACAATGGTCGAGATGAAGTTGGTCCGGCAGGGCTATCAGGTGGACACCTTTCCGGGCGCCAAGAGCGCCCTGGAGCTCCTCGCCGAGGTCGGGCCGGACGCGATCTTCCTGGATGCCTCGCTGCCGGAAAAGCACCTGGCCATGGTTTTTGAAGAGATCAAGAAGTCAGCGGCAACGAAAGACATTCCTATCATCCTTTTCTCGCCCCAAGGGGGAAAGGAAGCCCTAGAATCAGCAGCTGCCCGGTTGGGGGCAAAGGGATATCTCTCCTCAGCCTCGGACCTGACCGGGGTTCTTAACAAGATCAAAGACTAAATTGATTTATAGCCGGCGTCTTCCCTTCAGAGCATAACAACCCTGATCCTTCCAGAAATAGCCAGCGTGATGCGGCAGGTTCCCGCGGCATTGGAGATCGTGATCGTCGCCAGGTTGGAGACGGTGCCCACAGGGTGGAAGGTCGGGGTATTGTTGGCCTCGATGGTCACGCCTTCGCACGCGCCGCTCGCCTCCGGCCGCCAGCCGTTGATGACGCCGTCGAATTCTTCGACGACATATCCGTTCGGACTGAACCTGACGCGGAAGGGATGACCCTCAAAGACCGCCTTATGGCGGGCATAGTTCAACCGCGTCTGAATCTCCCAGGCCGCCTTGGTGAGGCGGTGCTTCGGCGCGCGGCCCAGGAAGGCGTTCGAGGCGCCGAAAATAACCAGGGAGATCAAGCTCAGTCCGATGACGGTCTCGAGGAGAGAATATCCCTTGTTCATTCAATATTCCTTCCACTCCGAAGCGCCGAAGCGGGCGATGAAGATGACGGGCTGTGAGGTCTGTGGACCGAGGGCCGACTCTTCCGCATCCGGCCGCGGGGCCCAGGGAGTCAGGCTCAACCGGCGGCCCGAAGACGAGTAGGCTGTGGTTTGGATGCTCCCATAGACCTGGAGAGTTTTGCCTGCACCTTCAACCTTGAGACCATCGCCTCCCGCCGTCAGAGCGGCCTGTACCTTGAGGTCCTGCGGAGCACCCGCGGCGATGACGATGCCGCCCTCTATGGCCGCCTCTGTCCAAAGGTCTCGACCGGTGGAGAAGATAACGAGCTGAGACTGCTCGCTTTTCACATACGGTATGCCATCCTGCCAGCTGAGTCCCTGCTGGACCAGATGGGAAGTAATCGTGATCTTTTCGGAAGCGACGAGCGTGAGTTTGACTCCCGGGAGGAGGGAAGGGACCTCCCGGTCAGTGACAAGCCGGACTTCTCCTCCTGCTTCCACGACTCCGCCGCCGAGAGACAGGACCTCCCCGCTGACGATGATAATGCCCAGGGGAACGAGGTCGAAAGTCTCTTCCCCCTGAGGCGAGAGGAAGGATGTGCGGCTCTCCGACGGGCTGTATTTCAGCACCCAAACGCCTTCGCCGAGGCGGAACGAGATGACCTGAAAACTGCCTTCCAC
This sequence comes from uncultured Eubacteriales bacterium, assembly GCA_964353705.1. Taxonomy (GTDB): domain Bacteria; phylum Acidobacteriota; class Aminicenantia; order Aminicenantales; family UBA8522; genus UBA8522. The sequence continues at coordinate 5,674 of CAYGXD010000038.1, read as the reverse complement.
GGCCGCGACCATTTCCTGGACATCCCCCTGCACATAGATCCCCGCCAACCCCAGGTCGTTCCGGATGAGATAGACGCCCTCGGGGACAGGGTCCTGCGACTCCGGCAGGCCGAGAATGGAACGCAGCTTGGCGGCCGTCAAGTCCTGGGGCCGGAAGATTTCGATATCCAGGGCCTTCCTGAGAAAGGGAGTGGCACTCTCCGGGATGAGCGGTTCGTCGGCGAAACTAATTTGGGGGGGGAGGATTTCCCGGGCGGCCGGCAGGAGGGTGATGTCGTTTTCTTCCAGGAAGTCGCCGCGCTCCACTGGGTTCATAGCTTTGTTAAGCAGGAAAGGGACCGCCGAGAGGGGGATGCGCCCGGCCAGGACCTCGGCTCTCGCCTCCAGGGATGAGGGCCGCCGGAAGGGCAGGCTCCTGAGCCGGCCTTCTGCCTGCACGGGCAGGACGTAATCAGCCAGGAAAAAACCTTCCCTATCCACGAGTTTTCCAAGCCGGCAATCCGTCCGGCTCTGCCAGATCATCCCTTCCTCCAGGGCCCGGATCTGGACCGGAAAACGGATCCCCGCCGCCTCCTCGAATAGACGATTGCCCCGGCCTCGGGCATCATCCCCCAATTCCAGGTATCTCTCTTCTGATATGACGGCCGGAGAGGGCGCGCTCCCGATGGCCGCGGCGAGATGATGGAATGCCTCTTTGATCCCATTTTCCGAGCAGTAGTCCAGACGGGACGAATTTTTCTCGTAGCCGCCGACCTGCAGATAAACCTGGGATAAAAAAATCAGCCCAAGCGCAAGGGTGGTGAAGCCTAAGAAGAGGAAGACGGTCACAATGAGCACCGTCCCTTCCCTTTTATTCTTATTGCGTTCAAGGAAGGATGAGCCCGAGGTTCTTGGGGAAAACCGATAATCCATGCGCCCTCTCCTTATTTTTTTTATCGGCCAGTATGACCCTGACCAGGTTGTCTTCCTTGAGATAGGTGAATTCGAAGAGGCCGGCATTATCCAGCAAGGGTTGAGCCGGGCTGGCGTTGACTTTCCGCCGGAGGATGGAGGTTCTTTCGTCGAGGAAATAGGTGACCTCTTCGAGGAGAAGAAGCCGGGCGTCCGCCCCAGCGAACGAGCTTTCTAGGGCCTCAGATAGAACGACCGTGCCGCCTTCGAGAGCGGCGATGATGTGTCGCTCGGCCTTCTTCTCGTCGGCCAGGCAGACCCGGTCACCGGCGTCGAGCCCCGACGTTTTCTCCAGGGTGATCCTTTTCTCGCCGGAAGAGCAGTCCGCGAGGAGCTGGTATTTGGCCTCCTGGCTGAGGATGACGAGGGAATCGCCCCCCGCGATGCCTTCGACGGCTCCTGCCCGGATGGCGAGCTCCAGGCCGCAGCCCGCCCGGAGGAGGTCAATGCGCAGCTTGCCCAGCGCCGCCTGGATAGCCAGGTTTCCCTCCTCGGCATCCTTGAGTTTGAAAAAGAAGTTCCGGGTGATTCCGAAAAACTCAAAGACGGCGAGAAATACAAGGAGAGACAGGCCAAGGACGAGAAGAAGCTCGACGAGTGAAAATCCTCGCTCTTTCATCGCTTAGAACTCCAGTTCCCGGCAGACGAGGAGACAGAAAACCGCCTTCCTCCGGGGCTTTATAGGCGAGAAAAATTCGAGAACAACCCGCTTCAAATTTTCGTCCAAGTCTTCGATGCGCCAGGCGATCCGGTATCGCTCTGGAGATGTCGGGTCGATAATGACTTCTTCATGGACTCCTGCCTTGAGGTCTGGGCCATCATAGGGATGCGATTTGAGATGCTCCAGCCTCGAGGAGGCCAGGCGGGCGGCCCGGAAATGGAACTCGGCATTTCCTTTTGCGGCGAGAGAGAGCCCGAGGATCTGGGCTGTCCCGGTGATCAGAAAGAGGAGGAGCGAGGAGGAGATGAGAAGTTCGATCAGGCTGAACCCTTTCTTTTTCATTGTTGTTTCTCTGACCTTCGGCCGACTCCATTGCCAGAGACGTGCCACAAGCAGGGAGCCTGGGCTTAAGGGGAGAAAGACACCTTTCGCCATAGTTACGTCAACCGTGATTTAATAAAGAGGGAGCTGATGCGCTCTTTGAGTAAACTGAAGTCTACTCATTCAGTGCCTCAGCTTCGCTCCCCTCTAGATTGACTCTTTTTTCAGCGGCTGATATTATTTCCCCAGTTCAATATAGGGGATGGAGTCAATGAAGTGCCCCCAAGTGTCAGGCTGAGAATCCCGATATCAAGCAGTTCTGCGCGGATTGCGGGACGCAGCTTATTCCCTCTGAAAAGATCCCTAGCCGAACCGAGACACTAGAAGCGCCCGTTCAAGAATTAACTACCGGCTCCACACTAGCAGGACGCTATCAAATTATCGAGGAGCTCGGTAAAGGGGGGATGGGCAAGATCTATAAGGTCTTCGACCAGGAAGTCCAGGCCAAGATGGCCTTGAAGCTCATCAGGCCGGAGGTTTCGGCAGACAAGAACACGATCGACCGCTTCCGGAACGAGCTCAAGATCGCCCGGGATATATCCCACCAAAACATCTGTCGGATGTATGACCTGGGCCGGGAAGCCGGCAACTATTTCATCACCATGGAGTACGTGTCCGGAGAGGACCTCAAGAGCTTTATCCGGAGGTCAAGGCAGCTCGTGGTGGGAACGGCAATTTTCATTGCCAAGCAGGTCTGTGAAGGGCTGGCTGAGGCTCACCGGGTGGGTGTCGTCCACCGGGATCTGAAGCCGGGCAATATCATGATCGACAAGGAGGGCAACGCCAAGATCATGGATTTTGGGATTGCCCGGTCCATCTCGGTCAAGGGGATCACGGGCGCCGGAGTCATGATCGGGACGCCCGAATACATGTCTCCTGAGCAGGTGGAGGGGAAAGAGGTCGATCAGCGTTCGGATATCTATTCGCTGGGCATCATCCTTTACGAAATGCTGACCGGGCAGGTTCCGTTTGAAGGAGATACGCCGTTCACCATCGGCGTCAGGCAAAAGAGCGAACTTCCGCGCGATCCGCGCGAGCTCAACGCCCAAATCCCCCCGGATTTCGGCCGGCTCGTCCTCAAGTCCCTGGAGAAGGACAAAACGAAGCGCTACCAGACCGCCGCTGAGCTCCACGCCAGCCTTGAGAAAATCGAGAAGGGCGTTACGCCCGCGGAGCGCCCCATCCCCAAAAGGAAGACGATTACTTCAAAGCCGATCACCGTGACTTTGACCCGGAAGAGGCTTCTCCTCCCGACTGCGGTCCTTTCCCTCATTGCCGTTGCCACGGTCATCTGGTTTGTTTTCCTTCAAAAGGCCCCCTATCTCCACCCTGGGCAAAAACGTTCCATCGCCGTCATCAGCTTCGAAAATCAGACCGGCGACTCCGCCTATGATTATCTGAGCAAAGTTATTCCCAGCCTCCTCATCACCAACCTCGAGCAGTCCGGATACTTCAATGTGACGACCTGGGAAAGGATCCGCGACCTCCTCAAGCAGGTGGGAAAGGGGGACACCGAATTCATCAACACGGACCTGGGCTTCGAGCTCTGCCAGAAGGACGGGGTCGAGGTCATCGTGCTCGGCCTTGTCTCCAAATCCGGCAACACTTTCGTCACGGACGCTAAAGTCCTGGATGTCGGGACAAAGAAATTGCTGGGCACGGCGAATTCCCGGGGTGACAGCCCCGACAGCATCTTCAAAAACCAGATCGACGAGCTGAGCCGGCAGATCGCCAAAAGCGTCGGCCTTTCCGAGCGCAGGGTTGAAGCCGCCAAGATGGCGGTCCGGGAAGTGACGACCGGCTCGGCCGAGGCCTACACCCAATATCTTGAAGGGCGGGAGGCGCTTGTAAACTTTGACTGGGTCGGGGCCAAAAAATCTTTGGAAAAAGCTGTCGAACTCGATCCGACCTTTGCCGCAGCCTATTTTTCCCTGGCCCAAGCTAACTATATGTTGGCTAACGGCCGGGAAGGTACCGAAGCCGTAAAAAAAGCCCGGGAATTTTCCCAAAAAGCAACGGAACTGGAGAGACTTTTGATCGAAGCTCAGTATGCCAGCGCCGTAGAAAACGATCGAGAGAAGCGTTTGCGGATTCTCAAAGAAGCCGCAGATAAATATCCTAAGGATAAAGATGTTCATACCCTTCTTGCCATGGCATATAGCAGCAGAGGCATGCGCGAACAGTCCATCGAGGAGTACAATAAAGTTCTGGCCCTCGATCCCAACAATCCGGACGCCCTGAATATGATCGCTTATGAATATTTGCATATGGAGGATTTCGATAAGGCCGTCGAATACTTCAAAAGATACGTGGCCGTTTTGCCCGGACAACCCAACCCGCTAGATTCCCTGGCCGAAGCCTATTTCCGGATGGGCAAGCTTGACGAGGCCATAGAAAATTATAGGAAAGCCCTGGAGGTCAAGCCAGATTATTATTCTTCCATGGATAAGCTCGCCTACATCTACGCTTTAAAGGAAGACTACGCTGAATCCGCAAATTGGCTGGATCGGTACCTTGATGTTGCCCCATCCCCGGGTGTCAAGCTCCTCGGCTATTTTCGGAAAGGGTTTTACAGCGCCTGGCTCGGAAGCCTGGAAAAGTCATCGGGTTTTCTCCAGCAAGCCGAAGATTTGGCCGATGCCTTGGGAGCCAAACGGTTAAAATCTCCTCTGAGCGCGCTCAGGTTATGGATCCATTTTGACCGGCACGAATTTGACCTCAGCCGGAAATATGACGATGCCTGGCTGAAAAACACCATAGAAAACAATCCAGAAAATAAAGCCCATTATGAGGCTGGCTACAAATCTGTTCTCGGATTGATGGAGCTGGACGAAGGAAAGCCGGACTTGGCGAAGAGCACCATAAAAGAAATCGAGTCCCTCTTGCCCCGCTATATTTCAACTATGAAAAGTGGCCTTGAATTTTTTCACGCTTGGCTCAGCTCGGAAACCTTTCTTGCAGAGGGCTCTTTAAGCAAGGCCAAGGACATTTGCGAAAAAACAATTCCTTTAGCTCTGCCTGGCCTCTTGCCGAATACGCCGGCCGAAATTACTTATAATATGCCCTTCCTCCGCGATACTTTGGGCCGGGTTTACATCAAAATGGGGAACCTGGATAAAGCCATCGCCGAATACGAGCGGCTGATCACTTTTGACCCGAAAGGCCGGTCCCGCTACCTCATCCACCCTAAATACCATTACCGGCTGGCAAAGCTGTATGAGCAAAAAGGGTTGAAAGACAAGGCTAAATCGCAATACGAGCGCTTCCTTGACCTCTGGAAGGACGCCGACCCCGGCCTCCCCGAGGTCGAAGACGCGAATAAGCGCCTGAGAGAACTCTGAGATTGATTGATTCTTCGCCCTTATGTTATAAAGGCTTCAAGGGCCATGAAAAAATCATCTTCTCATTTTGATAAATCTCCCCATGCCAGTTTCCTCCCGCCGGCCATCGAGAGTGTCGATGATGGCATAGCCGAAATCTACAGGAGGATGGAACCGCAGCGTCGCCTGGAGATCGCTCTTGAGCTCTGGATCTCGGCAAGGCAGATTCTATTAGAGGCTCTCCAATCGTTCCATCCGGAATGGACGCAAACCCAAGTTGAGCAGGAAGCGGCTCGCAGGATGCTCCGTGAATCTGCGTGAATTCCTCCATCTGGCCGCTCGGTGTTTTAGGGAAAACAGG
>CAYGXD010000037.1:22563-26742 GCA_964353705.1 uncultured Eubacteriales bacterium | reverse complement strand
CTAGTGTCCCGTCTCGTAAATAACTTGCGTAAGTCTTCTGCATAGACGGGACACTAGACCTTCCGCTTGAGCTCGAGATTGCCGGTTTCGCCTCCCGGGTCTTCCCAGTTCCCGACGAGCAACTCGCCGCTGATCTTCAGGGTTAAACTGATCTTTATGTAATCGGAACCGTTAAAGATCATGAATTCCGCCGTCAGCGTGCCGTCCGCGAATTTCACGTTTTCCAGCTTGGATTCGAGGGCCAGCTGCATCGAATCCGTGACCGTCCCGGAATAGGTCTCGCCCTCTTTTCTCAGGACCAAGGTGACCTGGTCGTCGCCGGCATTAGACACATAAGTCGTTCCCTCCCACGTCCCGGTGAGGTCAATTTCCCGGCCAAAAAGGGGTCCTACCACAAAGACGAGGGCGACGGTCAGAAATAGCAGGAAGATCAATTTTTTCATATTCGTTCCTCCACGACTGATCCGGATAAAACTGTCCTTCTTAATAGAATACGCAAGGGCGCCTGAAAAAGTTCAGGCGCGGCCCGGAGAAACGGGCTATTTCTTCGGATATTCAGGCCGCGGCCAGGATTTCGGCGGGTTCTGCTTGATCTTGTCCAGCATGACCTCGATGGCCTTTTCCAGCTGGAGGTCGCGTCCCGCAACGGCTGAACCGGGGTCGTTATCGACCAGGATGTCCGGGTCGGCCCCGTGGTTCTCGACGAGCCACTTCCCTTCTTTGCCGTAAAAAGCATTGTTCGACTGTTCCACCCGGCCGTTGTCGATCGTCGTCTGGCCGTTGAGGATGCCGACCAGTCCGCCCCAGGAAGGAACGCCTACGACGGTTCCCAGTTTCCGCGACTTGAAATGCTCCACGAAGGCCTCCCCGTCCGAGCCATTGTTCTCGTTGGAGATGACGACATAGTTACCGTTCCCGGCCGATCCTGGGTAGCGGAAGGGCACCATACCCCGAAGCACGTTGAATGAGTCCAGCTCCCTTTCAAGCTTGTCGATCAGGAAATACTCTGTCCAGCCGCCCGAGTTGCGCCGCAGGTCGAGGATGATCCCGTCCTTGTAGCGGAAGGCGCGCCAGTACTTGTCGAACTCACCGATGCCGCCCGCGCCCATAGCATTGATGTGCATATAGCCGACCCGGCCTTGAGTCGCCTCGGCGATCTTGCGGATATTGTCCTGGATCCAGCGGAAATAGCGGAGCTGCTGGTCGCTGCGGAGGGGCTCGACCTCATAGGTTCCGGCCCCCTCCATGACCGGTTTGGAGTTGACCGTAACTTTGACCTTCTGTCCCTGGGCCACCTGGAGGAGTTTGAAATAATCGTCGCCGGCCTTGAGGGGGACGCCGTTGATTTCCAGGAGATAATCCCCTTCCTTGATGGTGATGTCCGGCCGGACGAGCGGCCCAACGAGGTTCAGGTTGATGTCGGTCGGCCCGTATATCCTGGCGAATTTATAGAGCCCTGCGGCCGCGTCGGGAACGAGGTCCGCGCCGAGCAAGCCGGTGTAAAGGGGTGATCTGGGTCCCGCGGCGGGGCCGTAGTCGCCGCCGCCGATATAGGTATGGGATACACAGAGCTCTCCGACCATCTGCGACATCACCCAGTTCAGCTCGTCGCGCGACGAGAGATACGGAATGCAGGCCCGGTATTTCTCGCCCATGGCCTTCCAGTCCCGGCCGTGGAAGCCGGCGTCATAGAAGAAATCGCGATACCAGCGCCAGCAATCGTTGAAGATCTGGTTCCATTCCTCCTGAGTGTCGACACGGTAAACGAGGGTTTCGAGGTTGAGCCGCTCGCCAAGGCCCTTGCTCTGGTAGGCTTTGTCCACCGACGTCGTGTAAAGCTCGGCTTCCTTGCGGATGATGAGCTGCTCGCCTCCCGTCGAGAGGTCGAAATCCCGCACCTTGTCGCCCAGGACGACCTCCTTTTTATCGGCCATATCAAAGATATGGAGATCCCACTTGGTGGCTCCGCGGGGGGCGAAGATCTCCTCGTATTCGTCGTCGCCGAACTTGTCCACAGAAGCCCAGAGAACCTTGCCCTTGCCGGCTTTCAGGTAAAAATAGTTCCCCGGGTCAACCGGCAGCGGATAAATCCGCTTCGCCAAGCCTTCGATATCGATCCGGAAGGGCTCCTCTGTCCCGGCTTTCTTTTCGCCTTTATCCTCGGCCGGAGCATCGTCCGCAAACGGCGGCTTTTCGCCCGCCCGGAGCTGGACGGCCAGCACCTGCTGGGGGGTGCCGATAACGTGGTTGTCTTCATAGAAATCCATCTGCACATCGAAGTTCCGGCTGGATACGAAGTAAAGATAGCGGCCGCCGGCGTCGAAGCACGGATAAAGGTTGTCATAGAAATCGTCGGTGACCGCATAGCGTTTCCCCGCCGCCGTGTCATAAAGGAAGATCTGACTGTTGCGATTGTACTGGACCAGGCTGTAGGCGATCCAGCGGGAGTCGGGCGCCCAGGCGTAGTCGCTGATCTCCCAGTAGAACTCATCGTTCTTCATCTGGTTCGAGGAGTCCACCTTGGCGAGCTTCTTGGTGGCCACATCGATCACAAAGATCGAGAAGTCCTTATTGCCGAAGAGAATCTTCTTCCCGTCCGGGGACCAGAGGAGATGATAAACCGTCCGGTCGAGATCGGCCGTAAGCGCCGTCCATTCCCCACCTTCGGTCTTCTGAAGGTAGAGCTGATAGTCGCCGCTCTTGTCCGAGAAAAAGGCGATCCATTTCCCGTCCGGAGAAGGGGCGGGATATATCTCCCGGGTGCCCGGAGTATCGGACAGGTTCGCCGCCGGGCTTTTTCCCATTGGGACGGTAAATATATCGCCCCGAGCCTCGAGGATGACGGACTTCCCGTCGGCGGCCACTTTGGCATAGTGGATGTAATCGCGCGGGTTGATGACCCGGTCCCGCAGGGTCCAGCGGTCCGAGGGAACCAGCACGTTGATCTTCCGGGACTGACCGCCCTGGACATCGAGCAGCCGGATATATCCATCCTGGACATAGACGATCATCCGCCCGTCGGTCGAAGGCATCATGACGTCAAAATCCGCATAATTCGTGACGGATTGGGCCTCACCTCCGCCGATCCTTTGTTTATAGAAATTGCTGATGCCGTTCCCGCGGTCGGAGACAAAATAAAGACTGTCGCCGATCCACATCGGGTAGCTGTTCTTACCGACATAATCGGATACGGGAGCATATTTTTTGGCGCCGCCGTCGTACCTCCAGATATCCTGGTACCGCCCTCCCTTGTAGCGCTTCCAGTAGTATTCCTCATCGCCGCGGCGGCAGTAGAGGAAATCCCTCCCATCGGAAGAGAAGCCGATGAGGACGCCCCGGTCGAGCGGGAGGCGCTCCGGCGCTCCGCCCTTGACTGAGACATAATAGAGGTTGGGGTCACGGCCGATGAAATTCTCGAACATGGACCGGAAAACGATCTTCGTCCCGTCGGGCGTCCAGGCAATGACCTGAGCGGAGCCCGGCTGGTAGGTCAGACGGGTCGGCATCCCGCCTTCGGCCGGCATGAGATAGACCGATTGACCGCCCTCGTATCCGGCCGAGAAGGCGATCCATTTCCCGTCGGGCGAAAACTTGGCCATCGCCTCGATGCCGGGAAAGGTCGTGATCCGGGTCGCCGTCCCTCCCTGGGCGCTGACGAGCCAGAGATCGCCTTCATAGGTGAAAACGACCTTGTCCTGATGAAGGCTGGGGAAACGGAAGAACCGTCCCTCCTCAACGGCCAGGACGGGACTGGCCAACAGCGCCAGAACAAAGAGTGAAGCCAGAATTCTTTTCATGACTCACCTCCGATCAAGGGATGAATGGGGTCAACAAAACACCCTATTTTTTCTCAATCATCGGACTATGTCAACCGGTCCGACTTGCGGCCCTTGTTCCGGTCAGGCGACATCGACCCGCCGCCCATTCAACTTTCTATTGAGAAAATGAGTATATCTATTATATAAAGCTTCGCATACAGAACGTCTCAATCCAAGGAGATATGCTATGGTCCATACCAGAGACCGATCGCAAATGAAACCCTGGTCCATTTTCGCCGTTTTGGCGACGTCGGCTCTGCTGCATTCCCTCGCCAGCCAGGCCTGGAGCTACAATCCTGAATCACGCCCCGAAATGCCGGCCAAACAAGCGGCTATGGTCCGCACTGCGGTCGAATCCATC
>CAYGXD010000037.1:20291-22463 GCA_964353705.1 uncultured Eubacteriales bacterium | reverse complement strand
CCCCGAAATGCCGGCCAAACAAGCGGCTATGGTCCGCACTGCGGTCGAATCCATCCTCAAGTCCTGGAACGTGCCCGGGGCGGCGGCCGGAATCGTCAGGGACGGCAAGATCGTCTTCCTCGAGGGCTTCGGCCGGCGTGACTTGGAAAAGGATCTTCCGGTGACGCCGCGGACGCGGTTCGTCCTCGGCTCCACGACCAAGGCCTTCACCACCATGGCGATCGGACTCCTGGCCGTCGAAAACAAACTTGACTGGGACAAGCCCGTCTCATCCTACCTGGCCGATTTCCGGCTGATGGACGAGTACGCTACACTTCACGCGACCGTCAGGGACCTGGCCGTTCACCGGGCCGGGCTCCCCCGCCACGACCTCGTCTGGGTCAATTCTCCGCAGGACCTGGGAGAGATGGTAAGGAACCTCCGTTTTCTCGAGCCGAGCCGCGAGCTCAGGGCCCGCTTCCAGTACAATAACCTGATGTACATGACTTTAGGACTCCTTATTGAGAAAGCCGCGGGCCTGCCTTGGGACGTCTACGTCCGGGAGAAGATCTTCAGACCCCTCCGGATGGACCGGAGCGGCTGCAGCATTCCCGAATACACGGCAGCGGCCGAGCGGGCTCTCTCCTACCGCTTCGAAAAAGACAGGTTTGTCGCTCAGCCACTTCCCCAGCCGGCGGCTAAGCTGACGTACGGTCCGCGGGCGTCCGGCTCAATCAACACCACGGCCGAGGACATGTGCCGGTGGATAACCGCGCATCTCGAAAGCGGCAAGGTGGACGGCGTTCAAGTCTTCCCCGCCAACGTCGTCCGCGAGATGCACACGCCCCAGATCACTCTTCCCCAGGAACCCGGGAGCGACGAAGAGACCCTCTCTCCATCGTATGCCCTCGGCTGGATGACCGACGTCTACCGCGGACTGTGGCGCGTCCACCACGGCGGTTCGACCCAGGATTTCAACTCCTATGTCTCGCTGTTTCCCCGGACGAAAACCGGCCTGGTCGTCCTGATCAACGCCAGCTCTCCGGCCATAAACGTCCTCGCCCTCAGCGTATCCGATATCGCCTTAGGCCTCTCCGCAATCGACTGGACCAAGCGCGCCCAGGAGGAGATGAAGAAATCTCAGTCGGCCGAGCCTCAAGAAAAGCGGGTCGAGGGGGCAAACCCGGCGCACAAGCTCGAGGAATACGCGGGTGAGTATGTCCATCCCGCCTACGGGATTCTGAACGTTGAAAAGACGGCCGAAAAACTGCGGGGGTCGTTCCACGGCTTCGAGTTCAGCCTCGAGCCCTGGCACTTTGAGACTTTCCTCATAGCCGATAGTCCTCTCCAGGGGGAAAAGCTGACCTTTCAGACGAGCGCTCAAGGCGAGGTCAAGGCCGTCACTGCTCCGCTCGAACCGGCAGTCAAGGACATCGTTTTCGAGCGTCGGCCAAAAAGGTAGTTCTGAGGAACTTACTTCGGGGCACGGACGAGGCTGACGGACATTCCCTCGGCGCTCAGCTCTTCGAAAGTGGTCTCGAGTCCGGGATCCTTTCGGATGGCCGCGAGGTAATCCTGCATGTCTTCGGCATAGTTGGTGACATTGTGACCGATGATGGCCCCGCCCGTCACTACCCGGTCTCTCACCAGACTCAAGAATTTTGCATAATCCGGCTTCCAGGCATCGATGAAGACAAAATCGAACTCGCCCTTGATTTGGGGGATCTCCTGAAAGGCATCGGCGATCCGGACGTCAACAACGTCGTCGAGACCTGCGGTCATGATGTTCCGGCGGGCTTTCTCGCCGGGTCCTGAGTCGATCTCGATGCCGATCAGCTTTCCGCCCGTCTTCGCAAAGGCCCACCCCATCCACAACGCCGAATAGCCGGTGAAACTGCCGATCTCCAGGCCCCGTTTGTAGCCCTTTCGAAGGATCAGGTCATAGAGAAAGCGGCCATCCCGGCAGGGGACGTTCATGTCCTCGTGCTCCGAAGGAAAATCCTTGAGGAGCGGGAGGACTTTCGAATCCGGAAGCCCTTCGAAGACCTTGGAAAAAACCTCCGCCAGGTCGGGGATGGCGAATCGTTTTTCTTCGATGTCGATATCGGCCGCGATGTCCTTAAAAACGTAGGTCGAGGTCCCGCCTCTCCTTCTTATCGCGATCTGAACAGGATGAAGCACTCCCGCGACCGG
>CAYGXD010000037.1:14961-20191 GCA_964353705.1 uncultured Eubacteriales bacterium | reverse complement strand
TCCCGCCTCTCCTTCTTATCGCGATCTGAACAGGATGAAGCACTCCCGCGACCGGGCGGTAGCGCTCGACTGCGATATCCTCACCCAGGCGGTTCAGAAGCCCAGTTTCGGCGTCAAAGTAAAGCGTGTCCTGTCCTTCCCTCATACCCGCTGCCTTTACCGCGTATTCCGTCCGGCCATTGAAATGTACGGTCTCCATAAATACCAGCCCGGGGAAGTACTCTTCGAGACGGACAGCTCCCTGGGGATGGAACAGATAGGCCAGCTTCGAGCGGGCCTGCCGGCTGGTGATGAGAATGCGGTCGGCGTCCTGTGTCCAGCCTCGCCGGCCGTCGAAGCCCATCTGTTGGACGCCCGAGGATGTCTTCAGGACGAGGCGCCACCTGTCAGGAGCGGCCGCGATGACCTCTGCGGGCAGGACGATCTTCGGCGGGTTCTGCCCGGGGAAATCATGGGTCAATTCCCCGCTGAGCCTTCGGGTCCGGATTTTCTCGACAGCCTCCTTCCCGCCCAGAGCCCTAAAATAGTTTGGCAGGATGCTGTCCAGAGAGGGAAGAGGTTCCCCGGCCGCGCCCTTAAAGAGCGTAAGCAAATCGAGCCGCCTCTCGCCTTTCTTAAGCTCCTCGGCCAGGTTGAGGACCACGACGTCCTTGAAATCCCTCATGTTGTAGAGGTAGATCAGCCCGTTCTTCAGGTCATAGATATTTGAGTAAACCGTCAGGGATCCGCCCTCCTGGTGCGTTCTTTCGAGAACGTCCCGGATAAGATCACGGCTCAGCTCTTTAGCCTCAGAAAGGATTGTTTCCGCGGTCCGGTATCTCCAGCAGGGATAATTGCCGTCGCTGATATTGGACATGACGAAGTTCGTGGCTATCTGGTACCACGTGTTGCTCTGGACGAACTGGACGCGGCCCTGGCCGTATTCGACGACCAGGGAAGCACCGGAGCGGTCCGCGACCGGAATCCGGGCCCTTTCCAGGGCGGGAACATTGTTCTTTTCAAAAAATGCCTTGACGTCCTCGCAAGTCGCGCACGTGCCCAAGAGGACCATCAGGATCATTCCCTTGAAGGTCGGCTTGCCGGGGTCGGACTTCCAACCGGCCGGAGCGAGCGCATTGGCATCGATGAAGAGTCCCTGATCGTTCATCCCGCCCTGGACGGGCATGTCGTCATAACCGAACACCACCCGGCCGTAATAGCCTCCCGCGGCGGGGAGAAAGGTCGCGATGGTCTTCGGATGATTGCGGTCTTCGTTGTTTCCCGCAAGGACAAGCCCGTTACGTGCCGCCATGACGATGGTGCAGCCGAAGGTGTCAGAGAAATTCCTGGGATTGAAGAATTGCGGGATGCCTTGGTCCGTCCCATGGTTAATCTGTGGGACCGGATTGGCCGGGCTGGAAGCGAAGGCAATCGAAAGCAAGCCCCAATATAGGATTGCCGGACGCAGCTTGACGCGTCCGGAGCATTTTGGGGATCTCTGGGAATTTCGCATGCGCCCTCTCCTTTTGGCTAGCAACGTTCGAAGATCCTTGGCTGACAAAATCGGCCAAAAATCATTCGTCTCATTTCTCAGGGCCTGCCGGTCTCGAAAAATCGTCGAGATGAATTCGTCTGGGCTCTTATGAAAAAGCAGCGATGCTCTCACGAGGACCGCTTGAAATTCGAGGCCTCGCCCAGCTAAAGCCACCGGCCGTCCTTTCTTCGCAAGCCATAATTCTCATGAGGAATCCAGGTCCGAGCTCGAAGGTCAGGATTATCCCTTTGCATACCGATCGTCAGCCTACTTCTCCCGGCTTTTCCTTTTCAGTTCTTCCGACACGGCCTGGTCGATCACCCGGCCGATGACGAAATACATCAGCCAGATCGCTCCGACGGCGAGCACGGTGATGACCAGAGATTTCCCGACACCCTGTTTGCGGACGATGTTCGGGAACAGCATCAGGGCGACGAACACGGATAGCGCTGCGGTCCAAACCTTGAATCCGAATCCCGGCTTGGCCATCTTCTCTGTCCTCCTTATGCAGTCTCGAGTAACCTCCATCCCGGCCTAAAGACCTCCTCCATCGATTCTCGTGTTGGGGATCGTCTCGACGAGGATCATGGTCCGGACCTTGCCTTCGTCATCCACGATGAAGGAGAACCGGTCATCCCCCGGCTTGCCGGCCCAGAGGCCTTGCGCATCGGGGCCGTCGAGCACCCGGACTCCCAGGCCCGGGATATGGACGGCCAGGTGACCGTTATCATAGGCGACCATAATCTCCTGCCTCTGCATCGGCACGGAATACTGTCCGAGATAAGGCCGGATGTTTTCGGGTACACCGTCCGGAATTTCTTGCGGTTCACTTTTCTTCGGCAGCCGGATGCGGTTGAGAATGGTCAGCTCAACCACTTGTCCGGCTGTGTCGCGCTCGAAGGTCACCCCGATATCCCGCGACAGCTTGAACAGCCATTCCCCCTTCTCATCGGGCTCTCGAAGCCCAAAAACACGCTTATCGGCAAGCGTCAGGCTGAGGCCGCCGTTTTCGAGGGAAACGGCAATGACTCCGCGGCGTCCCTTATATCGACCGAGATACGGCTGATATTTTTCTTTATCCACAGGGCCCTGAAATCCCGCCCGACTTTGAGCGCCGGCTTGAAAATCCAGGATCTCCATCTGCTTGGGATTCAAGGCGACATGCGCGGAGGAAAGGATACCCAGGCGGATATGCCCGGAGTCCGCATAATCGATTTCCCGCGCGGTCGTGTCGATGGGAATCCAGCCGATTTGTCCCATATAAACTTCGTTCCAGGCGTGCTGGCCGAAACTTCCGCCAAGGTTAGGGACATACATGCATCCCCAGACGACCCTGGCCGGGATCCCCACGCCCCGGCAAAATGCGGCGAAGAGGCGGGAATGGGCGCCGCATTCACCTTCCCTGACATCGTAGGTATTCCGGGCCGACGCTCCTCCGGGGATATCGTAGCCGATTTCCTCGGCCACCCATTGGCTCAACTTTTTGGCTGCTTCCCAGGAGTTTTCAGCTCCGGCCGTCAGGTCCTTGGCTTTTTTGATAAGGATGGGGTCGTCGGATTCGATGAAATCCTCCGGCGCCAGGAATGGCCGAAGCTCGGGGTCCCTGCCGAAATTCGGGGGAAAAGGCGGGGCATTGCGGCCGTCATACTTTTCCTGACGGACCTCGAAGACTCCTTCGATCCGGTTGACATCGACTGTGCCGTCAAAGCTTTGGCCGGAGACCCTGAGGCTCTCCGGCGTGATCCAGTTCCCGACCGGCTCCAGCTTGGCCCGGACTTTCAGGTGAGAAATGGCCGGGATATCCGAGATCGCCGCCCCGGCCTTGGCGAACAGGTGATTATCGATGAGTACCCTCTGAAGCTTGTCCTTTATGGACTCGTCCGCTAGCCATTGAGTGCTTCGGGGCCCTTCCGATTTGAGCAGATATCCAGTATCCGCATTGACCCATTGGCGGAACTTAAATCCAACGTCATGGTCGAGGGATTCGAGAATGATCGCCCGGTACGTCTTGCCAGAAAGTTGAAAGGATTCCGGCCCCTTCTTGGTGACAGTCACCTTATGGATCTTCCTGTCGAGCACGTCAAGGACTTGATAGGCACTCGGACCCGGATTGTCTTGGCCGGGATTCTTCAAAAGATGAGGAAAAAAATACGGGTTTTCTAAAAGCACTCCCGCCGGGAGAGAAACAACCTTCTCTCCGCCGCCGGGTTGAAGGTTGATCCGGGCCGCGTTCCCTTCAATAGAGGCGGAGATGTGGAATTTGAGGCTTCCTGAATCAGTCACCTGTTCAGAGAAGGAAAAACGCCCCGTTTCCGGGTCGACTCGGTATTCCGACCAGCCCTGCGTGTCGACGGTGACGCCCAATGCCGAAATGCGGTTTTCCACTGTCTCCTTCAGCTGGATCAAGGGCTTGCCTTTCTCTCTGATTTTCGAGATGCTCAACTCAACGTATCCGAAGACTTGTCCGTTCATCTCCAGAGCGTAGTAAATCTTCTCTTCGGAACTTCCATAAGCGCGCCCGCGGGCCAAAAGACTTCCCAGTAAAAAGCAGACAGCCGCGGCCAAAATTCGATATCTGGGGGATTTGTTCATCGCTACCTCCGACTTAAAAATCATGCCCTTTTCTTGCCGCACCGGCCGGGAATGTTCCGGCGAAGATCAGTGCGCCTTCCAGATCCCCAGTCCCTTTTCCCAGGCTTCCTTCTCCAGGTCGAGGTAATGTTTCAGATCATCCGGGAGGTATTTGGGATCGACGCGGGCGTAGCCTTTCTTCAACAATAGCTCATTAAAGCTCACGGAGGCCCCTTTTCCGTAGTAGATCTGGACAAAGGGATACCCTTTCCCGTCGTGAACGATACCCGCTGCCGTGTTGTCCGTTGTCCACATAAACAGGGCCACTGTTTGGCCCTCGAGTTGCCTCTTCGTAAAGTCATAAATCTCGTAGCCGATTTGCTCTTCCCGGGGGGGGCAGGCAATCCCGGTGAGCCGGGCGACAAACGTATCGCCGAACTGGACGAGATCCCCGCTGAGGACCCTCTTGACAACCCCCGTGTGGCCCGCGGCTGAACCAACGACCGCGAGCACCATGCCAATAAATGCCATCTTCTTCAGGTTACGCATCCCAGCCTCCTTTCGAAGCACGGGTCTTATTCACGAGCCTTTCATTCCTTTCATGCCTTTCTCTATATAGCTCTTGAGGATTTCCGGCCTCCTCGCCAGGTTCTCCAGATGAATGTGAAGACTGACGACTTCGGACATGATCGCATCCGAAAGGACCACCAACCCGACTCCGGATCCGCCGTGATCGTTGACCATGAACAGGAGATCGTCCCAATCGGGCATCTGCCCAGTGCGCTCCTCGATAAAATCGATCATGTTGAAGCGGTACATCGGCCAATAGAGGACTTCGGGATCCCGGAGAACGGCCTGCCGGACAGCGCTCAAGAGCCGGGAATACCGGACGGCAAAAAGGTCGTCCACCCGCCTAACCCCTTGAGCCGACTTCAACTCCTTGGCCAAAAGTAGGATATTCTGGTCGAAATCCGCAGAGTCACCGCCGGGCGCTACGGCCTTGACCATAACGGTGACCAGACGGTCCAGAAGTTGAAACCCGGTTTGGTCGGCGGGAGTTTGGGGCTTCCCCACTCCCCCGAACATCGCCAGAGCAAAAAATCCAACGAACACGCAGAAAATGAGCCTAAGAGCCTTGGTCATTTC
>CAYGXD010000037.1:0-14861 GCA_964353705.1 uncultured Eubacteriales bacterium | reverse complement strand
GAGCAAAAAATCCAACGAACACGCAGAAAATGAGCCTAAGAGCCTTGGTCATTTCGATCTCCTTACCTCCTCCCTGTAATCGTGCTGCTGTTCCTTTCGGCCTACAGGCGGCGGACCGCCGGAAGGATGTTCTCAAAAAGGAACTCGACAGGCTCAATATAGGCGGAGAACCGTTTGCTGTCTGTAGACAAATGTCCTATTTTTTGGAAAAGGGCATTTTTTTCAGAAGAAGACCCTGGCAGGACATCGGTCCTGCCGGCTTATGGCCGCCTAATCGTTATTCCCCCTATTTTCTCTTCTGTCCCCAGTTTCCGGCAAGGCTATACAGTCACTTCCCTCGCCGGGGTTTGGCCCGTTCCCTCCGCGGGTCCGGCTCGTCCGCTTATCCGTCAGAACAGATATTTCAGCCCGATGTTGATCCTGTAAAAAGAGGGGTTGACGGTCAGATCCTTGAGGTTCATCAGCTCCTTAATCCTCTCAAAGAGAATCTCAGTAAAGGCAGGGGAAGGGGGGGTGACCAGGCCTTCGTTGATGATTTCCATCTGCCGGGTCTCTGAAGGGCAGGCAAAGTAACGCCCGTCCAGGACGAAGCACATATTGCTGAACAGCACCCAGTTGAGCTCGGCGCCCAGATTGAGCCCCAGCTTGTCTATCGTCCCGACCTTGTACTTGACGTCAAAGGTGCGGCCCTTGAACCAGCCGTCCTCCCACCAATAATAGGAGAAGGCTATTCCGGTTGCCTTGCCGTCGATATGGAAATAGGTCAGTCCGCCCGACAGGGAGACGGCCAATTTCTTGGAAATCGGCAGCCGGAACGCTCCATTCAAGCTCAAGCCCATCTCAGTGAAGTCCCCGGCCGTCTCGGGCCACTGATACGTATAGTCAAAAATTAAGGGGTAAGGAGGATTGGCATCAAAGGTCAACGCATAATTCAGCCAGACATTATAATCCGTACTCGCGCCGGAGAGCTTGGGTTTCGCATAATCGAAGAGGAGCTGAATGCCGAAATTGGTCGCCGGGAAATAGCCGAGGCCGACGTTAAATCCCCACCCATCTTCTCCCCGGATCTTGACAGTGTGATCGGCTAGGCTTTCATAGGCACCCGAAAGAAAGGGGGGCGAGTATTGATGAAAGTAAGAACTGTCGATAAGAGATTTCTGGTAGCTGACCGACGTGCTGATCTCGAACTTGAAGTTCGACCAGTAGTCGGATGCACTACTGGCAGGAGGTTTGGCTGGGGGGCTGGTCTGAGCCGGGTTAGCCTGAGCTGGGCTGGCCTGCTCTGGGTTGGTTTGCGAGAGCAGGCCTGACGGAACCCAGGCTAATAGGAGAGCCAAGACAAGAAGGCTAATGCACCGATATTTTTCCATTTCCGCTTCCCTCCCGATAAATGGAATCTTTGATAATTATCAGTCCGAATTCTCTGTATGTCAAGCAAAAAAAACAATTTCCGGATACCCGCCCTCCAGCTAATCCAGTTTTTTGTGGAAGCGGGCGACGCTAAAAACCAGGATGACCGTTCCCAGGCCCATCAGGGCCGCCGCCTGGTTCCAGAGCTCCGGCCAGCCCGCCCCCTTAAGCATGATGCCCCGGATGATGACGAAGAAATAGCGGATGGGAATGACCGTCGTCAGGTACTGGAAGAACTTGGGCATATTCTCGATCGGAAAGACAAATCCGCTGAGCACGATCTGGGGCATGATGAAGAATAGAGAAGTCAGCATGGCCTGCTGCTGGGTCCTGGAGATCGTCGAGACGAACAGGCCGATGCCCAGCGTGTTGAGCATGAAGGCCAGGCACAGGGCGAAGAGGAGCGCGACGCTTCCCCGGACGGGGATGCCGAACCAGCCCCTGGCCACGGAGATGACGAACGTCGTGTCCACGAGCCCGATGAGGACGAACGGCAGGAGTTTCCCGGCGATGAGCTGGTAGGGACGGATCGGCGTGACAATGAGCTGTTCCATCGTCCCCGACTCTCTCTCCCGGACGATGCCCAGGGACGCGAGCGTAGTCGTCATGATCATCAGGATGAGGCCGAGGACGCCGGGCACCATGAAATTCCGGCTCTTGAGCTCCGGGTTATACCAGACCCGGAGCTCGGGTTTGACCAGGACGGGTTTCAGGCCGAGTCCCCTGGCCCGCTCGAAGGCCTCGAAGACAATCTTCTGCGTGTAATTCGCCGCGATCATCGTCGCGTAGTTGACCCCGATCGAAGCCGACTGGCTCTCCGAGCCGTCGGCGATGAGCATGACCGAGGCTTCCCTCCCGCCGGCAAGCCTGTCGCCAAACCCCCGGGGGATGACGAACGCCATGGAGACATCGCCGTGGTCGAGGTAGCGGTCTATCTCGTCCATCCTATCCACCCGGGCCTCAACCGAGAAGTAGCCGGAATTGACGAAATCGTCCAGAAACCCGCGGCTGGCCATCGAATGGTCCAGGTCGCAAATGACCGAGGGGATGTTTTTGACGTCGAGGTTCGCGGCATACCCCAGGAGGATAAGCTGGAGGACGGGTGATATAAATATGACTGGAAAGAGCCTCGGGTCGCGCCGAAGCTGGAGGAACTCCTTCCAGAGGATGGACAGGATGACCTTCACCGCGCCCTCCCCCTCCGTCTCCCGCCCTCCCCGCCCCGGCGAATCGAAGCGACGCTCAACGCCAGGATCACGCCGGCAAACCCGGCCAGAAAAAGAACCTGGTCCCAGAAAGCGGCAAAACCCACGCCTTTGAGGATGATCGCCCGTAGGGCGACCAGAAAATACTTGGCCGGGATGAGGTAGGTGATCGCCTGGATAACGTGGGGCATATTCCGGACGGGGAAAACGAAGCCTGAGAGGATGAAGGTCGGCAGGATGGTCGTCAAGACGGAGATGAGGAAGGCGACCTGCTGGGTTCGGGTGATGGAGGAGATCAGGACCCCCTGCCCCAGCCCGGAAATCAGGAACAGGACGATGGTCAGGAGAAGCAGCAGATAGCTCCCCTTGACGGCAACGCCGAACAGGACCCAGCCGAGGGCCAGGACGAGGTGGGCCGAGGCCAGGGAGATAAGGATATAGGGGATCATCTTGCCGATGATGAGCGCGGCGGGCCGCAGGGGCGAGACAATGATCTGCTCCATGGTCCCCCGTTCTTTCTCGCGGACGATGGAGAATGCCGTCGAAGTGGTCAGGGTCACCATGAGGATGAAGGCCATTAAACCGGGCACAAGGAATTTGGCGCTCTTGAGCTCCGGGTTGTACCAGACCCGGACTTCGGTCCTAAGAGGGAGCGTCAGTCCTCCGGGTCGGCGTCTCGCCAGGGCCTCAAGGGTCACCTTCTGCGAATAGCTCTGCAGGATGGACGCCGCATAGCCGGCGGCCGTCGTCCCGCTCATGGCATTGGCCCCGTCGATGAGGAACTGCACGGAAGTACTCCGTTCGGCCAGGAGATCCTCGGAGAACCTTTCTGGAATGATCAGGGCGGCCCGGATCTTATCTCGGGCCATGAGGCCGTCGACCTCTCCGGCCTTGTCGAGCACGGAGCGGATATCAAAATATTCGGTCGTCCGGAATTTCTCGATGAGCTCCCGGCTTGTTCGGCTGCCGTCGTGGTCGACGACCGCGAGGGGGATATGCTTGACGTCAAAGTTCAGGGCGAACCCGAACGTGATCAGCAGGAAGGCCGGAATAAAGATCATGAAGATCAGGGAGCGCGAGTCCCTCCGGATCTGCCGGAATTCCTTCCGCATCACCGGCCCGATGAACGCGATCGGCAGGGCCCTCACGCCGTGCCCTCCGCCGTTCTTCGGCGTCCGGACTGCTGCTCGATCTTATGGATGAAGACGTCCTCGAGCGACGGGACGATCCGGTCGATCCTCTCCGGCACAATGCCCTCCCGGGCCAGCCGCGCCCGGGTGAGCCCTCGGCCTTCCTCCTCGTCCTTAACGCTGACATGGAGAGACGTCCCGAAGATCGAGGTCTCCAGAACCCATGGCTCGTTCCGAAGGGCCTCGAGGGCGTCGACCGCTCTGTCGCTCGTTACCTCGAGGATGGGATTCCGGATGACCTGGTCCTTGAGCTCCCGGGGACTGCCGCTGGCGACGATCCGTCCGGCATGGAGGAGCCGGATATCGTTGCAGTATTCGGCTTCGTCCAGGTAGTGGGTGGTGACGAAGACGGTCACCTTACGTTCGGATAGCTCGTTGATAAGCTCCCAGAAGCGCCGGCGCGAGGCCGGGTCCACCCCGCCTGTGGGCTCGTCGAGAAAGACGATCTCGGGCTCGTGGAGGACCGCACAGCCCAAGGCCAGCCGCTGCTTCCAGCCCACGGACAGCGTCCGGGTCAGGCTTCGCTCCCGTCCTCTAAGACCGGCCATCTCCAAGACCCAAGGGAGGCGGGAATCGATGGTCTTTTTGGAAAGGCCGTAGACGCCGCCGAAAAAACGGATGTTCTCCCCGACCGTCAGGTCTTCATAAAGCGAAAACCTTTGGGACATATAGCCGATGACCTTCTTGATCTTTTCCGGCTCTCTCCCCACATCGAAGCCGCCGACCGTGGCCGCTCCAGAACTCGGATCGAGCAATCCGCAGAGCATGCGGATGGTCGTCGATTTTCCCGCCCCATTGGCTCCCAGGAAGCCGAAGATCGCACCCCGGCCGACCTCGAAGCTGACGGCATCCACGGCGGTAAATCCGCCGAAGGTCTTCGTCAGGGCCTTCACTTCGATGGAATATTCCTGCGCCCTAATCATGGCCGGGCTCCGCGGGAGCGGATTCAGTGATGGAGATGAAGACATTTTCTAGGGAAGGCGAGAGAAGCCTCTTCTGGAGGACGGGAATGCCCTCCCGAACGAGAGCGGCTTCGAAAAGGGGGATATCGCTCTCCGGCTCGTCGACGACGACGTTCAGCCTGTCCCCGAAGAGCTGGACTTCCCGGACGCCGGTCTGCTTCTTCAGGACGGCAAAGGCCCGCCGAATATCCGGGCAGACGATCTCGACGACTTTCCCGCGCATCAGGAGCTTGATATTTTGCGGAGTGTCGGCGGCCAGCAGCCGGCCGGCTCCGAGAAGACCGACCCGGGAACATCGCTCCGCCTCGTCCATGTAAGGCGTGGCCATGACTATGGTGATCCCCGAGCGAACGAGCCTCGAGAGGATCGCCCAGAAATCCCGCCGCGAGACGGGGTCGACTCCGGTCGTCGGCTCGTCGAGGAGGATCAACCGGGGCGTGTGGATGAGCGTGCAGGCCAGGGCCAGCTTCTGCCGCATACCTCCCGAAAGCCGCTCAGCCAGACGGCTGCGGAAGGGCGTCAGGCGGGTGAATTCGAGAAGCTCCTCGCGCCGCGCCCGATAATCCCGGACAAGATGGATCCCGGCAAAGAACTCGATGTTCTCGTCGACCGTCAGATCGCCGTACAGGCTGAACTTCTGGGACAGGTAGCCGATCCGGTTCTTGATCTTGTCAGACTCTTTCCCCAAGTCAAATCCCAGGACCGACGCCCGCCCGGACGTCGGACTGAGGATGCCGCAGAGAAGGCGGATGGTCGTCGTTTTGCCGGCCCCATCAGGGCCGACGAGACCGAACATCTCCCCCTCCCGGACCGTGAGGTTGAGAGAGCGAACGGCGGCCATGGATTCGAAGGTCTTCGAGAGACCATGGGTATCGATAGCGAACCCGCTCATGGAAAAGTCCAGTTATGGGGCCGCCGCCAAACCTACCCGGATAATGGCATCCGCAGGCAGGCCCGGCTTGAGCAGGCCTTCGCGGTTCTCGATCTCCACCTTGACGCCGAACACAAGCTTGACCCGGTCCTCCTTGGTCTGGATATTCTTCGGGGTAAACTCCGCCTCCGGCGAAATGTAGGTCACCTTTCCGGCAAAGGATCTGTCGGGAAAAGTGTCGATCTTGATCTCGGCCAGGTCGCCCAATTTGACCCGGCCGAGCTCATTTTCGGTGACGTAAATCATGACATAAACGTCATCGAGTTCGACGAGAGTCGCGACCGTCGATCCCGGCGACACGAGCTCGCCGGCTTCGACCGCCCTGTGGGTGACGATGCCGCCGGCCGGGGCCGTGATCGTGCAATCGGCGATCGTTTTCGCGAGAAGATCGGCGGCGGCCTGGGCTTGAGCCAGCCGGGCTTCGGCGGCCCGGATCTCTTCGGGCCGGGCCAGCCTCCGGACCTTGTTCAGCGCCTCGACGGCGGCGTTTTTTTGAGCCGTTGCAATGGTCAGCCGGGCTTCGGCGTCTTCGCGCATTTTCGGCGTAGCGCTCCCCTTCTCGGCCAGCGTACGCATCCGCCTTGCGTCATCCTCGGCCATTTTCAGGGAGGCCTCTGCCTGTTCAAGGACCGCTTCCGCCTGGCGGATATCCTCGCTCCTCGCTCCTTTGACGAGGAGGGCGAGCTGGGCCTCGGCCAGATCGACCCCGGCCGCCGCCTGGCGAAGCTGGATATCAAGGGTGGCATGGTCGATCGTGGCCAGGAGGTCACCCGGCTTGACCCTTCTCCCCTCATCAGCGTCGATCCCCAGGATCTGGCCGGAGACCTTGGAGGCCACATTGACTTCAATCGCTTCGATCGTGCCCGAAGCGGTGATGATGTCCTTCTGATGGTTGCCGGTGCAGGCCATTCCGGCGAGGATGATCAGGCCAGAGGCAAGAATTGTTGGTCTCATCGCGCGGCCTCCTTTCCGTTCTCAAAAAGTGCCGGCGTCCGGGCCGAGAAATCCAGACGTCCCTTGTCCGTGAGGATGCCCTGGAAAAAAACCTTGATGACCGATTCGAAAGTCGCGGCCGGCGACCGTCCGGAACGGAGGATCTCTGACGGATTGACGAATTCCTCCACCAGCTTCAGGAACATTTGCATGAGGAAGTCCATATCGATGTCGCCGCGGAAGAGGCCTTGCCGGTTCCCGGCCGCGAGGATCGCCGTGAAGTTGGTGATTATCTTGTCCCGGCGGAATTCCTCGATCTCTTTCCAAACCGCGGGGGCGCTTTTTTGGATGTCGCGGATGAAAAGGGTCCCCAGCTGGGAGAGGCGGCCTCCGAAGAGGGCGAGCAGCCGGGCCAGCTTTTCGACGAAATTCAGAGTATCGTCCTGGATGAGCGAGTCAACGCCGCCGGCTATCTCAGTCATGAAGCCGTGGATAACGGCGCGCAGGATTTCTTCCTTACTCCGGAATTCCTTGTAAAGGGTCGCCTTGCTGATGCCGAGCTCGGCGGCGATGTCGTCGGCGGTCACGCGGACAAAGCCCCGGTGAAGGAACAGGCCGCCGGCCGCGGTGACGATCCGGGCTCGGGCTGAGGCATCTGGGCCGTCGACATGGGCCGACTGCGGCATTTGTACTTTAAAAACTCTTTTGGTTTTCACAGTTTTATACTAAGTCCCAAACTCATATTTGTCAAGAGTCGGCCTGACAAATCCGGATCGTCTCTGCCCGGCGCTCCTAGCTAAGCTTTTTTCGGCGTGTCTTTGGCGATCAGGTTGACCAATTCGAGCCTGTTCTTGACGCCGAGTTTCTGATAGATGTTATAGATATGATTCCGGACTGTGCTGGCGGAGATGAAAAGCTTTTTCTCGATTTCCTTATTCCTCGAGCCCTGGAGGACCAGGCGGAGGACCTCCTGTTCCCTGGCCGTCAGTCCGTAGCTATCAAATATGTGGTTCGCCCTTCCTCCGACCACCATGAAGGAGGACCTAAGTTTCATCCACATCCGAACCACTGAGAAGACTCCGGAAGCAAAGAAGAACAACACCAGGGCTCCAAACCAACTCGTCCTCCAATACGGCGCGACGACGTGGATCGCTATCTCCAAACCGTCTTCGTTCCATATCCCGTCCGGGTTGGAACCTTTAGCCTGGAGACGGTAATCCCCCGGCTTCAGGCCGGAGACGGTGACGTTATTTTCCGGGCCCAGGTCGATCCATTCCTTGTCGCGGGGCACCAGTTTGTAAGCGAACCGGTTGACCGTGGGCCTGACAAAACATAGGGACGCGAATTCAAAGCCGTGGACATCGAAACGGGAGGAGAGTTCTAAGGGCTGCCGCGGCCAGGTGAGGTCCCCGATCTTCACTTCCTGGCCGTTCCGGTAGAAGGCCGTCCAGACAACTCGCGGGATAAAAGGATTTGTCCTTATCTCCTCCGGCCGGAAGGCATTAAACCCATTGACTCCGCCGAAAAACATCCGCCCGTCGGAGCCCTTGCAGCACGCCCCGGCGCTAAACTGATTTCCCTGGATCCCGTCATGGAGTCCAAAATTCAAAAACGTTCCATCCCGGGGAGAGAAGCGGGCCAGCCCGCGGTTCGTGCTCAACCAGAGCCGGCCGGACTCGTCCTCTAAGATGCCGCAGACGACCGCCCCGGACAGCCCGTTCTGAGCTGTGTAGTATTCCCATCTATTGCTCTCCGGATCGAACCGGTTGAGCCCGCTGTTCGTCCCCGCCCAAAGGATCCCCTCTCCGTCTTCGTGGAGGCAGTTGATGATATTGTCATTGGGAGCTGTCCCTGAAGGCGCCGCGACATCGCCCACGTACCTCTCGAATTTTCCCGAGGACCTGTCCAGGCGGTTGAGCCCGGAATGGGTCCCCACCCAGAGATAACCGGAGCCGCCGTCGAAAATGGACGTGACAATGTTGCCGCTCAGGCTGGCCTCGTCCGACGCGTCGCGGAGATACCGTGTGAACCTCCGCGTCCTGGCATCCAGCCGATTCAACCCCTGATGAGTCGCTACCCATAGGACTTCGGGGTCGGAGCGGTCCGGACGGATGGCATAAACCCTGTTATTGGACAGGGTTGCAGGATTCCCAGGATCGCCCAGATAATGGTTGAAACGGCCGGTCCGAGGGTCATAGCAGTCCAGGCCGTGGTCTTCCGTCCCCACCCAAACCCTCCCCTTCCCGTCCTGGCAGAGGGCTAATACGGCGCCGGGGCTCAGGCCGTCGTTTCTCCCTGGGTCGTTGCGGAAGCGGCGCACCTGACCGGTTTGTTCATCTATCTCGTCCAGCCCCTCTTCCAAGCCCACCCAGAGTTTCCCGGAATCGCCCGCCCAAATGGAGCGGACGTCATTGCGGCTGAGGCTCCCGGGATCGTACCGGTCATGTTTGAAGTGAGGGAATTTGACCTGGCCGGCCAAGCACTTATTGATCCCTCCTCGGGCGGTCCCCACCCACATGATCCCGGAGACATCCTTGAGGAGGGAGGTGATACTATTGTCGGCGAGAGAATCCGCGTCCTGGGAATCCAGTTTGACTATCGAATATTCACCTGACTTTACGTCCCATACCCTCAGCCCATCCCAGGACGTGCCGATCCAAAGCCGGCCTTGCCCATCCTCGGCAAGGGCTGTAATCGCGGGGGAGACGAGATCCCGGGGATGAGCTTCGTCTCCGGTGAAGCGGACAAATGCCTCCTCCCCCTCGACAAACCGGTTCAGCCCTCCTCCTCTTGTCCCCACCCAAAGCGTCCCTTGGCTATCCTCAAAAATCGACCAGACGGTGTTGCTGCCCAGGCTCCGGGGATCATCGAGGACGAAACGGAAATTCCTGATCTCTCCCGAGACGGGATCCCGCCTGTACAAACCGCCTTCCTGCGTGCCGATCCAGAGAAATCCCTGCCGGTCCACGAGCAGATCCCAGACAGCCCCGGCGTCGGGGTCGAGAGGGACAAGGCTGAAGGCTCCGGATACCGGATCGAACCGGTTCAGTCCGTCGAGCCGTGTGCCGATCCAGAAAATCCCTTCCTTATCCTCCTGAACAGCCAGTACCGTGTTACCGCTCAGGCTGGCCGGATCATCGGGATCATGGCGGTGTTGAACGAACGTTTTCTTTTTCTTATCGAACTTGAAGAGGCCAGCGCCGTCCGTTCCGATCCAGATATCTCCCCTGCTGTCTTCGATCGCCGGGTAGACGACAGTTATCGGGGAAGGCTCCAAGGATTCCGGTTCCGTTGCCGGCGAGTGAAAAACGAACCGGTATCCGTCGTATTTGGCTAGACCGGCGATGGTGCCGAACCAGAGGTAGCCCTCCTTGTCCTGGAGGATACTGGAGATTCCCGTCACGGACGTTCCCTTGGAGTCGGGAAGCAAGCGTTCAAACCGAAGGTATTTCCTCGGCAGAGGGATGAGGAAATCAGGAGAGAGGAGCAACGTCCCGAGTACAAGAAACGCTGCGGTGCCCTTCTTCATCCCGGTTGATACATTGCAGATTACAGGAGGCGGAAGCGATGCCTCCCCTCCTCCGAAACGATGATATGCCTGTCCACGGATCGATGTCAATTTGGCGCGTTAAATGGTTGTTCAGGTTCTTTGTAGGGCCTCCTCCCGGTATAAGGAGAAGTCATTACAGACCCCCTTTGTCCCGGCGCAGAACGCTACAATCTCAACTGAAGCATAGTGAAGTTGACGGTTTCCGCCTGGGGGATGTCTTCATTGTCTCCGAGACAATCTTCGATTCTCACCCGGATGTTCGCCCGGATTCTCGCTAACGCCTTTTCATAGCTCTTCCCGTGAGCCTCACATCCCTGAAATTCCGGGCAGAACGCCACCCAGCCGTTGCCGTTCCTCCCGATCACTACTGAAAATCGATAATCATCCATTGTCGATCTCCATCAATTTATGCGCATATTTCGTGCCAACCTCATTTAAAATGTCTTTAAAAACGAGCAGTTGTGGATTTTAACGATGCCTCCGCCGTCGCGCCGGACCTCGCCCCTCAGGCAACAGACGGGCGGCTGGCCGAAGCTCAGGCAGCGCCTCTCCCCCACCCCCTCGAGAAGCCCGGTCTCGTCCTCGAAAAGATAAAAATACTTGCTGCCGTTCGTCGTGTCCTTGAGACGGGCATCGACCACCCGCACCACGAGCTCCACCTGCTGTCCGCCGTAATTGGCCAGATCTTTGACCCGGAGGTCCGGCCTCTTCCCCTCATAGAGCTCGAGGGAGTCCGGCCCCGGGCTGAACCCGAGCGAATCCACGAGCATCTTGGCCTTCTCGAGCGGGTTCATGTCCGCCACCTCCTCCATGTCCTCGATCCCCTGGAAATGACGCAGGATCTGCCGCGTCCGCCGCGGCTCCAGGGAATCGAACACCCCGGCCTTGATGAGGGACAGGAGCTCCGCCCTTCCCAGATGGACGCGGGCCAGGAAATCCTCGACCGAGGCGAATTCGCTGTCTTTGCACTCGGCCATGATCTTCTCTATCGTCTTGAGGGCCAGCCCCTTGATCGACGTCAATCCGACGCGGATGTTCGACCCTTCGACTTCAAACAAATGGCCGCTCCGGTTGATATCGGGTCCCAGGAAGTTGATGCCGTGGCGCTTGGCCTCCTCGATGTACTCGGCCGGCATGTAGTAGCCGCCGCCGGCGTTGAGCACGGCCGTGAGATACGGCACGGTGTGATGGGCCTTGAGATAGACGGCCTGGTAGGCCATGGCGGCGTAGGAGGCGCTGTGGGCCTTGTTGAAGGAGTAGGAGGAGAATTTCTCCATGGTCGTCCAGAGCTTCTCGACCTCGGCGGCCTTATACCCCCGTTCCCGCGCCTCCTTGAAGAATTTCTCTTTGAGCGCCGACCGGGTGCCGTTTTTCTTCTTGAGGGCCCGCCGCAGGAGGTCGCCCTCCTCGGGCGGCATCCCGGCCACCCGCTCCGCCACCTGCATCACCTGCTCCTCGTAGAGGAGGAGCCCTCCCGTCTCGGGAAGGATCTTATCGAGGAGGGGCTCCTGGAAAGCCTGCCTCTTCTCGCGCGCCCGGAGCAGCGCCTCTTTCATCCCGCTTTCGGTCGGCCCGGGACGGATGAGGGCCAGCGCCTGGGTCAGCTCGTAAATCGTCTCCGGTTTCATCCGCCGCAAAAGGTTCATCATGGCCGGGCTCTCCACCTGGAAGCAGCCGATGGTCTGGGCCGTCTGGAGCAGCTTGTACGTCTTGGCGTCACCCGGCGGGATACTCCGGAGGTTGAGCCTCTCCCGGGTCTCCGAGATGGCCGCCAGCCCCCGCACGGAGAGCAGGTCGAGCTTGATGAGTTTCAGGTCCTCGACCGCATCCCGGTCGAAGTGGCTCATGACGAGCCCCTTGGCCGACTCCTCGAGCGGGAGGTACCGGCCCGCCGGCGCGGGCGTGAGGATGACGCCGCCGACGTGGAGCGAGATATCGGCGTAAACTCCGCCCAGTTCGGAGGCCATCTTCCAGACCTCGAGGTGGCCGGCGGCCGGCTTATCGCGCCGCAGGAAATCGGGTTCGGCGAAATACGGGATCCGGTTACTCAGCGACCGCGCCTCCTCCGGCGGAATCCCGAAAGCCCGGGCCGTCTCGTAGAGAGCGGAGCGGGCACGGTAGTTTTTCAGGCTACAGACAAAGGCTCCGCCCGTCTTTTCGCCCCGGCCGTACTTCTTCAGGACGTAATCGAGGACCTCGTCGCGCCGGCGGGAGTCGAAATCCAGGTCGATGTCCGGCGGGTCGTTCCGGCCGCTGTTGAGGAAGCGCTCGAAGTAGAGGTCGAACTCCATGGGGCTCACGTGAGAGATGCCGAGGAGGTAGGCCAGGTAGGAGGAGGCGCCCGAGCCTTTGAGGTTGTAGAGGATGCGGCGGCGCCGGGCGAAGTCGATGACGTCGTGGACGATGAGGAAGTAGGGCGCGAACCCGGATCTCTCGATGACCTCGAGCTCGCGCCGGGCCCGCTGCCTTTCGCGCCAGCTCAGATCCTTGGCGTCGCGGAGCCGCTCCGTGACGAGGTCGCCGAGCGTCGTCGGGAAAAGGTTAGGAGGAAGGGGCGGCACGATGCCCTCGAAGGCAAAGCGGCATTTTTCAGCGATTTCAAAAGTCCGCCGGAAGGCTTCCTGGGCGGCGGACCCGAACTTCTTCAGGGCCGGCGTTTCCTGGTCCGGGCCGAAAAGCGCCGTCTTCTCCGTCAGCTTGTCTTTCTCCGGCGGATACGGGACTTTTTGGGTGATGGCGTGGAGGAGGATGAGCCGCTCCGGGCTCCGGATGAACTTGAGGGGATTGGCCCAGACGAGCGGGAGGCTGCGGGCGCGCGCCCACTCCGCCACTCTCTCAAAGTTCGAGAAGTCACAGCCCAAATAAAAATCTTCACCTCTCGAGGCAGAGAGTTCCTCAGGGAGACTCATATCATCGGGCTTGGGAATGGAGATAGTTATCAGACCGTCTGTTTTCAGCTGAAGCGTCCCCGCCCCTGTTTCTTTACCCCTTTTTTCCGACGCCTTTGCCTCCCTTGCTCCTAATACAAACCCGCTCCCATCGTCTCCCGCTCTTTCCCCGTCTTCCTCAGCCGGCCGCCTCCCCTCCCGGTTGAAGATCTCCATCAGGTTCCAGTAGCCTTCCCGGTCTTTGACGAGAAAGACGAACGTCCGGCCGCCGACCTCGAGCTCGCAGCCGAAAAGGGGCCGGAAACCCCGCGCTTCGGCCGCCCTCTTCCACTTCGCCCAGCCGTAGAGGTTCCCGATGTCGGTAAGGGCCGCGGCCCCCAGCCCCTTCCGCGAAACCCAAGCCGACGCCTCCTCGAGTGTCGCACTTCCCTTGCCGCGGCTGTAAACGGAATGGAGGCGGAGTGGAATGAACATCATCGATCACTTCGTCAGCGACGCCGTCTTGAGGACGAACCCGCGCCTCTGCTCGAACTCGTAGACGGCGTCGAGCATCCTCTCCCGCACCGTCAGGACCGAGCCGAACCCGTACTTCTCCCGCACCTGGTCGACGGCCGCGCCCAGCCGCTCTCCCCGGTCCGAGTACGGCTCGAAGAGCGACAGGGACCTCGACCTCACCAGGTCCGAGGCCTTGACGCCGACGAGCCTCAAGGCCAGGCGCGACGAGGAGAACAGGCCGAGGAAAAGGTCCTCGGCCACCCGGTAGATCCCGCCCATCTCCTGGAGGGGCGTGAGGAGCAGGCGCCGCCTGACCTCGGTCTTGAAGTCAGAGTAGCGGGCCTTGACCTCGATGATGTGGGCGAAGAGGTGTTCCTGCCGCAGGCCGATGGTCAGCCGGTCGCAGAGGTAGGCCAGATGGGCGAGGAGCAGCCGCCTGTCCCAGAGATCCTCGAGGAACGTCGTCTCCCGCGAGACGGACTTGGGGACGGTGGGCCTGAACACGGGCCGGCTGTCGATCCCCCGCGACTGGAGATAGACCTCCTCGCCCTCGAGGCCGAAGAGGGAGCGCAGGGCCGGCCGCGGCATCCCCCAGAGGTCGCCGATCTTGTGGATATTGAGCATCCGGAGGACGACCTGGGCCTTGGGCCCGATCCCGGGCAGGCATTCGATGCCGAGGTCCCGGAGGAACTCCTCCTCGCAACCCTCCCCGACCTCGAAGAACCCGGCGGGCTTGGCTTTTTTGGTGGCCAGCTTGGCCAGGATCTTGTTGGGCGCCATGCCGACCGACACCTTGAGCCCGGTCTCCTTCTCGATGCGCGCCTTCATCTCGCGGGCGGCGGCGGAGAAGGACGGATAGAGCGGCCGGCAGCGGGAGAAATCGAGATAGGCCTCGTCGAGCGAGGCCTCCTCGACGTCGGGCGTATACTCGTGGAGGATGCGGAAGAACTTCCCGGAGAAGGCCTGGTAAACCTGGTAGTTGCCGCGGATGAAGAGGCCGTTCGGGCAGAGCTCATAGGCCTTGCGCAGGGGCATGCCGGAGTGGACGCCGTAGCGGCGGGCCTCGTAGTTGCAGGTGGAGGCCACTCCCCGCTCGTGGGGCAGGCCGCCGACGATGACCGGCTTCCCCTTGAGGGCCGGGTTGAGGAGCTCTTCGACGGCCGCGAAAAAGGCGTCGATGTCGATGTGGACGATCGAGCGGCGCTTCATGTCTTTCCTTCCGTTAACCTCCTCTTCCCTTGTGGAAAAGGGAAGAAATCTCCCCTCCCCCGGCGGGAGGGGATGAAGGGGAGGGGGA
>CAYGXD010000036.1:0-26764 GCA_964353705.1 uncultured Eubacteriales bacterium | reverse complement strand
GTTCGTAGAGGGTTCCAAGGGGGAGCCACCCCCTTGGACGGAGGGCGGGGTATCAAGCCCCGCCCGAGAAGGGGAGGCAGAGAACGAAGCGAACGTCGGAAGGGGTCTTCCCCTCCGAGTTGACTCCCCCATGGAAGTGTCCCGACTCGGGGAGGACTTAGGCAAGAGATTATTGAGGCGGGACACTAGAGTTGAGGCTTATACTCTGTCATGGCCTCTTCCCGGACGGGTCTCTCGGCCTCTTTGAGCCCGTACTTATCGATCAGGTGTCGCAGGGACCGGTAACTGATCCCAAGGATTGAGGCGGTCTTCCGCAGGTTTCCGCCCGAGAGCGCGCGGGCATCTCCGATATATCTCTTGGAAATCTCGTCAATATGGGTCGTCAGGTTGAAGTTCGGCGGGATACGGGGCTGATTGACCTCTTTCCTGGGGGGGAATACGATCTCCCGCGGCAGACTGGCGCCGGTCATCGTCTCCCGGTCTTCGATGGCCACCACCCGCTCGATAACGTTCTCCAGCTCCCGCACGTTGCCGGGCCAAGGATACATCTCAAAGTAATTGATCACTTCGGGGGCGACCCTCTTCATCTTCTTTCCCATCTGCTGGCAGTACTTTTGAAGGAAATGGTTGACAAGGAGGGGAATATCCTCCGTCCTTTTGCGCAGGGGAGGCATCTCGAAAGCGATCACGTTAAGGCGGTAATACAACTCTTCCCGGAATTTTCCTTCTCCGATCCTCTGCTTGAGGTCCTGATTGGTCGCGGCGATGATCCGCACG
Source organism: uncultured Eubacteriales bacterium (assembly GCA_964353705.1). GTDB lineage: Bacteria > Acidobacteriota > Aminicenantia > Aminicenantales > UBA8522 > UBA8522. Next base: position 25,987 of record CAYGXD010000036.1, on the reverse strand, counting down.
TCCACGGGGATCTCCTCCGTTCCCCCCACCCGCCGGATAGTCCGCTCCTGGAGGGCCCGGAGGAGCTTCACCTGAGTCCAAGGCGAGGTCTCGCCGACCTCATCCAGGAAGAGCGTACCTCTTGTCGCGACTTCAAACATACCCTTTTTGTCGGCCACCGCGCCCGTGAACGATCCCCGGGCGTGACCGAAGAGCTCGCTCTCCAGGAGGTTTTCGGGCAGGGCGGCGCAGTTGATCGAGACGAAGGGATTATCCGCACGCCGGCTGAGGAGATGGAGCGCCCGGGCGGCCATCTCTTTCCCCGTCCCGCTCTCTCCTGAGATGAGGACCGTCGAGTCCGTCCCGGCCGATTTTTCGATCAGGGCATAGACTTCCTGCATCGCCTTGCCCTTGCCGATCATGTTCTCAAACGAGTATTTCTCCTGAAGGTTCCGCTTGAGGAGGATGTTTTCCTCCTTGAGCCGCCTCTTCTCGAGCTCCTGGGCGATTATGATCTTGAGCTCCTCGACGTCGAACGGCTTGAGGATGTAATCGATGGCCCCGGCCTTGAGGGCTTCCACGGCCTGCTTCAGGCTCCCGTAGGCGGTGATCATGATGACCGGAACCTCGGGCCTGTTCTCCCGGACGTACTTGAGGACCTCCATTCCGCTGATCTGCGGAAGCTTGATGTCGCAGATGAGGAGGTCCAGCTCTTCTTTCTCCAAGATGTCAAAGACCTTGGTCGGCGCCAGGCAGGTCTTGACCCGGTAGCCCTCCTTCTTCAGGACCAGGCTGAGGAGATCCAGAAGGCTCTTCTCGTCATCGATGATCAGTATGTTTTCCATCGTTCGTCCTTACGGGCTCAGCGCGAGAGCTTCCTTTATCATCGCGGCGCCATCTCCGGAGAAGCGGTCTTCGATCGCACTTCCTTGAACGGGAAGGTCAAGGTGATCTCGGTGCCTTTCCGGGGCTCCGATCGAACCTCGATCCGCCCGTCATAATCGTCCACGATACCGCGGACGACCACCAGGCCCAGCCCATGGCCGTTCTCAAAGCGAGAGAAGAACGGCTCGAATAAACGCTCTTTCTCTTCCTCTGTAAGGCCCCGGCCCGTATCGGCAAACCGGATCCGGACGGTCTTTTTCCTGTCCTGGAAGAAATCGATGCTCAGCGTCCCGCCGTCGGGCATGGCTTTTACCGCGTTCTTGGCGAGATTCCAAAAAACCTGCTTGAACTGGTTCGGGTTGCCGTAATAATCCGCTTTGGCCGTGGTAAAGTTACCCGCCAGGAGATGCCTTCCGTCGAGCTGTCCGCTGGCCCGGATAAGCGCCAGCGTTTCCTCGAGGATCTCGGGCAGGTTGATCCAGGAGAAAACCTGCGGGCCGGGTGCCGCCAGGTCCAGGAATTGCTCGATCGACTGGGACACCCTCTGTGATTCCTTGACCACGATGTCCATCAAGCTCCGCTGCTCCTCGTCCAGGTTGAGCTCTCCGCGCAGCACCTGGACGGCCCCGGAAATGGCCGCCAGGGGGTTGCGAACCTCGTGGGCGAGCTGGCCGGAAAACCGGCCGGCCGTAGCCAGCCGCTCTTTGATCTCCAGCTCCTTCTGAGCCAGGAGAAGCTCTTCCCGGGCCTGGCGCAGGCTGTTGGTCAGATGATTCGCCAGGAAAGCGATAAGGAGGATGAGGCTCCAGGCCACGAAGATTGTAAAAAGGACCAGGCCCAGCGAGCGCTCCCTGTACTGATCGGGGCTGAAATAGGGGATGATCCCAAAATACAATCCGTCGACGAGAAGGCCGAAGAGGATGGCCGACAGCCCGGCCGTGATGAAAGCAGCCCGGTTGCTGATAACGATGCTGGCCGCGACGACGGGAAAAACGTAGAGGAGGTACAGGGAACCCGACAGCCCGCCCGAGATATAGACCAGCGCGGTGATGAGGAGGAGGTCAATGACGGTCTGGACATAGGCCTGGACCGAATAGTGCTTCCCCCATAAATAGAGGCCCAGGTAGGCCAGCGAAAGGATATACGCCAGGAGAACGAGATAGTAGAAGGGGACAACGGGGATGAAGGCGCTCGTCGAGGACTGGATGATAACGACCGCCACCAGGATAGACGTGACGGCAATCGTCCGGATCAGGATGTACCAGAAAATATGCCGCCTTTGAGTGTTCATCCGTCCTCAGAACGCCTGCATCAGGCTGAAAATTGGCAGATACATAGATATGACCAACGAACCGACCATGCCGCCGACCCCGATCATGAGCACCGGCTCCATGATGGAAAGGAGGGAGGACACTGAGGCATCGACCTCATCATCATAGAAGTCGGCCAGCTTGGTCAGCATCTCGTCCAGCGTCCCGGTCGCCTCGCCGACGCTGACCATCTGGGTCAGCATGAACGGAAAATGACCCGTCTCTTTCAGGGCGTCGGTCAGGCTCTTCCCCTCGGACACTGCCTGCCTCGCCTCCAGGACGGCCGTCTCAAGCAGGACGTTGTTCGCCGTGGACGAGGTGATCTTAAGGGCTTCCAGCATAGGCACGCCGCCGGAGACCAGAGTGCTCAGGGTCCGGGTGATCCGGGAGATGGCAACCTTGCGCAGGAGTTCACCGAAGAGGGGGATCTTCAAGATCCAGCGGTCGGTCATCCAGCGCCCCTGCGGAGTCCTCCTGAAATACCGGAACGCGAAGACGAAGCCGATGATCCCGAGGAATATGAACAGGATGTACTTTTGGACAAAGCCGCTGAGGGCGACGATGAACGCCGTCAAGGCGGGCAGCTGAGCTCCCAGTTCCGCGAAGATGGACGCAAACACCGGGATGACCTTCCAGAGCAGGAAGATGGCCACCACAACCGCGAACACGACGATGGCCACCGGATAGATCATGGCCTGTTTGACCTTGGACCGCAGCTTGACTGTCTTCTCGATGTACTCAGCCAGCCGGCGCAGCATGATGTCCAGCGAGCCGCTCTGCTCGCCCGAAGCGACCAGGTTGCAGTACAGGTCGTCAAAGGCTTTGGGGAACTTCCGCTTGGCCTGGTTGAGGGTCGAACCGGCCTCGACGTCCTCCCGGACCGTGTTGATGACCCGTTTGAAATACTTGTTCTTGGTCTGCTCCGAGAGGATGTTAAGGCTCTGGATGAGCGGCAGCTCGGCGTCGATCAGCACCGAGAGTTGCCGGCTGTAGACGGCCAGTTCCTTGAGCTTGACTTTCTCCCGCTTCAAGAACGGGATGGCAAATCCCTTCCTCTTGGGAACGACATTCACGACCTGGATCTGCTCTTTTTGGAGGATCCGGGTCACTTCCTCGACGGAGGAGGCCACCCGCTCCCCGCCGACAGAGTCACCGTACCGATTTTTGCCTTTCCATACATAGACTGCCATGTGCCACCTCTTATCTTCGATTATTGCCCGGGGAGGCGTTGACGGACGCCGGCTTATTAAGGCCTTCCTTCCTCTGGATGATTTCGGTCAACTCCTCCGGGAAGGAGCTCACGTTCATCGCCGTCTCCAGCGTGATCAATCTCTTGAAATACAGGCTGGCCAAGGATTGGTTGAAGGTCATCATGCCGAACTTCTCCTGGCCCATCTGCATGGAGGAATAGATCTGATGGATCTTGTTCTCACGGATCAGGTTGCGGATGGCCGGGTTGGGGATGAGGATCTCCATGGCCAGCACCCGGCCTTTCCCGTCGGCCCGGGGCAGGAGGGCCTGCGTTAGAACTCCCTCGAGGGACATGGAGAGCATGATCCGGATCTGGGACTGGTATTGGGAGGGAAAGATGTCGATGATCCGGGAGATGGACTCGGCGGCCGAATTGGTATGGAGCGTCGAGAAAGTGAGATGACCCGTCTCGGCCACTCGCAAGCAGGCCTCCACCGTCTCGTAGTCCCGCATCTCGCCGACGAAGACGACATCCGGGTCCTCCCGCAGGACGGACCTCAGGGCGTTGGCGTAAGACAGTGTGTCGACATGCAGCTCCCGCTGGTTGATGATCGACTTCTTGGGCACAAAATAATACTCGATCGGGTCTTCGATCGTGACGATATGGACGCCCCGTTCGACGTTGATGTGGTCGATCATGCAGGCGATGGACGTCGACTTGCCGCAGCCGGTCGGCCCTGTTAGGAGGACCAGCCCGCGCGGCAGGTAGCAGAGCTGGGCAATGCGCTGGGGGATGCCGAGCTGGGCGAACGTCCACATCGTCGGCAGGAACCGGCGGAAGGCCCCGGCCACGGCGCCTTTCTGCATGAAGACATTGGCCCGGAAGCGGCCCAGGTCTTTAAGCCCGAAGGAAAAGTCGAGTTCCAGCTTTTCTTCGAACTGCCTTTTCTGGCGGTCGTTGAGGACGCTGTAGATGAGCTGCTTGGATTCCGACGGCGTCAGCGGCGGCATGTCGACCGACTTCAAGACACCATGGACGCGGATCCGCGGCGGGATATAGGTGGTAATATGCAGGTCGCTGGCGTCCTCTTTGACGGCAATCTCCAGGAGCTCCTGGATCGTTTTAGCCATTCTTCGCTCTCCTTATCCGTCCCTAATCAGTCTTTGACACTCTCGCGTAGCACCTCTTCGATCGAGGTGACCCCGTTCTTGATCTTGATCAAGCCGCTCCTCCGGAGCGTTATCATGCCCTTTTCAATTGCTTTTTTCTTCAGCTCGCGCGCCTGGGCCCGCAATAGGATCTGCTCTCGCACATCGTCGTCGATGGGCATGACCTCGTAGAGAGCGGTACGGCCCTTATAGCCGGTGTTATTGCAGTGGTCGCAGCCTCCCGTTTTCCAGACCTGGATCGATTTCATCTCATCGGGCAGAAAGCCGATGTCGAGGAGAGCCTTCTCCGGAAGCTTGTGGGGAACCTTGCACTTCTGGCAGAGCCGGCGGACCAGCCTCTGGGCCACGATCAGGATAACCGAATCGGCGATCAGGAATGGTTCGACGCTCATGTTGACCAGCCGAGGGATGCTGCTGGGCGCGTCGTTGGTGTGGAGGGTGGAAAAGACCAGGTGGCCGGTCAAGGCCGCCTTGATGGCGATATCTGCCGTCGCGAGGTCGCGCATCTCTCCGATCAGCATGATGTCCGGGTCCTGGCGTAGAAACGACCGCAGGACGCGGGGGAAGTCCAGCCCGATCTCCTCCTTGATGGGGACTTGGTTAAGGCCGGAGATGTTGAACTCGACCGGGTCCTCGGCCGTCATGATATTCTTCTCCAGCGAGTTCAGGGTGGACACGGCCGAATACAGCGTGTTGGTTTTGCCGCTTCCCGTCGGCCCCGTGACCAAGATGATCCCCCACGGCCGGTGGATGGCGTCCTGGAACTTTTGCAGTGATTCTTCCTCGAACCCGAGCTCGGTCAAGTCGAGCTTGAGCATCTGGCGGTCGAGGATACGGGAGACGATCTTCTCACCGAAGATGGTCGGCAGGGCCGAGATGCGCATGTCCACTTCCTTGCGGCCCCCGTTTTCGAGCCTGACCTTCATCTTGATCCGGCCATCCTGGGGCAGCCGCTTCTCGGCAATGTCCATGTTGGAGAGAATCTTGACGCGGGAAGTGACCGGGGCCTTGAACTTCATGGGCAGGTTCATCTGCTCGTGAAGGATGCCGTCCATCCGGAAGCGGACGCGGAAGGTCTGCTCGTAGGGCTCGAAATGGACGTCGCTTGCCCCCTTCTTGATGGCGTCGACAAATATCTCGTTGACCAGCTTGATGATCGGCGCCTCTTCGGTCGCCTGGACCAGCTCCTGGACGTCGTAATCGTCCTTCTCTTCTTCGATGATGTTGACCCGGGTATCATCAGCCAGAGCGATGTCCTCGATTATCTTCTTGACCCGCAGGGAACTCGAGGAGCCGTAGTACTTATTGATGGCGTTCAGGATGCCGGACTCGGAGGCGATGACCGGCTGGATGCTTAGCCCCGTGCGGAAGCGGACGTCTTCGATCACTTCCAGGTCGGTGGGGTCGACCATAGCCAGGGTCAGGAAGGACCGGATGCGGTGGATCGGCATGATCATGTACTTCTTGACGATCTCCATGGGGATGAGGGTGACCACGTCCGGATAGACCTCAAACTGGTCGAGGTCGATGTACGGGTAGCCGAGCTGCCGGCTCAAGGCCTGAGCCATATCCTCTTCCGACACGAGCCCGAGGGAGACGATGGCCGTCTGAAGGGGAACGTTTTTTTCTTTCTGGACTTCGAGGGCGGACTTGAGCTGGTCGGGTGTGAGGACCTTCTCACGGAGCAGGAGTTCGCCTAGGTTAGAGCCCATGGTAGAAAAGGCCCTCCAAATTAGTTGATATGGCAAATTTTGTCAATGAAGTCGGGACAATTTGTGTCAACATTGACATTTTCAGTAAAAGAGACGATTCTCCCGGTCGAATTTTCTCTTTGGCGAGGCCGGTTTTCTCACAGAAAGTCTCCTCTTTTCGAACGGCCCCTATGATGTCAGTATCTCCCCCGGAGGGTCAATCACCTCCCGAGAGGATTTGAAAGGTGATTTTCCCCCCCCGATTCTCATCGGGGGGGGTGAGAACGTTAGCCGGAAGGGACTCCCCTTCCCCGCGGTCAAATTGACAAGCTGGGACCGTTTTGTTAAGATGAACAGGCTCAAACTCCGGGATTCACCCCATTTCGACACGCGGAGAAGGATAAAATAGCGCGAAATAGGCGAGCGGGGAGTGGCGCAGCCTGGTTAGCGCGCCTGCCTTGGGAGCAGGAGGTCGTCGGTTCAAATCCGATCTCCCCGATTCTCCTCCATGGCAGGAAGTATAAAGACGCGCCTGTAGCTCAGGTGGACAGAGCAGCTGCCTTCTAAGCAGCGGGTCGGGAGTTCGAGTCTCTCCAGGCGCGCCATCTCAAAAAGAAGAAAAAGCCGGAGCGCTCAGGGGTTGCGTTTCAGGCCCTTTTCGATTTCGGACTTCCCGATACGGACGATGATGGGCCGGCCGTGAGGGCATAGCGCCGGGTTGGAAGTTCGGAAGAGCTCTTCGACCAGGTAATCCATCTTCTCGGGCGCCAGCGGCTCATGGGCTTTGATCGCCGTCTTGCAGGCCAGGGTGGCCAGCATCTTTTCCCGCCTTAGGTCCGCCTCCCCTTCTCTCATTTCATCGAGAAGCCCAAGAAAGATAGCCTTGGCCTCCTCGGCCCCGAAAATATCGGGAAAGCCGTTCAGGGCATAAGTCCTCCCGCCCATGGCTTCGGCCCGGAAGCCCGTCTCCTCCAGGAGCGGCCGGACTTCCTCGAGACTTACGACCTGGGCGGGGGAAAGATCAACAAGGACCGGGATCAAGGGCGTTTGCTGAGGCCATTTTTTCTGGGCATCGATCTCTCTGTATCTATCGAACAGGACGCGCTCATGGGCATTATGCTGGTCGATGACCATGAGGCCTTCTTCGCCCGCGGCCACGATATACATGTTGAGATATTGCCCCAGGACCCGGGGGCGGCCCGGCTCTTCCCTGACCGGGACGGGCCTAGGAAAAATCAGCGGCCCCATGTCCTCCGGCCGGGAGGTGGGGATCAAAGGCCTGGCCGCCGTCTCCCCCACTCCCGTCCACCGCCGGGCGTCTCCCGCTTTCGGGTAGATCTCCTTGACGTCCGGTCTTCCAAGCAGGGCCGTCTCAATACTCTTCAGAAGGAGGTAGAAGACGAATTGCGGCTCCCGGAAGCGGACCTCGGCTTTGGTCGGATGGACATTGACGTCCACTTCATCATACGCAAGGGTCAGGAAGAGAAAGGCCTCCGGGAACCGGTCCTTCTCCAAAAAGCCTCGATACCCCTGGTTGAGGGCGGCCTGAAGGACGCGGTCCTTGACCAGACGCCTGTTGATGAAATAGTACTGATGGCTTCTGTCCGGACGGCCGCCGGGCGGCCGGGAGGAATAGCCAAAGATCCTTCTCCCGCCCTCTTGGTAATCAACCTCGATCTGACGGTCCAGCACCTCTTTTCCAAAGAGCTGGAAGAGCCGCTCTCTGTGGCTTCCCACCCGCGGACAATCCAGGATCTCCCTCCGGCCGTGGAGGAGGGAGAAGCGGACCTCCGGATAGGCCAGGGCCAGCCCGCTCAGGAAGCGGACGATATGTCCCAACTCGGACTGCTCGGACCGGAGGAATTTTCGCCGCGCCGGCAGGTTATAAAAGATGTCCTTGACCTCGATCTCCGTTCCCCGGGGGAAGGCGATGTCGGTCAGGGCAATGAGTTGGCCCGCCTTCCGCTCGACCCGGGTCCCCTGCTCCGCCTGGCCGTCCGAGGTCTTGAGGACCATCTCCGAGACCGCGGAAATCGAAGCCAGGGCCTCGCCGCGGAAACCCAGCGTCACTATTTTCTCGAGGTCTTCCTCGCTCCTGAGTTTGCTCGTGGCGTGGCGTTCGAAGCAGAGCTCGGCGTCTTCCCGGCTCATGCCGGAGCCGTCGTCGAGGACCCGGATGAGCTTCTTACCTCCGGCCAGGAGTTCCACCCGGACCTCGGAGGCGCCGGCGTCGAGAGAATTCTCGACCAACTCCTTGACTATGGAAAAGGGCCGTTCGATGACCTCGCCCGCAGCGATTTTCTGGGCGACCTCGGATGGAAGACGCTTGATCCTGGACATCTGTCGATTTCTCTTATCAGCCGACCTCTTCCCCCAGCGCCTGGCCCGACTCCACCCGCGTGATTCTCACCCTGACAACCCCGCCGGGCCCGGCGGAACACGTCGGAACCCGGGTATCGATGTAATTGGAAGTTAAAACCTCAGCGCTCCGGGGGCTCTTTCTGATCACAACGGCATCGAGCTCCCGCTCCAGGAATCGCCGCCGGAAAGCGCCCCGCTTCGCTTCGCCGGCCGCCCTCAAGATGGCGGAACGCCGCCGCTTCTCGGCCTCTCCCACCTGCGGCCAGGAGGCCGCCGGCGTCCCCCGACGGGGAGAGAAGGTGAAAACATGAAGATAGTCGAGGGGGGACCGCTCCGCAAAATCCCGCAGCCGCTCGAAATCATCGTTACTTTCTCCGGGGAATCCGACGATCATGTCCGCGCCTAACGCCGCCTCCGGCGATCTCTCCCGGAGCCCGGCCAGGATCCGCTCATACCCCTCGGCGGTGGACCCCCGCCCCATGAGCTTGAGCACCCGGTCCGAGGCGTGCTGGAGGGAAAGATGAAAATGCCGGCAGACCTTGGAGTCATCCGTGATCAAAGCGATGAGCCGGTCATCCAGAGAGCGGGGATCGAGCGAGCTTAGCCTGATCCGGCCCAGTCCCTCGAGCTCCAGGAGGTCTTTGAGCAGCCCGGCCAGCGAGTCCTGAGGCTTCCGGTCGAAGCCGTAAGAAGAAAGATGAATCCCGCAGAGGACGATCTCCCGAAATCCCTGGGCGATGAATCGCCGGGCCCGGGCCAGGATCTGCTCACGAGCGATACTCCGGCTCGGACCGCGCACGGAGGGGATGACGCAGAAGGTGCAGCCCAGATCACAGCCGTCCTGGACCTTGAGCAGAGCGCGGGAACGCAGGGGCTTTGCCGGCTGATCCTCTCGGATTTCAACGCGGGAAAGGACCCGGGCGGGAAGCTCCGCCTTATCGCTGTTCGACATAAGAAGCGCTCCCGGTGCCAGGCCTTCATTCTGAAGCGCCCCTCCGTCGACCGAGCAGCCGGCGATGATCAGCCCGGCGGCCGGGTTAAGCCGCGATATCCGGCGGATGAACTTGCGGACGTCCCGGTCCGCTCGGGCCGTCAGAGTGCAGGTGTTGACGACCACAAAATCGGCCCGGATCGGATCTTCCTCCGGCCGCAGCCCGGCCCGCGCCAGCTCCTCGGCCCAGCCAAAGGCCTCGGCCTGGTTGACCCGGCAGCCGAAGTTCTGGAGGAAAAAGGAAGGCATCAGTTTTTTGGGAGTTTCTTTGAGGCGCCCTCCACTTGGGCGGCCAGGGCCTTTTTGTGGGCTTCAAGCTTCCTCTTCAAGAGAGGGCTCTTCAGGCTCAGCATCTGAACGGCCAGGATGGCCGCGTTGGAGGCGCCGGCCTTGCCCAATCCCATGGTGGCGACGGGCACGCCCTTCGGCATCTGGACGGTGGAAAGAAGGGCGTCCAGTCCGCCGAGACCGCCGCTCTCAACGGGAACGCCGATGACCGGGGCGGACGTCTGTCCGGCCACAAAGCCCGCCAGATGGGCGGCCCGGCCGGCGACGGCGATGAAGACTTTCGCCCCTTTTTTTTCGCTGTCGGCGATGAGCGCGCTCGTCCGCTCGGGTGAGCGGTGGGCCGAGGTCACCTCGAGACGATAGGAGACGCCGAACTCCTGCAGGACGGCGAGGGCATCCTTGACCACTTCATAGTCCGATTCGCTGCCGATGAAAATGACAACGTCCATATCCTCCTCCCTAACGAACAGCCCCGATATCCCGCCGGTAATGCATCCCTTCGAAGGAGATGGCGGAAATGGCGCTGTAGATTTTCTCCATGGTCTCGGCCAGGGTTTTTTCGGAGGCGCAGACATTGAGGACGCGCCCGCCGTTGGTGAGATATTCACCGCCCTCGTATTTCGTTCCGGCATGGAAGACCTGGATACCGGACCCGGCCGATATCTCCTTGAGCCCGCTGATCGGCTTGCCCTTCTCATAGGAAAGCGGATAGCCGCCCGAGGCCAGGACGACACAGCCCGAGGCCTTGGTGTTCCAGCGGATCTCCGACTTCAAGACGTTCTCGGAGACGGCTTCGAGCAGCACCTCGACGAGATCCGACTCCATCCGGACCATCTGGACCTGGGTCTCCGGATCGCCGAACCGGCAGTTGTACTCCAACACCTTGGGCCCCTCTTCGGTAAGCATCAGCCCGACATACAAAACGCCCTTGAGCTTGCGGCCTTCTTCGCGCATCCGGTTGATGGTCGGGAAGACAATGGTGTTGATGACCTCGGAAAACAGCTCGGGCGTGATGAACGGCGAGGGCGAGAGCGCGCCCATGCCGCCGGTGTTCGGCCCGGCGTCCCCGTCATAAGCGGCCTTGTGGTCCATGGTCGTCACCAGCGGCTGCACCTTGGCGCCGTCCGAGATGACGATGAAAGAGACCTCCTTGCCTTTGAGGAATTCTTCGATCAGGACCTTTTTCCCGGCCTCTCCGAACTGCCTCTCGACCATGATCATTTCAATCGCGTCCTCAGCCTTGTGCAGGCTGGGACAGACGATGGCGCCCTTCCCGGCCGCCAGCCCGTCGGCCTTGACCACAAGAGGGAAGAAGAACTCGCCGGACTTCAGGAGGCGCAGGGCCTGGGACGCTGTCTCGGCCACTTTGAAGCGGGCCGAGGGGATGCGGTGTCTGGCCATAAACTGCTTGGCGAAAACCTTGCTGCCCTCGAGTTCGGCGGCCTTCCGGCTGGGCCCGAAGATGCGCAACCCGCGCTGCTCAAATTCATCGACGATGCCCAAGGTCAAGGGGACTTCGGGCCCGACCACGGTGAGGCTGATCTTTTGTTCAACGGCGAAGTCGGCGAGCTTTTGGACGTCCGTGTCCGGTATGGGGACGTTCTCGGCGACGCTCATCGTCCCCGGGTTTCCGGGGGCACAGTAGAGCTTTTCGAGCAAGGGGCTCTGAGAGAGCTTCCAGGCCAGCGCATGTTCCCGCCCGCCCGATCCGATTACCAGGATCTTCATCGTCAGATTCCTTTGGTCAGTTCAGCGGCCAGGCTTTCGATGAATCCCGGCCGCGGGAAAACGCTCCTCAGGATCCGGGCCGCCAGAGGGACCGCCTCTTTGGCCGGGAGGCAGAATTTCATCTCGAGATAGTTCTGCCGCAATCTCCGGACCTCGTCCCGGACCGGCTTGTCGCGGATGATCACGTCGGCCATGTAGCCGGCCAGGGCATCGAAATCCTTCTCCACCATCCCGAACCGGGTCATCTCCTGGACTCCCAGCCGGATGCCGCTCGAGTCGAGGAATGTCTCATCGTCAGGCAGCGCCTGATAATTGGTGACGATGTTGTTTCTCTCCAGACGCCGGGCGATCTCCTGGCCAGGTCCGTGACTTCGTACCCGGACGAGGACCTGGTGGGTCTCGGTGAAACCGTCCTTCTCCTCGCCCTCGACGGGGAGGCCATGGCTTTTGAGCGCCTTGGCAAAGGCCTTGGCATTGGCCCGAACTTGTTTCTGATAGTCCGCCTTGAAGGCGTTCATTTCATAGGCTGCCAGCAGAAGGCCGACGAGCGTTCCCAGATGGTGATTGCTCGTCGACCCAGGGAAGGCCCGGCTTTTGACGTCGGCCCAGAAGTTGCGGAGCGGGCTCTCCTTGGGAAAACTCCCGGCGATGACCCCACGCTGCGGGCCGAAGAAAGTTTTGTGGGTGCTGCCGGTGACGATGTCCGCTCCCTCCCGGAGCGGCTCCTGGAAGGCCCCATAGAGCCCCAGGACATGGGCCATGTCATACATGATCACCGGCCGCGCCGGCCAGCCCTTGACAATCCGGGCGACGAACTCCACGGGCTCGGGATAGAGGAACATGCTCTTGCCGAAGATGATGAGCTCGGGCCGGTGCTCAGAGAGCAGCTCACCCAGCTTCGTAAGATCCGGCTTGTACGGGTTATCTGGGGAGACCGGGAAATTCAGGACGTTCTCTTTTCCGGTTTTGGGATCTTCAGCTACAAAGTTGAACAGCGCGCCCATGGGCTGGGAGCTGAGGTGGCCTCCCTTGGTCAGGTCGTTGTTCATCACCAGGCGCATCTTCCGTGACGGCTGCCCCTCCGGCCGGGTCCGGTTGAGAAAACGGACCACGCCTTTGAACACGACTTCGTTGGCCATCTGGCCGCTGATCGGCCGGAGCTCGACGTCGGAACAGCCAAAGAACTCCCCCAGTTCTTTTTGAGCCTCGAGTTCCACGTCCCGGATGAAGTCGGTGCCCTGGTAGAAATAGACCTCTTCCCCCTTCATGGTCCGGTGTTCGGCGTACCGGCCAGCCGGGTCGGAGATCTCGCAGAGCTTGACGAGAAGAGAGGGAGTCGTCTCCGAAGGTATCAGGTTGAACGACTCCGCCTGCCGCCAGCGGTTGTTCAATTCGACCCGCCCGGCCAGGGACAGGGCTTTGTCATACAGGGAAGTCATTTCTCCGTCTCCTTTCAGGACTTGAAGTTCCTCGTCTCGACCTCGACGATCTTGGCCAGCCGCCGCTCGTGCCGGCCTCCTTCAATAGTCGTACGCGACGGCGATTTTCATCCCTTTACCCTCCGCTCCAGGCTCATGGGAAAAGCCGGGAAGAAGCCGCTCTTATCAAAGCGAGTTGTTGCCGGCGACGAATTTCGAAGCCTCGGGCATGATTTCCAGGGCCTTGAGCACGACGGCATCCCTTTTGCGGTAGGCTCGCACGCCCTCCTCGATGCCCCAGAGGGAGGAGACGATCTCCCGCTCCAGCTCCCTCGTGATCTCCGGCTCGGCCTCCTTGAATTTCCCCTCGTCGAAGGCGATCTTGACGGCCCGGAGATATCCTTTGAAATCCTCGAGGATCGGAGTCCCGACGGTAAAATCCCGCCCCACCGGGATCTTGCCGGAGACGCCGGAATTCGCCTGATCACTGGGAAAAGCATAGCCCTTGGAGAGGGCGGTCTCCCGGGCTGCAAATTTCCGGGCGTAGCCGAAGATCGCCCCCCTGTTCATCAGTTCGAGGGTGAAGATCTTGAGACTCGAGGTCACCTCGTAGTCCGGAGCGATCCCTCCCTGGCCAAGGACTTTCCGGCCTTTAGCCGTGTAGCGGACCTCGCGCTTGTCCTCGGGCGCCTGCTTATAAAGCATGTAATCCTCGATGTGCTCATAATCCCTTTGGATCGACCGGCCGCTGGGAGTGAAATACTTGGCGGTGGTGAGGGCGACGGCCAGGTTTTCTCCGAGCGGGAAGACGGTCTGAACGAGCCCCTTTCCCCAGGAATCCTCCCCGACGAGGTAGCCCCGGTCGTTGTCCATAACCGCTCCGCTGACGATTTCCGAGGCGCTGGCGCTTCCTCTATTGATCAGGATGACGAGAGGGGTATTCTCGAACTGGCCGTCCCTCTGGGCCCGGAACTCCCGGTTGTACACCCGGTTGCGGCCCTTGATCGAGACGATGACATCGCCCTTGGGCAGGAACTCATCGGACAAGGCGATCGACTGGAAAAAGGGGCCGCCCGAGTTTCCCCGCAAGTCGAGGATCAGCTCTTTCATTCCCTGGCCGGCCAGTTCGGTCATTTTTTGCTCGAACTCCTCGGTCGTCGTCTCGGCAAAGTTGCGGACGAAGATGTAGCCGGTCGTGGACGTGATCATGAAGGAGTAAGCGACACTGTGCAGGGGGATCTCCTCCCGCTCGATGGTCAATTCGATAGGTTCGCCGAGCCCTTCCCGGATGAGGGTGATCGTGACCTTGGTGCCCTTGGGACCGCGGAGTTTCTGCATGGCGTCGAAGCTCGACAGAGGCTTGGTGCTCTCTCCGTCGATCGTCGAGATGATGTCGCCCGGCTGGATGCCCAGACGGCTGGCCGGCGTCCCTTCGATCGGGGCGATGACGACCAGGCTGTCCTCGTGCTTCTGTATCTGGATGCCCAGGCCGTAGTATTTTCCCGTATACTCCTCGCGCATCCGGGAGAGGTTGTCGGGGTCGAGGAAATAGGAGTGTGGGTCGAGCGTCTCCAGCATCCCCCGGATAGAGGCATAGACGAGCTTCTCGGATTCGACGTCCTTATAATAGTTCTGCTCGATCAAGGAGAGGATGGCCGAAAACTTCTCGATGGAACGGTCCCAGATATCCTCATCCCGGGCCGCCAGGCTGACCAGCGCTAGAATAAAAAGAAAACCAGCCAACACCTTTTTTTTCATGGGCTTCGAGAGCTTTTATCTTAGCAAACCCCCTCCCCAATGTAAAGCCGCTTCCTCCTTGACTTGGGGCTTCCCCGGGGCTATATTTGAGGGCGCTCGAAGAAGGATCACATGTTTGGCAATATCGGTTTTCCGGAGCTGCTCATCATCCTGGCCATCGCCCTGCTCGTCTTCGGCCCCAAGAAGCTGCCCGAGGTGAGCCGGTCCATCGGGAAGGCCGTCCGGGAATTCCGCCGGGCCTCGGATGAGATCAAGGGCAAGATCGAACAGGAGATCCAGGCGAGCGAATTCAAGGAAATCAAGGACGAGCTGAAAAAAGATCTCTCCCAGGACATCTACAAAGATGTCCCTGCGGAAAAAGAAGGAAAAAAAGAAATCGACGACGGGCTGAAAAAAGATCTCTCCCAGGACATCACCAAAGAGGTCCCCGAGGAAAAAGAGGAAAAAAAGGATGGGGAAGGCCAAGAAATCTCCTGACGAGATGACCTTCCTCGAACATCTCGAAGACCTGCGGAAGAGGCTGTGGTACTCTTTCGTCGCCATCTTCGTCGCCGTCGTCCCCGCCTGGATGTTCAGCAAGGACATCTATGAATTCCTGGCCAAGCCGGTAACCCAATTTTTGCCCGAGGGGACAAAGATGGCCTACACCAGCCTGACCGCCCCCTTCATGCTCTATATCAAGGTCGCTTTTCTGGCCGCGCTGTTCGTCACCTCGCCCTTCATTTTCCTCCAGCTCTGGTATTTCATCGCCCCGGGACTGTACCAGAAAGAAAAGAAGTACGTCGTTCCCTTCGTTACTCTTACCACCATCTTCTTTCTGTCCGGCGCGGCCTTCGGCTATTTCGTGATGTTCCCCTGGACCTGCCGGTTCTTCCTGAACATGGGCAAAGATTTTAATCCGGTTCTCACTGTCGATACCTACTTCAGCTTGACGATCAAAATCCTCCTCGGCGTCGCCCTGGTATTCGAGCTGCCCACTCTCGTCTTCTTCCTCTCCAAGATCGGCCTCATTACCTCCCGGTGGATGATCCGAAACTTCAAGTACTCCGTGCTGGCCGTCTTTATCATCGCCGCCGTGATAACTCCGTCACCGGACATGATCACCCAAAGCATCCTCGCCATCCCGATGCTGGCCCTCTATGGACTCGGCATCCTGATCGCCTTCTTCTTCGGCAAGGAGCGCCAGACGCGGCGAGAGAAGAAAGCGGAAGAAGAGATCGCCGGGTAAACCAGATGCCGAAAGACCGCGCCAAAACAGCCGAACCCGCGGAATTCCGTCATCGTCTCATCGGCCTCACCGGGACCAACGGCGCCGGCAAGGGAGAGGTGGCGGCCTACCTGATGAAGAAGGGTTACGCCTACGTTTCACTATCCGACGAGATCCGGGACGAACTGCGCCGGAAGGGAATGGAGATCACCCGGGACGGCCTGATCGCGACGGGGAACGCGCTCCGCCGCCGGTACGGGGCCGATGTCCTGGCCCGCCGGGCGATGAAGAAGGTCAAAGGCCGGACGGTCATCGACAGCATCCGCAACGTCCGCGAGATCGCCTTTCTGCGGCGGCGGAAAGGTTTCGTCCTGGTCGCCGTGGATGCGCCCGTCGAATTGAGATACGAGAGAGTCAAGGAAAGAGGGCGTCTCGAGTCGGCCTCTTCCCTCGCCGAATTCGCGGCCAAGGAAAAAGAGGAGATGGCGGGCGGGACGAGCGGTCAGCAGCTCGGCCGCTGCCTGGACATGGCCGACGTGACGATCGTCAACAGCAGGTCGCTCGGCGCCCTCCACCGCCAGATCAAGGAGCGCCTATGACAGCCAAGCGGATCTCCAAAGACGACTATTATCTCGGGATCGCCAAGGAAGTGGCCCATCGCTCCACCTGTTTCCGCCGGACGATCGGCGCCCTCATCGTCCGGGACGACCAGATCATTTCGACCGGTTATGTAGGCGCGCCGCGAAAGACCAAGAGCAGCCATGAGCACGGCTTCTGCCTCCGCGACCGTCTCGGCATCCCCCACGGCGAGCGCTACGAGCTCTGCCGCAGCGTCCACGCCGAGCAGAACGCCATCATCAACGCCGCCCGGGCCGGGGTCAGCCTTCTCGGCGGCAACATGTACATCTACGGCACCGTTTACGGCGAGGACAAGCCGATCAATGCCTTCCCCTGTTTCATCTGCAAAAAGATGATCATCAACGCCGGCCTGGACCGGGTCGTTTGCTCGACCGTGGGAGGCGGAAAAAAGATCTTCCGGGTCAGCCGCTGGACCCAGGACTGGACCAAGGGCGACATCCTCGATGACACCCATCAATACGGGTAAAGCTGGGCCGCCTCCCCGGCCCTTTATTCCTATTAGTCTTATATTTCTTATCGGAATAGTGACCTATCTTTCCGCCCGGCCGCAGGAGCTGCCTCCCCGGACGGCCCGGCCGGGGCTCCTCAAGCTCCTGGCTCTCGAGGCCTCCCCCGAATCCATCGACTACGTCCAAAACAAGACCCAGTTCCAGCTCCACACCCTGCTCACCGAGCAGCGCCACCCCAAGACCTGGAATCTCAGCGAGCGCCTGCAGAAAGACGTCGCCGACGGGCTGAAGATGCTGCTCTCGGTGGACGAAGACATCGTCGCCCGGCTGGAAACCCTGGCCTCGGACAGGCCGGCCCTGGAACCGCTGGTCGCGGCGCTCGAACAGGCGGTCCTCGAGAAGAGGCGGATCTACATCTACGGCTGCGGGGCGACGGGCCGGCTGGCCAAACAGATGGAAAGCGCGCTCTGGCGGCCTTTCTGGAGGACGGTCAAGGCCGACCCGCGGATCTGGCCGAAGCTCGAGCCCGGGCTTTCCCCGTCGCTCGAAGACGACCTCATCGGGGAAATGACCGGGGCCGACCGCGCCTTGATCAGCTCGCTGGAAGGGTTTGAAGACCTGCCGCTCGTCGGCCGCCTCCAGTTCGCGGACAGGGGGATCCATCGCGGCGACATCGTAATCTGTGTGACCGAGGGGGGCGAAACATCCTCGGTCATCGGGACCATCCTGGCGGCCATCGAGGAGTGGAAAGAGAACGGCGTTTACGACCCGGCCGAGACGAGGAAGAGGCTCTTTTTCATCTACAACAATCCTGACGATCGGCTGCTGCCCTTCACCCGGAGCCGCCGGGTGATCGAAGAGCCCGGCATCACCAGGATCAACCTGACCACCGGTCCCCAGGCCATCACCGGCTCGACCCGCATGCAGGCGACGACGATAGAGACCTATGCCATCGGCTGCGCCCTCGAGGAAGCGCTGGCCAGGGTCCTCCGCCGCTTCCTCTCCCCCAAGGAAATGGAACGGGTCGGTTTCAGCGGCGACATCACGATCGAGCAAAGACTCCTTGATTTTCGATCCCTCCTCGACGAGGTGAAGCGTCACATCCCGGCCATCGCCGCGCTGACTACCCTCGAAGCCGACACCTACAATGCGGGCCGGTTCTCCACCTACCTGGCCGGCCGGGCCCTGATAACCGTATTCATCGACAGCACCGAGCGCAGCCCCACCTTCCGTCTCTTCCCTCTCGATACAACGGCCGAGCCCAAGCGGAAATGCTGGATCCAGGTTTGGACTCCGGCCGCCGGCCTGAAAGAGGCCTGGCTTTCCTTCCTCGGCCGGCCCTTCCGAGGCTTCGACCCCGGGTTTTACCTCAAGCCCTTCGAGGAAGAGGTCGAAGACCCATACTTGCGGACGGCGGCCCTGGAAAGCCTGAAGAAGGCGGGCGACGACCAGCAGTTCTTGTACGATTTCTCGTTCTCGGAGGAGAATGTCAAGAAGAGAGGCCCGCAGAAAGATGACCTGGGCGTCATGATCATGGTCGGCCCGGAAACCCAAGGTCTGAACAAGGCCGACTCGCCCTTCCGGAAGTTCGCCGACCTCTGCCTCAAGAACGGCTCCCGCCTTGCCCTCGTCTCCGTCGGAGAGGGGTCTGAGCTCAAGAATACCGGAAATCTTCCCGGCGCCTCGTCTCCCCCTATTTCTCTCAACATCTCCGCGGCCGACGACCCCCTCGGCCTGCGGCGCCAGGTCGGGCTGAAGATGCTCCTCAACGCCCACTCCACGGCCGTGATGACGCGCCTGGGCCGGGTCATCGGCAACACCATGACCAACGTCAGCCCCAGCAACCTGAAGCTCATCGGCCGGGCCACCTACCTCGTCCAATCCCACGTCAACGATGTCCTGTCCCGTCCGGACTGGCTGCGGCTCAACGGCCGGCGTGAACCCATCACCTACGGTGAGGCCAACGTCGTCCTCTTCGACGCCATCTCCTTCCTGAAAGACAAACAAGGCGCGGCCGGCCAGACAGCCGAGGTTGCCCTATCGATCATCCGGATCCTCGAATCGCTGCGCCAGAATAGAGGATTGACCGGCGATGAGGCGCTGGAGATCGTCCAGAAAGTCGGTCTGAATCGCTACCTGCAGACCGCAAATTAGCGAAGTTCGGCGGCGGCGCAGGGGATCGGCCGCCCCCTCGTTCTCTTCCAGTTCGGCCGGGTCGGGCACCACCTGGCGGTAGAGGGCATCGCCCTTAGACTTGATCAATCCGGCGTAGTAGGGTGTTATCTGAACCCGGAAATGCCGGGCGATTTTCCTGACCTTCTCGGGATCGAGGCCGAAGAAAAGCCCGATCTCTTCCGGAGACCTGAGGCTCCGGTTGAGGATCCGTTGCCAAGAGTCGTCCTCCATTTTCGCGTGGACTCCTTCATGAAAGAAGCTTGACATAGGTGATGCGGTCGTCCCCCTTCCGGTAGAAATCGGGGATGCGCGCGATCTCGGTATAATCCAGGCCGGCGTAGAACCGGCGCGTCTTATCATACTTGGGCTGGGAGGAGGTCTCGATGAGAATCATCCGGCCGCCCGCCTTCTGGACCTCCTTCTCGAGCCAGTCCGCCAACTCCCGGCCGTAACCGCGGCCTTGCGCCCCTCTCGCCACGGCCATCCAGTAGAGGTCGTACGTCCCCTCTGTGAGCGGCGTCGGCCCGTACGTCAGGTAGCCGACGACCCGGCCTGCCTCCTCCTCGACGACCACGATGATGTAGTCCTTCTGGTGCGGCTGGTCGAGGGTGATATCGATGAGTTCGCGGGCGACGGCAACTTCCTCGGGGGTGAACATCCCGGTGGCCTGGATGATGTCGAGGACGGTCCGGCGGTCCTCCCGCGTTATTGGCCGGACCATCTCCTCCCTTTTTTGCTCATCGCGCCTTCCAACACCTGGTGCCAGAAGAAGGGATATTCGATCCGCACATCGTCGGAACTGAACCAGGGCTCTTCCTTGCGGCGCAGGGCGTTCTCGATCATCCGGCTCCAGAACTCGGCGTAATCGATTCCGGCCGCTTTGAGCGCCCGGACGAAGCCGGCATCCAGGCTGGTGTCGGGGTTGGGATTGACCTCAAGGATGGCGATCCGTCCGTCCGCTCCCATCCGAAAATCGACCCGGGCGTAATCGCGGCAGCCCATCGCCTGGAAGGCGGCCAGCGCGTATTGATGGAGCTTGTCGCGCAGCGTATCGTCGATCGGAGCCGGGCACATGGCCGGCGTCGTCGCGTAGAGGACGTGGTCTTCAAACCACTTAGCCTCGTAACTGCAGATATGGGGAGCCGATTCCGGCATCGAGGAAAAATCGATCTCGGAGACGGGCAGCGCCCGGAGCTTGTCGCTCACCATGACGGCGACGTTAAACTCCCGGCCCTGGATGAATTCCTCGACGAGCGCGGGCTGCTTGTAGGCATCGATGATCTTGTTGACTTTCTCTTGGAGCGCCTGCGGGTCGCGGACGACCGAGTCCTGGTAGATGCCGAGGCTGGCGTCCTCCTGGTTGGGTTTGACGATGGCCGGGAAGGGGATGTTGTCGATCTTTTGGTCGGCCGAAGTCACCAGGCGCCCCTTGGCCGTAGGCAGGCCGAAGGCATTGAGGATGGCCTTGGACTTGAACTTGTCCTGACAGATGGAGAGAGCCTTGGACGAGTTGCCCGTAAAGGGGATACCGATGGCCTCGAACATGGCGGCCACATTGGCTTCGAGCTGGGGACGGCCGAGGAATCCTTCACAGAAATTCACCAGGACGTCGACCTTGAGCTCCCGGATGCGACGGATGAAGCTCAGCAGGCTTTCATGGAGCGGGATGACGGCGGCCGTGTAACCGATATCGGTGAGGGCGTGGAAGACGGACTCGGCGACGTCCGCTACGGAAGCTTCAGAGAGGCGCTCGTTCGGCCGGTTGATGACGGGATCGTAGGAGTTGAAGACGATCCCCACTGTGGTGTTTTCTCTTTCCATTTCTCAATCCATACCTGGTCGCCGCCGCATCGACGACGCGATGAAGCAGCGCCGAATAAGAATAGCCCGCCGTGCGGGCGGCCTTGGGAAGGCAGGAGTTATCCTCCGGGTTGGGCAGGACCCCGGGCAAGGGGTTGACCTCCAGGATGTTCGGTTCGCCCCGTTCATTCAGGCGGATGTCGATCCGGGACCAGTCCCGGATCCGCAGGACCTCGACGGTTCTCCGGACGATGTCCTCGATCCGGTTCTTGAGGTCGGGGCTGAGCTCGGCCGGGCAGCGGAAAATCTCCAGCGGCCTGTCCGGCTGGTCCCAGACCCATTTGGCCTCATAGGAATACACCGGGTTCGCGCCCGGCGGAAGTTGGGAATGGTCGATCTCGACGATGGGCAGGATCTCGAGGTTGGGCATGTTTCCCAGCACGCCGACCGTAAACTCCCGCCCCGTCAGGAACTGCTCGATGATGACCGGCTCTTTGTAGATGGATCTGATCTCGCGCACGCGGGCCTTGAGCTCCGGACGGCTCCTCACGACCGCATTGTCCTTGATCCCCTTGCTCGAGCCCTCGTGGAGCGGCTTGACGATGGCCGGGAGTTTGACCCCGAGACTGATCCCGGAGCCGTTCTCTACCACCCAAAACGGCGGCGTGGGGATCTTGTGGTAGGCGAGGATCTCCTTGGCCCTTGACTTGTCGAGACAGAGGCCCAAGGTCAACGGGTCGGAGCCGGTGTAAGGGATCCCCAGGATCTCGCAGATCGCCGGGATGTGGGATTCGCGGTTCGGGCCGACCAGTCCCTCGGCGACGTTAAAAACGAGGTCGGGCCGGATTTCTTTGAGATGAAGATAGGCTTCATCGTTGGCTTCGATCGGGACGATTTCGTGTCTCTCGCCGAGCGCCCTGCCGATCGCCTCGATCGTCTCGCCCGAGTCGCACTCGGCGAGAAAATCAGGTGGAGGGTCGTCTTCCTCGTGGTTCTCTTCGTAGCGCCGCGACTGAAGGGACGACGCCATTCCGTCCTTGGAGCTGTAAAGGAAAGCGATTCTCATGGTACCATCAACCGGCTTTGATTTAGTTTGGGATTAGTTCCCGACTCCGCATCCATCTTATATCAGCTGACCGTTCTCTTTTTTTCTTTGACTCAAAATTTTTCTAGTATCATAACTAAATATAGTTCAATTTTTTCAAATGTCAATACTTTTTCATACTTTTTTTTGCGTGTCATCGAAAAGTGACTCAACAAATTGTGGCGGTCGGTCGTCAAAATGCAATAAGCAATTTTCGTGCCATGAAATCGCCAGCCGGCGAACCGGCGCGGCCGGACGAGACCTCAGCGGGCGGCGGACGACTGGTCGTTCGGTGACGGTTTGACCAGTAGAAGATGGGTTTTGCCGGCGTGGAGCACTTTGTTGGAAACGCTTCCGAAAACCCATTCCCGCAGGCCGGATTTTCCGTGGGACGACATGGCGACCAGACGCACGCCTGCCGCTTGGGCGTACTTGAGGATCTCCCCGGCGGCATAGCCTGACCTCAATTCCCCCCGTGCCTCGATTCCCCGATCGCGGAATCTCCGGACTGCACCGTCGAGGTAGACGGATAGGTCCCGCTTCATCTTCTCGACCTGCTGCTCGGGGAAGCGGATGAAGTCCAGGCCTCCGATCGTATGGACGCGCTGGCCGGACTCTACGACGGAGAGCAAGGTCACCTCCGCTTTCAGCCTGGCGGCGATCTCCAGGACCAAAGTCAGCGCGGTCTCTCCGGCCGCCGAACCGTCCAGCGGCAGGAGCATCTTGGAGAAGATGCTTTTTTGAGGGTTCCTTTTCTTAAGCGCCGCCGCCCGCAACAGAAGAACGGGGATGGACGATCCATGGACTATCCTGGTGGCCGTGCCGCCCATTGTCCAAGGCATGATGCCGGAGTGCCCGTGGGAGACGGTGATGAGCAGGTCCATCTTCGTTTTCGCGGCATAATCTATGATCCGGCTCGCCGGTTCGCCGTCAAGGACGACGGCCTTGGTGCTCAAGGGCGTCTCGGAAACATCGCGCCCCAGGTCATCAGCCTTCTTGTCCAGGTAAGCCTGCATCATCCGGCGGTGCTTATCGTCGGCCCGGTCACAGATGCCGAGAAGATGCAGCTCGGAACTGAAGGCCCACGCCAGTTCCTCGCCGTGGCCGAGCGCGGCCTCACTCAGCTTCGACCCGTCGAGCGGGATCAGGATCTTTTCCAACATGCTTCCCCCCGTCAGGTGAACTTGATCACCAGAAGGATCCAGCATAGGCCGACGACCAGGATCATAGCCGGCAGCGCATATTTGCAGTACCGCCCCCACGAGACCGGATATCCTTCTTTCTCGGCGATGGCCGTGCCCACCACGTTGGCGGACGCGCCGATCGGAGTCCCGTTGCCCCCGATGTCCGTCCCCAGGGCAAGGGCCCAGGCGAGCGGCGGAAGCGGCATTCCCGCCCCGGCCAGGCCCCGGATCACAGGGATCATCGTAGCGGCGAAGGGGATATTGTCGACGATGGCCGAAGAGAAGGCGGACACCCAGAGGATGATGCTCATGACGATGACAAAGCGCCCGCCGGAGACCCGGCTGATGAAATCCGCCAGGGCTTTGAGGGCTCCTGTATGCTCCAGCCCGCCGACACAGACGAACAGTCCGAAAAAGAAGAGCAGCGTCCTCCAGTCCACCCTCGCCATGGTGTGAGCGGCGTGTTTATATCCGAACGCCAGGGTCAACCCGGCGGCGATGCAGCCGATCGACGCCACCGAGATCCCGGTCTGGGCATGAGTGATGAGGAGGAGGATCGTCAGGACAAAGACGCCGATATAGACCTTGAACAACCGCCGATCGTCGATGGCCTCTTGCGGCCGCGGATAGAGGCTCGGGTCGATCGCTATCCCCTTCTGGGACGCGCGCAGACCTTTCCGGTAAACTAAATAGAAGAAAACCAAGGTCGCTATCATGGCCACCCAGGCGATGAGGCCGGTGTTTTTCAGGAAGTCCATGAACGAATACCCGAGCGCCGTGCCGATGATGATGTTCGGAGGGTCGCCGCTCATCGTAGCGCTCCCACCGACGTTCGAGGCGAAGATCTCGGCGATGATGACCGGCACGGGGTCGAACTTCAGCATCCGGGCCAGTTCGATGGTGACCGTCGCCAGGAAAAGAAGGACGGTGATGCTGTCGATGAACATCGCCAGGAACCCCGAAAGCAGGATGAACGCGACGAGGATGGACACCGCCCTGTACTTGACGATCCTAGCGACGTAGAGGCAGAGCCAGCGGAAAAATCCCACCTTGCCCAGCCCCTCCACCATCACCATCATTCCGGCGATGAAGATGATGGTCTGCCAGTTGACGCCGGACGACTCGAGAGGCTCATGGCCGGGAACCCAGAACGCCGGCTGGAAGAGCTGGCCGACATTCAGGACGCTGATGACGGCGGACGGGCTCCTCATGACCAAGAGGAAGACCACCACGATGGTCAGCCCGCCTCCGATCAGAGCGGGAATATAACGGGGGACCTTGTTCAGGATGATGACGATGAACATCGCAAAGAAGATGAAGACGGCCAAGATTTGGCTCAACATGGGCATTTCACGGGAGGAAGTCCAGGTAAAGATAGTAAGCGCGCCGGTCCAGGGGCCGCTTCCGGGCCTGTTTCTCCAGGGCTCGAAAAGACGACCCGCGGCCGGCGGGAGGAGTCTCAAAGTGGACGAAGGCTCCGGCCTCAATAAGATCGTGCACGGTCTCGGACGCCAGCCCCTTTTCCACGTGAATGACGAGGCCTGATCCGGCGGCCGTGGCCGCGCGGAGGACATCGCCCAGGAGAATCACTGTTTCGGCAGCTGTAAAAGCTTCATCAGGAACATGAATCCAGCCTCCGGATCTGGCCAAGGTCTCGAGCCCGGCCGCCAATGGACCGTGATGATAATAGACCAGCCGGCTCTCCGCCTTCTTGCAGACATGGGCGGTTTCGGCCAACTCCGCCAGATCACGCTCCCGCTCCCGGCTCGACAGGTGGACGTCCAGCCCGTCCCGGCCGATCTCCCGGAGGAAGTCCCACGAGGACGTATCGCCCGCCGCGTTTTTGGTCAGGGCTCCGTGATGAAAAAAGGCGATAACGGAATCCCCCCTGGAGCAGGCCTTGGCCAGAAGGCCCAGTTCCGCCCCGTCCGGGCGGGCCACGTCCGATGTGAAGAGGTCGGCGCCGGCCTCGGCGAGCCATTCGAGTTCGAACACGCTGAGCCTCCCGGTATCCACCAACCGCAGGCGGCCGCCGCTCCGCCGGGCCATCTTCGCCGCATCCAGGAAAACGGTGAAGTCATACTGGTCGTCACGCGTCGTGATCTCGAGGCCCTCCCCGGCCCGGCCAAGAAGTTCAAAGGGTTTCTCTTCAGCCGCCGGACGTATTTCTTGATTCATCACAGTATTCCCGAGACACTCTCCAAAAAGCCGCTTCCTTCAGGAACGGGGCGAGGAATTCTCGCCGGAGAGTCCTATAGTATGGCAAAAACGAAAATCCAAGTAAAGCGTCCGGCAGATCCCGCAAGGAGCCGCCTTGAAAAAAGCCGTTTTCTCCTCTATCATCAACCTCGTGAGGCCTCAGGCCAGAAAAGCCCTCGTCCTCTTCTCGGGTGGAATCGATTCCACGACCGCACTGTACTGGGCCCGGAGCCGGTATGGTGAGGCTTCGGCGGTGAGCTTCGATTACGGCCAGCGCCACAGGGTCGAGCTGGCCCTGGCCCGCCGCCTGACCCGCCGTCTTCGCGTCGCCCATAGGACTCTCAAGGTTGACCTGCGGCCCATCGGCGGATCAGCCCTGACGGATTTCTCCATCAAGCTTCCCGAATTCCGGAACGCCTGGGAGCAGGCGCCGGGAATACCCATCACCTATGTCCCCTTTCGAAACGGGGTTTTTCTGGC
>CAYGXD010000035.1:2277-28350 GCA_964353705.1 uncultured Eubacteriales bacterium | reverse complement strand
GGGGAGAATAGTGAGGTGTCTCCGCAAAGGCCTCAGAGAGCGAAGCGAACGTCGGAAGGGGTCTTCCCCTCCGAGTTGACTCCCCCCTGGAAGTGTCCCGTCCAAACAGAGGACTTTGGCAAGAAATTTACGAGACGGGACACTAGATCTCATTCCGTATTAGAAGAGCCAAGATCGTCCGTCTCTCCCATGGTCAAATAACGGAAGGCCCGGTCGATATCGCGGTGGCTGGCCACCAGGATCAGGGTATCCTTTTCCCTGACTTCAAACTCGGCACCCGGACTAGTGAACGACTCATCTCCCCTGACGACGGCGATGACTGTCGCTCCGGTCCGGCCGCGGAGGTCGAGAGCGCCGAGCGTCTTCCCCACGGGCCAGGCGTCTTGGCCGACGAAATAGGTCTCGGCCGTCCCCGCCGCGAGGAGGTCGGCGATTCTCTCGGCGACCGGCCGGATCGCGCTGCAAGTCCCCCGCAGCATGCCGTAGCACTCGCCCCGAAGCACTTTGACCTGGGCATCGACGACGTTCCGAGGGATGTGGTACTTCTCGAGAACCCTCGTGAAGATCTCGATGGACGTCTCGAATTCCTCCGGAATGACATCATCGGCCCCGAGCTTCAAAAGGTCGTCCGTCTCCGTGGAATAGCGGGTGCGGACGATGACGAACACATTCGGATTGATTTCCTTTGCGGCCTTGACTCCCCGCCGCGTAATCGACGGATCGGAGATCGCAAACACGATCCCCTTGGCCCTCCGGACGCCGGCTTCCTCGAGGATAGTCCGGCTGGAGACGTCGCCGAAGATGATAGGCTCTCCTTCGGCCGCCGCCTCTCTGACGGTGACCGGGTTGAGCTCGAGGATGACGTAAGCAATCCCGGCCTCCTTGAGGACGTGGGCCAGGTTTTTCCCGTTGAGGCCGTACCCGGCGATGATGACGTGGCCCTCGAACTCCCGCCCGGCTTTTCCGCCGGCTGCGGAGACTCTTTTTTTCCAGCGGAACGCACGCCCGCCCCAATCGGCCAGGGCCGGAGAAACCTGGATGAGAAACGGAGTGGCTAAGATCGTCAAGATAGACGAGGCGATAAAGACCTGAAAGATATCTCCGGCGAGAAAGCCGTTGGCCCGCCCGACGCCGGCCAGGACAAAGGAGAACTCTCCGATCTGGGCGAGCGCCAGCCCGGTGACCAGGGCGATCCTCGCCCCATACCCGAGAATAGTGACGGTCAGGACCACAATAAGAGCCTTGAGGAGAAATATGGAGGCGACCAGGATGAAGATAGTGAGCTTAAACCTCCAGACAGATCCGGTATCGAGGAGCATGCCGATGGAAATGAAAAACAAGCTGTTGAAGACGCTCTTGAAAGGGAGGATGTCGGACACGACCTGGTGGCTGTAGTCGGATTCCGCGATAAGGACCCCGCCAAGGAAGGCGCCCAGGGCCAGCGACAGCCCGAGAGACGACGTCAATAGGGCCATTCCCAGGCAGATAAAGAGCGAAGTAATGAGGAAGACCTCCCTAATGCGCGTCCGGACGACGAGGTGAAGGGCCTGGGGCATTAGGTATCGGGCCGCGACAAAAACGGCGCCGATCGCGGCGGCGCTCAGCCCGAAGCGCAGGACGACATGTCCGAGCGAGACACTGCCGGCGTTCGCCAAGACAGGAACAAGGGCGATCATCGGAACGATGGCGATATCCTGGAAGATGAGGACCGCGAGCGAGATCCGGCCCTGGGGAGAATCCGTCTCCCCGCGGTCTGCCAGGATCTTCAGAACGACGGCCGTGCTGCTCAACGAAACGAGAAAGCCGTAAAAAACGGCATCCCGCGGGGGAACATGGAGAAGAAGCAGGACAGCCACGGAGGCCGCTGTAGTCAGGGACACCTGGATCCCGCCGCCGGCCCAGAAATCCCGCTGAATGCGTCTCAACCGGGCCGGCTCGAATTCGAGGCCGATCGTGAAAAGGAGCATGACGACACCGATCTCGGCCAGGACGCTGACCGTCTCGGTATTTTTTACCAGGTGCAGCCCGCCGGGTCCGATAAGCACTCCCGTCAGGAGAAACCCGACGACGGAGGGCAGCCTCAGTTTATGGGAAAGAGAGATGATGAGGACCGACGCGGCCAGGACGATGACGATTTCTCTGAAAATAGGCAGGTCCATGATCGCAGCTGCTCCCCCCGAGCTTATAACACGGGGAATCGGCGACGGTCAACCTATCGGCCGTCCTTGACATCTTTTCGGATACTAAAATAGAATCAGCCACGATGTTTGGATAATCGAATTCAATCGCTATCCCGAGGAGGTCTGAAATGTTGAGTCGAAGAGCGTTTCTGGGTATGTGCGGCGCGCTGGGCACGGCCGCCTCTGTTTTCAAAGCTGATGCGATCGAGCGCGTCGCGGCCGCCGCGCAGACGGTAGCTGACAAGTCGCCGATTGAAGTGGCCAAGGACGAATTCTACTGGAGGGAGATCCAGCTGGCCTTCAAGCTGGACCGTTCCCTCATCAACCTCAATAACGGCTTCACCTCCCCGACGCCCCGCGTCGCCCTGGAATCGGAATGGCGCTATATGGATATGATCAACATGCTGCCCGTCCATTACCAAGCCATGGTAGCCAGGAACGCGGAGACGATCCGGCTCCGGATGGCGGCCGAATTCGGCTGCGACCCCGATGAGATCGCGCTGACGCGCGGGGCCAGCGAGGCTCTCCAGATCGTCCAGAACGGGATCGACCTCAAGCCCGGCGACGAGGTGGTCACGACCGAGCAGGATTACCCCCGCATGCTTACGACCTGGGACCAGCGCATGCGGCGCGAGGGGATCAAGGTGACGCGATTCCAGTTCCCGGTGCCGACGACACAGGATGATCTCTACCAGCGGTTCGAGAAAGCGATCACCCCCAAGACTAAAGTCCTTCATTTCACTCACATCACCAACCTGACGGCTCAGCTCTTCCCGGTGAAGCGGATTTCTCAGCTGGCCCGTTCCAAGGGGATCGTGACGATCGTCGACGGAGCGCACGCCCTGGGACACTTCCCGTTCAAGCTCAGGGAACTCGAGTGCGACGCCTACGGGGTCAGCCTCCACAAGTGGCTGCTGGCGCCGCTCGGGAACGGCTGCCTGTACGTGCGCCGGGAGATGATCCCGAGATTCTGGCCTCTCCAGGCGGCTCCCGAGCAGCAGGACAACGATATCCGCAAGTTCGAATCCATCGGGACGCACCCCTGGGCCATCCGGGCGGCCCTCGGCGAAGCGCTGGCGTTCCACCAGGCCATCGGCGCCGAGTGCAAAGCCGCGCGGCTCCGCTATCTGACGCTCCGTTGGGCCAACGCGCTCAGGAAGCATCCGCGCATCAAGGTGCTGTCGGACCTCTCGGAGCCGCCTCAGGCGTGGGGAGTTGCGGCGGTCTATATCGACGGCATCGACGTCAGGGATCTGGCGAAATTCCTGATGGACAAGTACCGGATCGTCGTGGTTCCGCTCGTCGGAGGAGCCCCGCCCAACTCGGTCTTCGATTACCAGGCCCTCCGGGTGTCGCCCAACGTTTACACGACGCTCGAGGAGATCGACATGTTCGTCATGGCCATGGAAGACGCCCTTAAGGGCGGCGTCCCGACCGAAGTGGCCGCGGCCCGTCGCGGTCCGGTCGAGGGCGTCAGCTGGACCGAGATAATATGATTAGAGCGTTATGAGTGAAGGCAAGGGAGAGGGGAATCCCACATAATGGCGTTTAAGAAAGCGTGCGTAAAAATGGGGGAGGATTGACATGAAGCGTTTGGCCGTTATTTCTGTTCTGGCGTTCGTCTTTGTCCTCATTGCGGGCAGTACTCTCACGTATGCCCAAGGCGCATTTAAAATCCCGTTCAAGTTTAAAGCGGGAGGCAAGACATTCCCGGCTGGGGATTACTCGGTAGCGCCGAAAGGAGAAGGGCAGATCGCTCTGCGGAAGGAAACCGGCGCCGAGGAGATCCTGGTCCCAGTCCAGGGAAGGCTGGCGCAGCCGGAAACACCCGTCGAAGAGCTCCAGCTGGTCTTTGATGTAGTGGGGAACTTCGAGCCGTCGTATACCGAATACGTCACGGAATACGTTCTCGCGGAATTTTGGCTGCCCGGAGAAGAAGGGTACCTGATCCACACGACCAAGGGAGCCCACCAGAACAAGATCGTCAAAGGAGAGAAAGCGAAGTAATCGCCCTGATTTCTCAATCACTCTGCCTTCGCCGAAGCCAGGGAGAGAGTGCGGGTCAACAACCCTGCCTTGGCCAGGATGCTATAGACAAGGAAGCCCGTTAGCATAGCCGCGACGGGCGGAGCGGGAATGATGTGTTTCATTCCCGGGATGAAATCGGCAATCCCCACGATAAAGCCCAAGGCCCAGGAGATCCAACCGGCGGGGTTGAAACCCGCTCTCGGTCCAGGCCAGCGGCGACCGGTGAGACTATAATCCGCCGCCATGGCCCCGCAGATCGGGCCGAACGAGGCGCCGATGATGGTGAAAACCGGTATCAAATTTCCCGCCAAGCCGCTGACGGCGATGGCTATGCTGGCGAGCGTGCCCAGACCGACTGAAAGGAACGGGTTGACTTTCGGCAGAGTCGCCTTGAAGCTGTTGCAGGCGATGAGAGTGGAAAAACAGCTGGAGGGGAATGCCGCCAGCGCAAGAAGCCACATCAAGACAGCGGAGGCCTTGGATCCGATGACCCCGGGCAGCAGGGATGTGGCCCGGAGAACAGCTCCATCCTTGAGCAGCCCGAGGCCGTGCCCTCCCGCGACGACGAGCAGCGCCAGCCCTCCGGCGAAAACCGTCGTGAGCCCAATCCCGACAAGGCCTCCGAAGAACACGTCTTTGTTATGCCGGCTGTTCATCCCGAAATCCGCGCCCGCGGCTCCGGCCGTGGCAAAGAAGCCGATGATGTAGGTCAAGATCAGGGCCAGAACCTGGGTGCCGGACAAGGCAGGACCGGCGTGGAGGACAGCCTGGCTCTTCAGGGTGACCGATGCGCCGAGGCCGGCGTCAATGATCGTCCGAGGCTCAAAACTGGCGAGACCGCGGAATGTCCCGGCGGCAAGGATGATAAGCGTAACGACCGGAACGATAGGCGCAAAGGTGCCAACCCGGGCGACATAGCGGATGCCCTTCAGGCCCATGAAGGCGGCCGCTATCGCCCACAGGGCGGCGACGACGAGGTGAAGCGGAGTGAGGGCCCCGTAACCGAAGGGCGCGCACAGGAGAAGGGCGGAGAAGAAAGAGCTAATGCCGAGCCAGCCGAACTGGAGCAACCCCATGAGGAATCCCGGCATCAGGAAACCGCCGCGCACGCCGTAAGTCGACGTGCCCACGATGTAGAGCGGAAAACCGCTCTTGAGTCCAAGCAGGGCCGGCGCCAGGTAAAAGGCAAAGCAGCAGAGAAACGCCGCAATGACGACTCCGGCCAGGGCCAGGGCAAGACCGTGCGAAAGGACGCCGCCGGCGAAGGAGGAGTACTGACCGGCTTCGGAAGAAAGGCCGCTCCCGACCGGCACATCCTGCCAGAACACAAACCAGAGCATGACTGCGGCATAGGATGGGGCCGTACTCAAGTACCAGGGGATGCGGCGGGAGAGAGGCAAGGGATTGGCCGAAGCCACGTAATTCGGCAGGCCGGCGTGTTTCATGCAATCCTCCCGTATCCAAAAATGCGAATCGCTTTTTACAGGAGAGCCATCCTACTTTTTGCGGTGGAGCGATTCATCCACGGTGTGCTTGGCGGCGATGGGGCTGAGCGGCTGCTCGATGCGGCGGCCGTCCCCGAAATATCGCGAACCGGAGGGCGCCGCCCAAGAGACCGCATTGGCGATGATCCGGCGTACGTTGGCGTCATGATAGATGGGGAATGTTTCATGGCCGGGGCTGAAGTAGAAGACCTTACCCTTGCCGCGGCGGAACGTGCAGCCGGAGCGGAAGACTTCTCCCCCCTCATACCAACTGATGAAAATGACTTCGTCCGGCCGGGGGATGTCGAAGTACTCTCCGTACATTTCGGTATGGGGCAGCTCAAAGAACTCTCCCTCGAGGCCGTCCACGATCCGGTGCGAGGGGTCGACGATCCAGATCCGCTCGCGTTCGGCGGCCTCCCGCCAGCGGAGCATACAACTCGTCCCCATCAGACGGCGGAAGATCTTGGAGGCATGGCCCGAATGGAGCACCAAGAGTCCCATCCCCTCCAGCACGCGCTGCTGAACTCGATCGACAACGGCATCGCTCACCCGCTCATGGGCCTTATGCCCCCACCAGGTGAGAACGTCGGTTTGGGCAAGAACAGCGGTGGAGAGTCCGTGCTCAGGCTCGTCTAACGTCGCGGTCCGGACATCGACAGCCGCGCCGAGATGTTCCCGCAGCGCTGCAGCCAGAACCTCATGAATGCCGTCGGGATAGATCTCCCGCGTCGAGGCAGCCGTCCGCTCGTGAATGAATTCATTCCACACAGTGACACGGATCGGGGGGTTGGTCATTGATTTATCCTTCGGCCTGGAATCATGGCCTGGGCGTCCTGGCCGAACCCGACTATATCGCCGGCCGCAGGCAGTGTCAAGAATGCGGCCTAGAGCTATGACGCGTTCCCACCCTTTTTTCTGCCAACTACTTTAAAAGGTTGGCGACGAGGCCGCCCAGCACGGCCCCATAGATCGTCGAGATGTAGGGGTTGCCGGTGATGATGCAGGCACCGCTCCGGCAGCCGATGAAGCGATAGTAAAGGAAGCCGGCGGTTCCACCCATCACAGCGCCGATGATGATAGCGATCATTTTCTTCCTGGGCATCTCAATCCGAATTTTCTAATCTCTATTTGTCCTATCGGAATTGTAAATCTAACACATCTTTTATTCCCTGTCAAAAACCGTTTGCCCACTCACTCCCATCAGGGACAAAATGGGGACCATCGTCCCCTCCTGCTTCTTTTCGCCAGGCAAGGCAAATATGACCCTCGCCTCATCATCGGCATCCCCTCCCGGTCAAACACGTGCTGGAATCTGATATTTTGGTGATCTGTATTGTGGTAAAATTACATTTTAGGCCGTCCGATGAGAAAAAAGGGTTGGGCTTTTTTAGCGGCGTTCGCCGTAATCGGGCTTGCCTGCGGGTGCAGGAAGGCTGTCAGGTTCGGTGTCATCGCCGACATCCAATACCATCCAGGGAAGCCATTGGGAAACCGGTATTACAGCGCCTCTGTCGATAAGCTTAAGGAAGCGCTGGCCGTGTTTAACCAGGAAAAAGCCCAGTTCATCTTCAACCTCGGCGATACCATCGATCATAACATCCAGTCCTTCGACACCGTCATGCCGCTTTTCAAGATATTGAAAGCGCCCGTTTACCACCTCGTCGGAAACCACGACTTTGACATCCAACCGGGAAACGAAAACCGGGTCCTGCCCGCCCTCGGTTTAAAAAATGGCTACTACTCCTTGGGCAGAGGCCGCTGGCGTTTTATCCTCCTCGACGGTTTTGAGCTTCGCTATCCTTTCCCTGCCGACGAGACCCTGAAGAGGGAAGCCGAGTCGCTCTACTGGAGGCTCCGCGCCCAGGGAAAGGAGAATGCCCAGCGCTGGAACGGCGGCATCAGCTTGGCGCAGATCACCTGGCTTGAACGGGAACTCGAGGCGGCGGAAAAGTCCCGAAAAAACGCCCTCGTCCTGGGCCACTTCCCGGTGTTTCCCGAGGCCGCCCAAAACCTTTGGAACGACGCGGAGGTTGTGGAGGTTTTGGAAAGGCACGCCTGCGTCAAGGCCTACTTCGCCGGCCACCATCACATCGGCGATTACGCGCTCCGGAACGGCATTCATTATCTGACCTTTCAGGCCATGGTCGAGACGCCCGACCAAAACTCCTTCGCCGTCGTCACGCTCGAAAAGGACACCATCCGGGTCAAGGGCTTCGGCCGCGAACCCAGCCGTATCCTACAAATCTTCATCCGGGAAAAGTCTCCACTGACAAAATGAACGATTAATGAAGAGCCGTTTTCCCTGATTTCTTGACAGAGACGACAGGCAGGCGCTATAGTTCTTCCGCTATGACACTCCTTCCGGGCCGGATGCTTTCTCATTACAAGCTGATCGAACTGATCGGCGAGGGAGGAATGGGTGCCGTCTGGAGGGCCAGGGACCAGACGCTGGGCCGTGAAGTGGCCCTCAAAGTGCTCGACCCCGAGGCCTCCTCAAGCCCCGAGCGCCTGGCCATGTTCGAACGGGAAGCCCGGGCCATCGCCGCCCTCAACCATCCCAATATCGTCACTATTTATGAGATCGACAAAGCCGAGGGTCTTCATTTCATTGTCATGGAAATCATCCGCGGAGGATCGCTCGAAAAGCTCATCCAGCCCGGCGGCCTGCCCCTCAAAAAACTGCTCGACCTGGCCATCGGCGTAACCGAGGCCATCGGCGCCGCCCACAAGCAGGGCATCACCCATCGCGACCTGAAGCCCAGCAATATCATGATGAGTGAAACCGTCAGGGTAAAAGTCGTCGATTTCGGACTCGCCATCCTGTCCCCTCAGGAACCCACTCTTCAAGGCGAAGGGTCGACGACCCTGACCGCTCACAGTGATGAGGGATTCATCTCAGGCACGATCCCCTACATGTCCCCCGAACAAGTCCAGGGCCTCGAGGGGGACGCCCGCTCGGACATTTTCTCAATAGGCATCATCCTCTATGAGATGGCCACCGGCCGCCGCCCGTTCGAAGGGGCCAACAGTTCTGCCCTGATAGCATCCATCCTTCGCGATACACCTGTGCCGCCGACGCGGCTCAACCCCCAGCTCCCGCTCCGGTTCGGCCGGATCATCAGCTCCTGTCTCGAGAAGAACCCGAGCGAGCGCTGGTCTTCGGCCGCAGAGCTCCACCGCAGCCTGGAAAACCTTCGCTCCGACCTCAGCGAGGAGACGCATTCGCTCGACCGCTCCGTCGCCGTCCTTCCCTTCCGGGATATGAGCCCCGACCATGACCAGGATTACCTGTGCGAAGGAATTGCCGAGGAGATTATGATCGCCCTTGGCAAAGTCAGGGGGCTGCGGGTCGTCTCGCGGTCGTCGGCCTTTCGCTTCAGGTCGGAGGATTCCGATGTGACCGAAGTAGGAGAGAAGCTCGGAGTCAGCACCCTGCTCGACGGCAGCGTGCGCAAGGCGGGCAACCGCCTCCGCATCTCGGTGGAACTCATCGATGCGGCCGACGGTTTCCGGCTGTGGTCCGACCGCTACGATCGCCAAATCACGGACGTCTTCGCTGTCCAGGACGAGATCTCCCGGCGCGTCGTGGACGCTCTCCAGCTTACCCTGAGCGCAGGCGAACGTGACGCCTTGCAGAAAACCTCAACCCGAGACATCAACGCCTATGAATACTACCTGCGCGGCCGGAAATTCTTCTATAAATACAACAAACGCGGTACCGCTTTCGCCCGGGATCTCTTCGAGAGGGCGATCGCCATCGACCCGGCCTACGCCCGGGCCTATGCCGGGATCGCAGACTGTTGCTCGTACCAGTACCTGTACGCGGGACGCGACCCCGTCAATCTGGAGAGGGCCGCGGCGGCGGCGGCCAAGGCCATCGAACTCGATCCCGAGCTGGCCGAAGCGCATGCGTCCTTGGGCACCGCTCTGTCCCTCAGAGGCCGGCATTCTGAGGCCGAGGCGGCCTTCCGGACGGCCATCCGGCTTGATTCCGACCTCTTCGAAGCCCACTATTTCTACGCCCGGGACAGCTTCGCCCAAGGCAAGCTCGAACAGGCCATCCAGGAATACGAGGAGGCCGGGCGGGCCCGGCCGGAAGATTACCAGTCTCCGCTCCTCGTCGGACAGATCTACGACGACCTGGGCCGTCACGAAGAAGCGGCTTCGTCGCGTCGCCGCGGGGTGGCCATCGCCGAGGACCATCTCAACCTCAACCCGGACGACGCCCGGGGGCTCTACATGGGAGCGAACGGCCTGGTCGCCCTGGGAGAACATGAGAAAGGCCTTGACTGGGCAAGGCGCGCACTGGCCCTGGAGCCCGATGACTCCATGGTGATCTACAATGTAGCCTGCATCTATTCGCTTGCCGGGCGCGCGGCCGAGGCCCTGGACTGCATAGAGCGGGCCGTGGACGCGGGCCTGACCCAGCGGGGCTGGCTGGAACACGACAGCAACCTCGACCTGATCCGAAACGAGCCGCGTTTCCAGGCCCTCTTGAAGCGGCTTGAGTGACACGGCAAAACCGGAGGTAACCATGCGTTCGGAGTGCCATCGCCTGCGTCTGAAAGCCATGGCGGCCGCCCTTGGCCTCGTTTTGCTGGCTTCCTGCGCCGCCGGCCCCAAGGTCCGTCCCCCTACATCCGATCTGATCCTGCCGACGCTGCTTCCTCTGGCCGCGCAGATCGAAACGCGCGAGGGCTGGCTGGTCAAGCGCCACGAGATGATCCTGCCGCTGCTGAGAAAACACGGTGTGGGCATGTGGATCGTCGTCAATGAGGAGTTCCACGACGATCCGCTGACCGAGTGCGTGGCGCCCCCACGTCCCTACGTCGGGAACCGGGATATTTTTACTTTTGTGGACGCCGGCGAAGCCGGGCTGAAGAAGCTCGCTGTCCTGGGCTACAATGAAGAAAACGTCGAGCGGTTCTTCGAGATATCTAAGGCGGGCCTCAAAACCCTGAAGGAATGGGACGAGAAGTTCAAACCCAAGACCATCGGTTTGGGGATCGGCGGGCGGCGTGGGGTGACGAGGAGTCTGACCCACGACACCTACAAGTATCTTGTCGAGAACCTCGGGGCGGAAGCGGAAAAACGCTTTGTCAGTGCGGCGCCCTTTATCGAAGAGTACCTGGACACCCGGATTCCGGAGGAGTTCGATCACTATGCCAAGCTTGTCCGGGTAACTGAGGTCCTGGCGCGGCGGGCGCTCTCAAACGAAGTCATTACGCCGGGCCAAACGACCGTCGGAGACATCAGGCGGTGGCTTTATTCCCAATCGGCCGCCCTGGATCTGCGGCCCTGGTTCCAGCCTGACCTCCGGGTTCAGAGGCGGAAGAAGGCCGAGGACAAGACGGCCGGCGGATTCCTCCAGGTGGCCAGAGAAGCAACGGTAATCGAACGGGGCGACGTCGTCCATCTCGACTTCGGGCTGCAATATATGGGCCTGAACTCGGACTGGCAGAAAATGGCTTATGTGCTCCGGGAGGGAGAGAGCGATGCCCCGGCCGGTCTCCAAAAAGCCCTGGCCAACACAAACGCCCTCCAGGACGCACTGGCCCGACTTTCCCGGCCGGACAAGCCCGCCGGAGAGGTCTACGAAGAAACCATGGCCGAGATGAAGACAAAGGGGATAGCCGCCATGATCTATTCCCATCCGCTGGGTTACCAGGGACACGGCCTGGGCGCTTCGATCGATTTCCGGAGCGCCAAGCGCGACCCGAACGAACCGGCGAGGCTCTTGCGGAGAGGATCCTACCTGGCCATGGAGCTCAACTCCCAAACCGAGGTGCCGGAATGGGGCGGCCAGAAGGTGACCATGATGGCCGAGGACCCGGTCTATCTCACGGATGAAGGCTGGAAATTCTTCCGGCCGCGCCAGGAGAAGCTGTATCTCATCAAGTAGGCGATATTAAAACGCTTCGCCGGCCGTGAAATAGAATCCCGACGTCCCTTCGCCGAACCCGAAGTCCAACCGGATGTGAAGCCGCTGCTTAGGGTCAAAGACAAACCGCAAGCCCAAGCCATAAGAATATTTGAACTCTCCCAAGTCAAAGCTGTCCGGAGTCGCCGCCACGTCGCCCAGACCGGCAAAGGCCACCAGCCCAAGCCGCCAGAAAATGGGTGTCCAGCGGTATTCGGCCTGAAGGGTGATCATGTTCTTGTCCCGGTAGCGGCCGGAGTAGTAACCGCGCATGCTCTCCTGGCCTCCGAGAAGCCCCATCCTCCAGAAAGGCGGATCTCCAGTCTGAAAAAGGAAGCGCGTCTGAAGGGCCAGGCAGTGGGCAAAGGAGAACCGGATATACTTCCTCAGGTCAAGATAGAACCGGTTGAAGCCGAAGTCACTCCCCAGCGCCTTGCCAAAGGCCATGGCTAAGAACTGGTGGAAGCTCCCCGAAGAGGAATAGAAGATGCTGTCCCGGCTGTCATAGGTCATGAAATAGCCGAATCCCGAGACGGTGCCGCCGGCGCTCCCGGTGATGCTGCCGGATTCGAGCATCCCACCCTCCTCCACTTCCTTCATCTTCGTCTCGTCGAAAAAATACTGAAAACCGACGTTGAGCGGGCCCCGGACCTTTTTCAGAGCTTCGATGCTCACCTTCCCGAACCTCGAAGTAAAGGGCTCCTCCATGTCCGCGGTCGTATTGTTGCCAACCCCATAGAATTGATCGGGAAAATCGGAAAACTGGAACTTCGTCTGGATGTGGAGGCCTTTTTTCAAGTAGAGATCGGGGTTGACCTCGAAGTTTATCTGCTTCCTCTGTGAGTAGATGCCAACGAACTGGACGTTCGAAGGGCGTGAGATCGTTTTATCTTTGGTCAGCCTGAAATAGTACACTCCCCCAATCCCGGCCGCCCATTTCGTCTCCGGCGTGTAGAAGATGATGGGCAGGGCGGCCAGCCCGCTCGTTTTCTC
Organism: uncultured Eubacteriales bacterium; assembly: GCA_964353705.1. Classification (GTDB taxonomy): domain Bacteria; phylum Acidobacteriota; class Aminicenantia; order Aminicenantales; family UBA8522; genus UBA8522. The sequence goes on along the minus strand of CAYGXD010000035.1, from coordinate 15,742 downwards.
TTTTTTGTCCCCTTCCTCGCCGGAAGCGGATAGCCAGGCGGCCGCTCCGAAGCCGAACGCAAAAAAAAGAGCGAGGCAGGCCCGTCGTCTGACGGCCGGGTTATTGTCCAGGGGGCCGGGTCTCAAAGAAGCTCCTCACCGCGGCTTCCTCCTGGTCAAATATCTCGAACACACCCTCGAGGCCGGTGATTTTGAAAATAAGCCGGACCTTGGCCGGAATATTCTCGAGCTTGAGCTGGCCGCCCGCATTCCGGGCGGAAATGAAGCTGGCCAGGACCTCGCCGAATCCGGAGCTGTCCATGAACGGCACTTCGGCGAAATTGACCAGCCAGCGCTTGACACCGGTCGCGAGACCGTCCTTTACGTGCTGACGGATGGCGACCTCGTCTATCGAACTGGCGACCAGATCGCCCCGGACATCCAGGATAACGATATCCCCCAGCTTGCGGGTCACAAGTCCCATTTGGCCACCCCCATAAACATAGATCCGAATCCTCTATCAGATTCCGGCTTATCATTATCAAATCAAAACAGGAATGTCAACGGGAAATCGGCTCTAAGATGTTCAGTGTGGTAACCCCGGGAGGGCAGGCCCGCGGCATCTTTATTATCCCCCCTTTGGAAAAGGGGGATTTTGTCATCGATCCCCCTCCGAGTTGACTTTATCGCCCAGGGGAATAATATTCTGGATAGCCCCGACGGCGGGGCCAGGAGCGAAATGGAGATAATCGATCATATCCCGGTGAGCTGGGAAGCCGGCGAGATCGCCATGCGCCTGCACGTCCGCCCTGAGCGGGTTGAATCATCTCATCTGGAAGAACTCATCGAATCGGCGCGGCTTCTCGTCGATCTCCGGGCCGTCTACGACATCTCCTATGTGGGCAGGAAGGACGCCGGGAGCGTCGAAGTGGCGGGTGTCGTCTTCCAGAGCCGGGTCCTCCGGCACAACCTGGACCGCGCCCAGAAAGTCTTTCCTTACATCATGACCATCGGGCCCGCGCTCGAGCAGAGGGCCGCCGCATTTGGCGACCTGCTCAAGCAATACTATCTTGAAGAAATCGCCAACCTGGTCCTCGAACAGGGCGCTGCTTGGCTTGCCGACAAGCTCAAAGACCGCTGGGGGTTCGCCTGCCTCTCCAATATGAGCCCCGGCTCCCTCGAGGACTGGCCGATCAGTGAGCAGCGGCCGCTATTTTCGCTCTTCGGTGATACGGAAAAGGCCGTCGGCGTCAGGTTGACGGACCACATGCTCATGCTGCCCCGGAAATCCATCTCGGGGATCCTGTTTCCGTCGGAGGAAGGCTTCACGGCCTGTGAGCTCTGCCCCCGTGAAAAATGCCCCTCCCGAAGAGCGCCGTATGACGAAACTCTGGCCGCGGAGTATCAAAACCGGGATTCCGGCCAATAGCGCCCAACAGAGGTCAATTGGGGTCAGGTCTCAACAATCAACAAATCCTTAGCCGTATTGCCAATTGTTGAATGTTGAGACCTGACCCCGTTGCCTGGCTGACCCCGTTGCCTGGCGCCGAGTCATCAGGCTGCATCCGGTTGAAGGCAGCCGTCCTCGAGCCGGAAGATCCGGTCGGCGAACTCACGGAGCCGGAGGTCATGGCTGGCCACGATTACGCACCTCCCCTGATCTTTGGCCAGCCGGCGCAGAAGCTCGATGACACCGAAACCTTGCCTGGTCTCCAGGCTCCCGGTCGGCTCGTCGGCCAGGATAAGCGAGGCGTCATTCCCGATAGCCCGGGCGATGGCCACGCGCTGCTTCTCGCCCTGGCTCATCGTCTGAGGGAACTTCCTTTCCAGATGCCCGATCCCGAATTCCAGGAGGAGCTCGCGGGCGCGCCTCCTCCTCTCCCCTCTCCCTTTGCCGTTGAAGCGCAAGACGATCTCGATGTTTTCTAGCGCGGTCAGGGAATCTATGAGGAGGAACGTCTGGAATATAAAGCCGATGCGGCGGGCCCTCACCTGCTGCAATTCCCGCGAGGCGTAGCTCTCGATATCTTTGCCGAAAAGCAGCACGCGTCCCGAGGTCGGCCGGCTCAGTCCAGCGAGCAGGGTCAGCAAAGTCGTCTTCCCGCTCCCGCTCGGACCGAGGAGCAGGATGATCTCTCCCGCATGAGCCTGGAGAGTCACATCCCGGACCGCCGCGGTCTGATGCTCATTGGCGCCGAAAAACTTGCTCAAGCCCTCGCAACGGGCAACCGGTGCAAGATCATCCCATCCGCTCATCGGAACGCCTCCAGGAAGTAGATGCGGCGCAGCCTGCGGATCGAGATCCCCGAGCTCAAAAGGCTCATCAGTCCGACCGCCAGGACCACCGCCGCGATCTGTCCGGCCGTCGACTTTGTGCTCACCTCCGGAGAGACCCTCTCGATGAGCCGGACCAGCGGGTAAAACGCCGCCAGAGCGGCCAAGCTCGAAGCCGAAGAGATCAGCACGGCCTGCTTGACGACCATCCCCCAGAGAAAGGGCAACGGCGAACCGATGGTCTTGAGTATGGCGAAGTCCTTTCTCCTCTCCAGGATGTTGACCGAAAGGAGGAGGCTGAGGATCACGGTCAGGACGATCGCCCCAATCGCGGCCACGGTATACAGGAGCGGCAGGAAGCCGGACTTCATCTCCCGGATATTGTTCTCCAGGAAGGTCGCATGGTCATAGACCTCGAGCCCCGGGATCTCCGCGCGGATCCGCGATTGAATCCCCCCTCTATCAGACCCTTCCTCGATCCTCACCAGAAAGCACGTGGCCAGCGAAGGGAAGCCGATCAGCTCCCGGGCGAAGCGGAGCGTCACAAAAGCGTACTGGATGACGAAAGCATTGGTCCAGGCGCTGATGCCGACCACTTTGAGCGGGCGGCTTTGAAGATCGACCTCATCCCCCACTTCGAAATTGAATTTTTGAGCGAACGATTTGTCCAGCACGATCTCATCGTCCCTCCTGACATTGCGGCCCAGGACGAGCTGGGGCGGGCCGCCCAGCCCCGACTCCGGCTCGAAACCCGTCAGAAAGACTGTCCGAACGTTCCCTCCCTTCTTGATGGTGGAAAGCAAAAAGAGGACGGAGGAAACTTTTTTGACGCCCGGGATCGCAGCGACCCTTTCTTCCTGGGCGGCCGAGAGGAGCGACGACCCCCGGAGGATGTTGGTGGCGTTCCGCTGCAGGACCCAGAGATCGGCCTTGTTCCGGCGGATGTAGTCCACCGATCCGTCAGCCGCTCCCCGATAGACCGAGAGAAGGAAAAGCATCAGGATGATGCAGAGCGCCACTCCGCCGATTGTGAGCAGAAGGCGCACGGGCTGGCTCCGCAGCGTCCGCAAGGCGTACATGTCCATGGCCGTCCCCTCCTTTCCCCGCTCAGGCCATCATCCGGACTTCGGTCCGCAGCCGGCCGCGGATGCTGTCGAATATTTCGTCCAGGCTCGGCCCGGTTATGGTCAGGCCGTGGTTCTTGAGGCCGACCTCGGTCCGGGCGGGCTCCTTGGTCTGCCGGAGCATCTCTACAACGGCTTCGGCCAGCTCGATCGTACCGCAGGGGTAGTTCTGGCGGGTGCAGAGGACGCCGTCGATCCAGGCATGGACATGGACGATCGCGCCGACATCCGGATACGTCCGGTAGATGAGCTCGTGCTCGACGGCGTCGACCGAGACCCGCGCCCTCGAATCATATTCGGGCGGCACGCTGACCAGCGCCTTCCCAGCCGGGTAATCGAACCCCTTGACGAGAAGCACATCCCAGCCCACCTTGCTGACCTTGGACTTGTCGATCCCCCGGGCGGTCATCCAGAAGGTGGTATCGCCGAGCTCGGGGATGCGTTCGCGGGCGCTCATGTTTCCATAGCTCAATCCCTTCATCTCGAACAGGCTGAAGATGTGCTGGATGCTCTCTTCGGAGAGGACCTCGCGGAGCGGGAAGGGCGCCGGAAGAACGCCCAGCCGGTCGAGCTCTCCGCCGAACACCTTGATCTTCTCGATGACCGGCGATGTTTCCCAGTAACGTGGGGGCAGGTCGAGCGAGAACCGGTTCCCGATGGCGAAATGGGCGCCGGCGATGGGGATGATGCGCCTGTAAACTTCCTCGGGATCGAAAGCCAGGTGGTAGAACCCGGCCTCAGGCGTCGTGAAGTAGACTTCGCACTTCCCGTCGCCGTTCCCGGATGGGACCGCGCAGATGACGATGTTGGAGAGCGTCCGGACGAGCGTCGCGTAGCAAAGCGCGCGCAGGTCCGGTACCGGCCCCTCCGCCGTCACCAGCGAAAAAACGAAGATGGACTGGGCCTTGCGCCGGAACAGGCTCGGAGACGAGGTGTCGGTGAGGTTGAGGACGAACTGGACGCCGTTTTCGGGCGTCGAGACCTCGTGCCCGTGCCCGACGCACGTCCGGACGACCGCCTCAGCCAGCCGGTCCCGCAGAGGGTTTGTGTCTTGCCTGATCACTGCGAATTTCATTTTCCTCCTCCTTTATGCGGACAGGATTTTCGAACATATCGCGGCCGGTCATGTCCGCGAACGACTCCCGCCGCCGGACGAGACGGCAGGAGTCTCCATCGACGGCCACCACGGCGGGCCGCGCAAACCCGAACGAGGATTCCTGGGCGATGAAGTAGGCCCCGCTGTCCATGACGGCGAGGACTTGGCCGGGGCGGACGGCCGGCATCCATTTGTTCCGGTAGACGATGTCCGAGGCGAAGCAGACGGGCCCGACGATCGTCACCTTTTCCGTTCGCGGATGGTTCACCTCGTCGGCCAGGAAGACCTCGTGGTATTCATAAAAGGTGGGAAGAGTGACCGTTCCCAGCCCGCCGTCGGTGATGAGCCACTTGCGGACGCCCGGCCTCTCCTTCACGTAGCGGACCGTGAGAAGCAGGAACTGGTTCGGGCCGGCGATCGAGCGTCCGGGCTCGGCGATGAGCTCCGGAAGCTCATCCCCCGGGAATATCCCGAGGAGCGCCTCCGAGATGGCGCGCGCGAAATCCTCGAATCCCGCGTCCTCGCCCTCTCGAAGCCCGGCCGGCAATCGCTCCAGGCCCTGGTAGATGAGAAACTCGCGGGTGGTCATTTCGCGGGTCGTCATCGAGGCGAACCCGCCTCCGACATCCATGACCTCGACCCGAAGGCCGGCGGCGCGGGTTTGCCTGATGAGCGGCGCCAAACGCCCGATCGCCCTGGAGTACTCCCTGGGGTTGCGGATCCCGGTGCCGATGTGAAAGTGATAGCCGTGAAAGTGCACTCTCTTGAGTTCCTTGATCATTTCCAGCGCAGCCTGCGGCTCGCCGGCTTCAAGGTCGAGACCGAAAGCGCAGCCCTTGCGACTGGCTGTCGCCGTTCCCCTGTTCAGACCACGGGGGACAAAGTCGGGATTGACCCGGAGCAGGATGTCGGCACCCTTATTCCGGGCCTCGGCGATCGCGGCGAGAGCCTGAAGCTCGCCCAAGGAATCGACGATGATGAAGCGTACTTTCGCCCGCAAACACTCGAGGAGGAAGGCCTCCGTCTTCCCCGGGCCATTGACGATGATCTCCTCTCCTGAGTATCCGAGCTGCTGAGCCAGCTCGAGCTCGAACCCGCTCATGACCTCGGCCTTGATGCCCGCCCGACGGACGGTCTCGACGACGGCCGGAACAGAGTTGCATTTAAAGGCATAGTGAATGGAACTACGGCCCGGATAAACGCTTTCCATGGATCTCCTGAAATGGCCGGCCGTTTCCTGCAGGCGCCCGCTGTTCAGCACATGAAGCGGCGTGCCGAACTCCCGGGCCAGGTCAACGGCGCGGAAAGGCCCGACTTCGAGAGCCCCGTCGGCTCCGGACTGAAGCCCCCAGTCCCGAGGTGCGAGTGTTCTGGCCATGGCATCAACTCAACTTTTTCTCGAGGATGCCGAACTGTTTGTCCGGTTTCAGCTCCAGGTTTTCAGCCCCCCGGAGAGCGGGCATGTTGTCGGGTGAAACCCAGGTCGCTTCCAGGACATCGAAACCCTGGGCCATCCGGCAGAACTCCTGCAACAGGAGCCTGTAAATTCGGGTGTGCTGATGGGCCGGCTTGATGGCGACCGTGTATATGACAAGCGTTCGGATTTGCTTTTTCTCGCGCATAAGGCGGAGGTATTTGAGGAGGCCGACCCGGCCCTTGAACTCGCTCAGGATGGGGTTGATGTCCAGCGCACAGTGGAGGACAGCCACCGGCTCCCCGTTGTGTTCAACGATCTTGATCAGATCAGGACGGGTGACAACGCTCAGGTATTTCGCCGAAAAAAGGTATTCTTCGCTGGTCAAGGGCAGAAAGTGCCAGTTCGAAGCAAAGGCCGCGTTGTTCACTTCGCGGATCCTTTCCAGCTCGCGGGTCAAATCTCTCTTGTTCAGTGAACGGACGAGATATCCGTCGGCCTCGGCCGGCGGCGGAAGCGGGTTTCCGAAACGGCGGAGGACCGTCCCGCGAATATCGTCGTTCCGCATCGTCTGGAAGCGATAGGAAAGGCTGTAGCCGGCGAGTTCGAGAAAGTCGCGGTAATAGGACGGATTATGAGTCTGGAAAAATCCGGAAGGGGTCCCGAACCCGTCGAGCTGCAACCCCAGTTCCGAGTAGTGGTTCGGGTTGAAGGGCCCTTCGATCGTCCGGGCGCCTTGATCGCGCCCGTATCTTTCCGCCGCGCTGAGCAGAGCCCGGGCGGCGCCCAGGTCGCTCCGGGTTTCGAAGAAGCCGAAGAAAGCGGTCCGGACGCCGAATTTTTTCTCGTGCCGGCGATTGATAATGACCGCCACCCGGGCGGCCGGAGTCCGTCCTCTGTAACAAAGGAAGAGCGCGAGCGAGGCGTCGGCGAAGTACGGGTTCCTTGTCGGGTCGAGCGTCCGGCGCACCTCGGAGACGATGGGCGCCACCCAGTTCGGGTCGCGGCGATAGATCTCAAAGGGGAGCTTCAGAAAATCCTTGAGACGGCGCCCGCCGGAAACAGCGGCCACGGTGTAGTTCATCCGGCCTTCTCCTTGCTGATTCTCTCGACCACGTAGTTGTCATAGATAAAAGAGAGATCCTTGGCCCGGAGAGACCAGGCGAGCTCCCGGCAGGAGATGATTTTAGCCTGGAGCGCAGCGGGGCGCTCCCGGAAGACCAGAAGATTCCGGTAAGTGAGGACCGCCCTCTCCCGGGCTACGCGAATTGTCTCTTTGAGGAGCGCTTCGAAGGCCGGCTGGGGCATCCATTCGAAGATATTCGAGAAATTGAACTTGGAGATGGAAGAATCCTTAAGCTGCGCAAAAAAGCTCTCGCAGCTCGAGGTGACAATCTCGATGCGGTCGAGACGGCTACGGATGAGTTCCCAGTTCTCTTTTCTCAGATAATGCGGTAGGCTCGCTTCATCATACGGCCTTCCCAAAAGGATGTAGGAGAGAAAATAGTTCTCTTTCAGTGGGAGTTCTGTGAGCGCCCGCTCGGCCTTGGCGGCGAAATGCCGGCCGAAAGAAAAGTCCTCGTCAAGATAAGCAAAGAAAGCCCGGTCGAAGAGCCAGCCGTTGAGCCGCCGGCTGAGCATGACGCGGGTGAGAAACCGCCAGGCCGGGCCCTCCCATTTTTTGTGGAAAAGATTGTGTCTTGCCGCCGGACTTCCGGACTCATAAAACTTTCGGACGAGCTTCCGCTTCCCGGAGAGAACGACGACGGCTTTTCGCAGGAGCCGCATGTAGCCCTCGTAGCGGCCGCAGTGGATGAAGCCGCCGGCGATTTTCTTCGGGCAGCGGTCCCAGAATCCGGCGGCCTCCGGGCTCAGGGAAGGCCGGAGCAGCCGGTAATCGCGCAGCCGGGCCGCCGAGGCGCGGACACCGCTGAATTCGAGCAGCCTCTCGTAGGAGAGATTCCGGAGGGCGGCGATCTTCAACTCCAGGAGATAGTTCTGGTGAGGATTGAGGTCAAGGGCGATAACTTTGCGGGGATTGTCGATGAGGAACGTGAGGACGTTGCAGCCTCCCGAAGTGATGGAGAAGACAACATCATCGGGAGTGATATGGAAAGCCTCCCTGTCGAGGGCCGGGTCCTCCCAGCAGTTGGCGTAAAGGACGTCGCGGAAGACTTTCCCGGGCTGTTTTTTTTTGGCCGGACCCGCCTCGTCCTTCGCCGTCCCGATCCTGGTGTGGACGACCGCCCAGTCCACCACGGCAGGCACCCCCAGGAGGATTGCCCAGAGGAGCCTGTCCGTGGCGGCGGCTATCAGAAAACCGGGGATGAAGAGGAGATAGAGGGCGTTGTGCCTCAATCCGTCCCGGCTGATTTTGAATTTTTTGAAGGCCGGGGGAAGCCGCCGGAGACTCCGCGGAGTAGGTATGATCGAGGGGGTCCGGCTCCGGTAATCGGCGTATTCCCTTCCGAACTCCCTGAGCAAGGATCTTTCCTCATAGCCGATGAGCTGGGTGTAGTGTCCGAAGATGAGGACCGGAAGGACTATGCCGACCGGCGGCAGGCACAGGGCAAACCCGGCGAAGGCGATAAGGTCGGCCAGGTAGATCGGGTTGCGGACGATTAGATAAGGGCCTGAAAAACAGAGCCTGTCCACCCGGACCTGGAAGGACATCATCCGCCCGGAGGTCAGGACGCTCCCCGACCAGATCCGGAGGAAGGAGGCGGCGGCCATGAGCACGGCGGCCGCGACAAAGCCCAGCGGCGAGGCGCTTTTCTGAGTCAGGCCAAGCGCCCGGCCGAAGAAGACCGCGTTGGCCGGAGTCCCGGCGAAAAGCCCGAAGGAAAGTATGGATATGAGGATGACGAGACCGAAAGAAACGAAGATCCTGGCCTCGAATTCCACTCTCTGTATTCTGGATAGGAGTGCCGGCATGATCTTTCCTCAGTTGTTCGAAATGGCGGCCCGGACCGGCAGGACCGCCGGGCAGATCCGGATGTCGCAGGGAAGGCATCCCAGGAGCTCGCCGTCGGCCTCGAAGAGGACCTTTTGTTTCGAGGCCAGGGACAGCGTCTTCCCCTGGAGATAGTTGAACTTGGGCGAGCCGAGATGACGGCCCGAATAGATCTTGGGAAAATTATGCAGCCGCTCGAGGAGCGTCTGCTCCTCGATGAAGAGAAAATCGAGCAGCCCGTCACCGACATCCGCCCGGGGGGTCAGCCGCATACCTCCGGCCATGGAATTGCCGTTGGCGGCGACGACCCCGATGAACTTCCCGGGCTGCCCGGGGCCGCCGTCGATCGAGACGGTGATCTCAGGTTCAGGAAAACTCATGGCCACGCTCAGGGTCTTTAAGCCGAAAGCCAGCGTTCCGCCGAGCCTCTTGTGCTGCGACCGGACGTTCTCGACAACGACCCCGCCGATTCCTGCCTGGCACTCGTTGACAAAGTAGCGGAAGCCGGGTTCCCCGTTCCCGTTGGCGAAGAAGGCCCGGCCGATGTCCAGCCGGCGGGCCTCGCCGGAGGCGACGATCTCGCACTGGCTCTCGATGTCCACCGGAAGGCCGAGGCTTTGGGCGAACCCCTGGCCCGTGCCCGTACTGATAATCCCGAGCTGGCAATCAGGGCTGATGAGGCGGCCGTCGATGAAAAACCCGTTCACCACCTCCTGGATCGTCCCGTCCCCTCCGACGGCGACGACGAGCTCGGCCCCGTCCAAGATGGCATCCCTGGCAATGGCCGTGGCGTCGAGGGGCTTCCGGGTGAGGTAAAAGGTGTAGCCGACGCCCAGGGACTTCCGCAGCGCCGCCAGGATCCGGGAGGCCTCCCTCCCGGCTCTGCCGCTTCCGGCGGCGGGGTTGAGGATGACGTGGCATCTCGGGTTTCTCATCGCGGGGCTCCTCTCCATTTCGTTCTCCGTCCCCAAGATAGGCTTTTCCCCTTATGGACTTGTCACCAAGCTGTTAAAAGTCTGTTAAGAATCTGCAAAAAAAGTCCGGTTGACACCGGTTCGCCGGGAAAGATATAGTCCTTCTGACATGGCTAGTTATTCCCCGGCCGGAGGAGGTTAGTCCGATGAAATCCCCCTTGTTTAGAAAGCGAACCCTGGTTTGCTTGTTCCTGGTCATGGCCGCGTCCTCTGCCGGCATCGCCCAGGAAAAGAGGAAGATAACCGTGGAATGGATCTATAGCGACGAGTCCCAGGAAGCTTTCGCCTTGCCTGTCTATCAATGGCTCGACAACAGCACCGCGCTCTACTATGACGTGAACAAGCCCAAAGAAGAACGGACCCTGGAAATCCTGGACCCCAAGACTGGAAAGCGCACCATTCTTCTGGATGCAGCCAAAGCCCTTCAAGACCTGCAGAAATATCTGGGCAAAGACGGAGCGCCGAAATCCCTGCCTTGGCCCGAATCGTTCACGGGAGAGGGTCGATACGCCGCTTATTCCTTCGGGGGCGATATCTATGTCCTCGACACGGCGGCATCCCGCTTCATCCGCGTGACCGACACCCCGGAGGAAGAGATCGGCGCCAGCTTCTCGCCGAACGGGGAGATCATTGCCTACGTCCGGGACCGCAACATCTATGTCTATGACCTCCTCAGGAAGACCGAGCGGCCGCTCACCCGGGACGGCTCTGAAACTATCTTCAACGGCGAGTTGAGCTTTATGTACGGGGAGGACGTCTTCAACCGCGATGCGACCGAACTCTGGTGGTCGCCGGATTCCGAAGCCCTCGCCTACCTCCAGATTAACGTCTCCGGGGTCACAGAATTCGTTTATTACGACTTCCAGCCTTTTAATCCCAGGGTGATCAAGCAGCGATATCCTCTGGTCGGGGAGAGAATCGAGACGGCCCGGGTCGGCATCGCCGAGCTGAGTTCAGGTGAGACGACCTGGGTAGAAGGTACCGGCAGGCCGGACGAGTATATGGTGCACGTCGATTGGCTTCCCGGCAGCCGGAAGCTGAGCGTCCAAACCCTCAACCGCGACCAGGACGTCCAGGATATCTATTTCGCCGACCGGGAAACCGGCCGGACCTCCCATATTCTCAAGGAAACCGATGAGGCCTGGGTGAATGTCGGCGACGACCTCTATTTCCTCAAGGATGGGAAGCGTTTCATCTGGGGGTCGGAACGGAGCGGATTCAAGCACCTTTATCTCTACGACACCGAAGGAAAACTCCTGAACCCGATCACCAAGGGGGATTGGGCGGTCCGGGCCCCCTTCCAGACCTCCTTCTGGAACGGCCGTTCCGTGGTGGCGATCGATGAGAAAAACCAGTGGCTCTATTTCACCGGGCTCGAAAAATCTTCCCTGGAACGCCATCTCTACAAGATCCGGCTGGACGGGAGCGGAAGGCAGCGTCTCACCCGCGAAGACGGGTTTCATTCCGTCACTTTCAGTCCGGACGGCCAGTTCTATTTCGATCTGTATTCCACCGCCTCGACTCCGCCGTCTCTTTATCTGTGCCGGAACGAAGGCGCCGCGCGGCAGCTCGTCGCCGGGCCGAAGTCGGATGTCCTCTCCGGGTTCGATTTCCAGACCCCGGAGATCTTCACCATAGCCGCCGATGACGGGTTTGCGCTCCCCGCCCAGCTTCTCAAACCCAAAGACTTCGACCCGAAAAAGAAATACCCGGTCATCCTCTACCATTATGGCGGACCCTCCGCTCCCACCGTCCTCAACATCTGGCAGGGCATGGGCCTTTTCAACCAAATTCTTCTGGACAAGGGCTACCTGGTTTTTTCCGTGGATAACCGGAGTGCGACGGCGATCAGCAAGACGCTGGAGAATACGATCCTTCACCAGATGATCGGGACCAACGAGCTCAAGGACCTTCTGGCCGGAGTCAAGTGGCTGAAATCCCAGTCCTTCGTCGACCCGGGCAGGGTCGGCATCTGGGGCTGGAGCTACGGCGGCTGCATGACCCTACTGGCGCTCACGAGATCCCAGGAATTCAAAGCGGGGATTTCCGTCGCTCCTGTATCCGACCAGAGGTTTCACGAGCCCAAGTGGGCGGAGTTCTCCATGAAAAAGCCTCAGGACCGGCTCGAGGATTGGGAAGCGGTCTCCCTCTTGCGATATGCCAAGGACCTTCACGGCCGGCTGATGATCGTCCACGGGACCTATGACGATAACGTCCGCATCCAGAATACGTGGGCGTTCGTTGACGCGCTGGTCCAGGCGGGAAAGAACTTCGACATGATGATCTACCCGATGCGCAAGCACGGGATCGCCGACCGCCCGGCCCGGATCAACCTCTTCAACAAAATGGTCGAATTCTGGACGAGAAACCTGTAAAACAAGGAGGATCCCCGATGAATGACAAATACCGGCTCAGAATCCCCAGGCTGGAGGTCCTGTCAGGCGACGACCTCGAGCTCATCCATCTTTCGACCGTGGAGGTGTTGCGGCGCACGGGCATCGCCGTCAAGGAGCTCAAGGCCGTCGAGGTCTTCAAAAAAATCGGCTGCTTCGTCGACGGCGAACGGGTCCGGATCCCGGCCCACCTGGTCGAGCGGGCGCTGCGGGCGACTCCTCCACGGGTCGCGATGAGCGACCGGAACGGCAACCCGGCCATGTTCCTCGAGGACAACAATGTCTATTTCGGGACGGGGTCGGATACGCCGCATATCTCCGACCTCAAGACAAAAAAGAGGAGGCTGACCGTCCTCAAAGACATCCAGGACGTGGCCAAGGTCGTGGACTTCCTCCCGGAGTTGAGCTTCCTGATGTGTTCGGGGATCGCCAGCGACGTCAACCCCAAGATCTCCGATATCTTCCATTTCGAGGCCATGGTCAAGCACACCGAAAAACCGGTCGTCTTCACGGCCTGGAGCCTCGACAACCTGAAGGCCATCATCCGGATGGCCGAGGCCGTCGCCGGGGGCGCCAAAGAACTGCGGGCGAGCCCGTTCCTCGCCCTCTACACGGAACCCATCTCTCCCCTCACGCTGGCCGCGGAATCGACCCAGAAACTGATGTTCATGGCCGAAAAAGCCCTCCCGGTCGTCTTCACCCCTGGGTTACTGACCGGAGCCACGGGCCCGATTACTATCGCCGGCGGGATCGTCCAGGCCAACGCCGAGATGCTCGGCGGGTACGTGCTGGCCCAATCCATCCGGGAAGGAATGCCCTTTATCTACGGCGGCGGTGTCTTCCCCATCGACATGGCGACGGGCCTCCTGAGGTACGCGGCTCCCGAAGGACTTCTGGCGACTTCGGCAGTGACGGACATGGCGCGCTTCTACCGGCTTCCGATGTTCAGCTTCGCCGGCTGTTCCGACTCCAACATCTATGACCAGCAAGCGGCCATAGAAGGCGCCCTGTGGATACTGCTCTCCTCTCTTAGCGGCGGAAACCTTGTCCACGACGTCGGGTATATCAACAACGGGCTGACGACATCCTATGAGCAGCTCATCGTCTCGAACGAAGTCATCTCCATGGTGAGGCGGATCACGGGCGGATTCGAAATCAACGAGGAAACCCTGGCGCTGGACCTCATCCATAAGGTGGGGCCTGGAGGCGAATACCTGACGAGCGAGCACACGCTCAAGCATTTCAAGGAGAACTGGTC
>CAYGXD010000035.1:0-2177 GCA_964353705.1 uncultured Eubacteriales bacterium | reverse complement strand
GAGGCGAATACCTGACGAGCGAGCACACGCTCAAGCATTTCAAGGAGAACTGGTCGCCGCAGGTCTTTTCCAGGACTCCGTACGAGCGCTGGGAAAAAGAGGGCAAGAAGGACCTGGCGGCGCGGGCCAACGCGAAGGCCAAGGAGATCCTGAAAACTTATGCGCCCCGGCCCCTCGAGGAGCGCCTCCAGGCCGAGCTCAGAAAAATCGTCAAGTCGATGGACAAGTGACGGGCGCGGCCGCAAAATGACCGAACGAGAGGTCTGGACGTCACGGTTCTCCTTTATCATGGCCATGCTCGGCTTTTCGATCGGGATCGGAAACCTGTGGCGATTCCCCTATCTGGCGGGAAAATACGGAGGGGGGATCTTCCTGGCCTTTTATCTCGTCGTTGTCCTCTTCCTGACGATCCCCCTGTTTGCCGTCGAAATCACCCTGGGAAAGGCAACCCGCAAGGACCCCGTCGGGGCTTACAAAACCTTGGCTCCCCGGACCCCCTGGTTTCTCAATGGCTATCTCAACGTGGCCACGATGATCCTGATCACGGGCTATGCATCCCCCATACTTGGCTACATCCTGGCCTACGCCTTCAAGACGGCCGGGGGGACATTCTCCCGGCTTTCTTCCGCGGACATGGCGGCCTATTTCAGCCGGTTCCTCTCCAACCGGCTAGAGGTGGTCGCCTGGACTCTGGCCACCGTTATTTTTCTCGGCCTGATTGTCCGGAGGGGCCTGAACAAGGGTGTCGAAACGGCCAACAACCTCATGCTGCCCGCGTTGTTCCTGATCCTTGTGATCCTGGCCGTCCGGGCCGTCACCCTGCCGGGAGTGTCGAAAGGGCTGGCCTTTTACCTTAAACCGGATATCTCCAAATTCACCTGGGAGGGCGCAGTCGCCGCCATCGGCCAGACCTTTTTCGCCGTCGGTGTCGCCATGGCCACCGCCCTCGTCTACGGGAGCTATCTGCCCAGGGAAAGCAGGAAGGTTATCGCCAACTCCACGATCGTCGTGCTGACGAGCACGGCCGTGGCCATTCTTGCCGGCCTGATCATCTTCCCGAGCGTTTTTTCCTTCGGCCTCGACCCGGCTTCAGGATTCGGACTCACTTTCATCACCATGCCCAATGTTTTCAACAAGATGCCGGCCGGGACCCTGTTCGGCACCCTCTTTTATATTCTCTTCTTCCTGGCCGCGGTGACGTCTTTTGTCGGAGGTTATGAGGCGATCATTGCCTGGCTCAGGGACGAGTACCGCATCCCGCGGAAGAGAGGAGTCTGGATAACAGGAGCGGGTGTCATGGCGATCGCCCTGGCTGCGGCCTCATCCGGAGCTTTCTTCAAGGCCGCCGACTATATGGCCAACAACATTTTCCTCATTTTGGGTGCGACGGTCATGGCGATCTTTGCGGGCTGGGTGTGGAAGATCCCGAATTTCGCGGAGGCGGCGGGGATCAAATCCAAGAGAGCTGTCCGGGTCTGGACGGTTATAGTGAAATATGTCGCCCCTGTCATTATGATCATCACCTGGCTTTCGCAACTCAAAGTGCTGGACAGGATTGTCCGGCTCTTCCGATAAGGAGACACAGAAAATGGCGATCACAGTCGATGCCCATTCGGATATCCTCAACGACATTCATCCCCGGCGGCTCCTGGGAGAAAAGGCCGTGCTGGAGAGACATTGGGTGCCGAAAATGAGGGCCGGCCGGATCGATATCCGGGTCGTCGCCATTTACACCGAGCCTCCTATGCTTCCGGAGCTCGCCCTCCGCCGCGGGCTCGACCTCGTCGCCTCTCTCTATGAGGATATCAGTGAGTCGCCGAGTGCCGTTCTGTGCCGGACTTATGGGGATATCGAGAGGGCGAAAGAAGCGGGGAAGGTCGGCCTTATCCTGGGAATGGAAGGGGCCGAGCCTCTCGGCACAGACATCCAGATTCTCCGCATCTTCTACGAGCTCGGGCTCCGGGTGCTGGGACTAACCCATGCCCTCCGGACCTACCTCGCCGACGGCGCGTTTTTCTCGACGCGGAAGTCCGGCCAGTTGGGCGGACTGACGGACGTCGGCGCCCGTTTCCTGGAGGAGGCGGAAAAACTGGGAATAGTCGTCGATGTTTCCCACCTCAACGACCCCAGCTTCTGGGATGTCATCAAGTTCGCCCAGGCTCCCGTCATCGCGTCGC
>CAYGXD010000034.1:0-28515 GCA_964353705.1 uncultured Eubacteriales bacterium | reverse complement strand
GCCATTACTTCAGCCGGACCTTTGTCGAGCACCAAAACGCCGTCCGCCGCTTTCAGCCAAAACGCTAGGGCGAAACGAGCACTCCTCCTTTCCGAAACGCCTTCAAGACTCCAAACTGAGGCCATTAACCTCCCCTACCCCTCCTGACCAATCAGGAGGGGCTTGTAAAATGTCGGCGTTTCGGACAAAGGCCGGCGGGCATGGTTTCTCGACCGAAGTGAGTTTGCTGATTTGCGGCAGCAAAGCAGCGGGGGTTCCAAGGGGGATGGCCCTCTTGGTCGAAGGACGTAGTCCGAGAAGGGGAGGCAGAGAGCGAAGCGAACGTTGGAAGGGGGAAAGCACAGCTTTCTCCCTCCAAAGGGGCGCTGTGGAGAAAACGGGCGCGGTTTCGAAGCCACTGCCCCGAGCCTATACTTGAAAAAAATCACGGTTCTGCTATATTAATAAACCGTATTTTTTAGGAAAATTGGCATCCTTTTTGCATGCTTTTTTTAACTGGAATGAATGCGCTTTCCAGAGGAGGAATCATGAAAGCGAAAGCAATCATCGTCCCCGTTCTTCTCGCGGCGATAGGTCTTGGCTTAATGACCGGCTTGAGCGTCGCGGCCCGGCAGAAGGACAAGAAGGAGGAAAAAGTCTTCATCCCCAAGGAAATAAGTTCGCTCATCCAGCAGGGGCTGCCCGCCCGGCAGGGACGACAGGATATCCCGGTCGGTATTTTCAAGAGCATCTACCTCCCAGCCAAGGAAAATTTTCAGGCTGTCTTCTTGATCAACATCAAAAACTCGGCGCTCGGCTTCGCGCCGGTGACGCCCGCTGCTCCCGGCACCGATGCCCCAAAGAAGGGGCCGCAGGAAACCGCGGCCCAGGAAGCCGGAGAAACCCTGCAGGCGGGCTTCAACGTTTTCCTCCAGTTCAACCGGCTGAACGATGCCGGTGAGCCCTCGATCTTCAGGGAAGTCTATGTCCCGGCCAGCATCCAGGTACCGGCCGCCGGTTTTGATCCCGAGAAAGAGGATCTCTACAGCGTCGGGATTCCGGTGCCATTCGGACACTATCTCCTGGCGCTCGCCGTGACCTCCCTTGACCTTAAGAACGTCGGTATCGCCTACCATGAGTTCACCATCCCCGACCCTTCCCAGTTTTCCAAAGCGTTGGAAACAACCCCGGTCTTCTTCGTCAAGCAGATGGACCAGATGGAATCGGTGGAGCAACGGATAGTTTTCCACAGGGGTCTTTTCACCTATTCCGTCCTCAAGGTAGTCCCCAACATCGACAACGCGTTCCAGCCGGGTGAAAACCTGGATATATTTTTCTATATCTTCGGAGCCAAACCCAACGAGTCCCAGCAGTACGACATCGAAATCAACTTCGAGATCAAACAGGGAGAGCAAACCGCGATCAAGTGGTCTCCCCAGACATACAACTCTCCCCTGATCAGCCAGCCTCTGCCGATGAAGCAGACCGTCAGGATTAAAAAAGGGGAAGAGCCGGAGCGGATCGAACAGCGCGATCTCCCGGCGGGGAGCTACATACTGCTCGTCAACGTGCTCGACAAGGTCTCCAAGAACACCGTCGTCAAAACGCTCGACATCACGGTGAAATAGGGATCTCCCCCGTCAGCTCTCTTCGGACTGTTTTTTGAGGTAATCCAGGAGCTGCTGAGCCACGCCGGCCTTCTCGTGGCCGGGCGCAAGCGTCAGGAATTTTTCCAGGTTCGCAACGGCCTCGCTGACTTTGTTCTGCCCGACATAAAGAGTCCCGAGCTGGTAATAGGCGTCGGCATAATCAGGTTTAAGGGCGATGCACTTGGTGAAAGAATCGATCGCCGCCTCCGCCTCTCCCGTACTGGCCTGGCATAGTCCCAGGTTGTAGAAAACGTCCGGGTCGTCGGCGCTGATCCCCACGGCCTTCAAGTAGAGATTTCTGGCTTCCTCATAGTTTCCGGCCTTGGCCAGGCTCTCGGCCAGCTCCTTGCTGGCGCTGTAGCTGCCGGGATTGAGCTCCAGGGCCTTGGCGAAGGCCGCCCGCGCCTCTTCGCCCTTCTGCAGCTTCTTGTAGGCCAGGCCGAGGTTGAAATGATAGGCCCATTGGCTCGGGCTGAGTTTGATCGCCTCCTCATAGGACGCGGCCGCCTCGGCCGGCTTGTTCTCCGCGAGGAGCTTGTTGCCCTGGACGAAAAGCTTGTCCGATTCCGACATCGTCCGCATCGCTTCAGTCGCTGCCGCTTCCAGCTTGACTTCCAGCGTCGTGGCTTCGGCGATATTGACCTTGACCTCAACCGAGCGCGGCGCGAATCCCTCTTTCCTGAAATTCACCACATAGATTCCCGGCGAGAGACCGATCTGAGTGTACCGGCCCTCCCGGTCGGTCTTGAAATCGAATTTCTGCGAGCCCAGCTTGGACGAAACGATCGACACCTCCACACCGTCCAGCGGTTTTCCGGCGGCATCCGTGACCTTGCCTTCGATCCGGCCCTGATATTGGCCCCATGCCGCCAGGGCCGTCAGGACCAGGCTGGCAAAAAGGGCCGATTTTTTCGATACCATCTTGGTTCTCCTTTCACTTGATCCCCGCCCGGGCTCTTTCGAGAAGCGCTTGGACCGCGGGCTGGCTGGGATCGATCTGGAGCGATTTTTGAAAAAGGAAAGACGCCTGCTCCGGCCGGCCGAGGTTAAGATGGCACTCCCCGGCCAGGTTCAGGACGCTCGTTTCGGTGGATTCGGCCATGATTTTCTCAAGATAGGTCAGGGCAGATGCCCAATCCTTGAGCGCGGCGTAGCCGGCCGCCATGACCTTGGCGGCCTCCCGGGAGAGCCCCGCCTCTTCGGTTGACTTGAGGACATTGAGGGAATCCTGGTAGCGGCCGAGGGCAAACAGGACCTTGGCCAGAAGGAGACGGGTGGACGCGTCATCCCTGAGCTTGAGGGCCTGCTCGGCCAGGGGGAGGGCTTTCTCATATTGGCGGGTCAGGAAGTATTCAGTGCTGATGGAGGCAACGTCCTGGGCGTTCGGATAAGCCGGGTTTCCCTTCGCATAGACCCAGGGGAGCACCGGGGCCGCCTGGGAGAGGACGACGAAATTATCCTTGGCGACGAGCATCTTCTCCCCTTTTTCATCAAGGAGAGAAAGTTCCGCTGAGTAATAGCCGGGCTTGATCTCCATAAGAGAGAATGCCCCGGTGTCCAGGCCTTCCCGGTCCTCCGTCAGGACCTCGGAGAGGGTTTTTTGCCGGCTGAGGACGGTCTTCTGGGAATCGGCATCGCGGATCTCCAGGACGGCAGCCGACTGGGCGGGGAGTTCGATTTCGCGGGCGGAAAAAAGTTGGACAAAGGCGCCCATCTCGGACCCGGGCGGGAACTCGTTCCGGGCGCTGACAAGATAATGATTCCTTCCGAACGTGAACGCCCGCAGGATTCCCGACGCCCTCTCATCCAGCCGTTCACGGCTGTGGTAGAGGACCAGGGCGCCGGCGCGGATCGCTGGTTCCGCTTCGGGGACCACGATCGCGGCGGAAAACGAGGTGAAATCCCGGGCCGATTTGTTCTTGAGCAGGCCGTACAGCCGGAAGCGGCCGGGAATCACCGGGAGGATATCCTGGAAGGCGAAAAGCCGGCGCTCGTGGGCCTTGTACTGCTCGGGCGTGACGGTCAGCGGGATCTCCTCCATCCTTTCCAAAACGAGGTTGCCTTCTCCGTCCTCCAGCCTGAGGACAAGTTCGAAGGACGCCTGGTAACGGCCGTCGCGATCGACGAAGTTGATCTTCCTAGGCTCAACGGTCCAATGAATAAAGGGCTGGCCGCCGTGCCGGAAGACCTTGGCGGCGGCCGTGCTGTCGATAAAGTTATCGGAGTAGTCGATCTCCACGTAATCTTTATAGCTCAGGTAAGAGCGGGCATAGGTATCGGAAAATTGCTTCTCCGGGACGGCGTGGATGCTGGCGATGATGCTGGTCGACGTAAAGGCGCCGGTATCCAGCCGCTGCTCACCCGGAAGATAGCTCAACGACGCCCCGGCCAGCTCGGACGAGAATTCCTTGAGGATCTGGTAGGCCGCGTTGCGGGTGAGGGACCGGGAGGCCATGGAGGGGATGACCAGCTTTTCCGGCCCTTCGATGCCCGGGGAATACAGGCGGTATTCTCCGCTTCCCTCGGGCTGATAAAAGATCAGATAAAAGTAGGGAGGCAGCCCGAATTCCACCGCCCCTTTATAGAACCACAGTTCGGCCGGCCAGACTTGCGAGAACGTCGTAAAGAGCTGCCTTTCCAAGGGTTTCCCGAGAAGAAGATAGAAATAGCCCCGTTCGGTCTGACTGCCGCGCCTCGAGGATTCATGGCCGAAATTCTGGTCGGCGAAACGGACCCTTTCCATGTATTCCTTATAGAACTCGTTTTCGGATGTATCGGGGTAGGTATCGCGCTGGCGCCAAAAGAATTTGATGAATTTATCCCGGTCGGCGTCGGTCCTCAGCCGGGTGAAGATCTCCCGTTCCGTCCGGGTGATGATCGGCGAGACGTCCTCCAGCCATTCCCTGTGGCGCGGCTGAAGCTCCTCCCCGGAAAAAGACGCCAGCGCCAGGACAAGCACAATGATCCCCCAAAGAAGCTTTCTATTCATCGGAGTCCTCAACTAGTCAAATTATCACAAGCCTGATCGAGTTTCAATTTTTCTTCCGCGTCCGGTCCCGGTCCGTAAAACAAATTTACGTCCCTCGCTAGAAATTTCACATTCTTCCGCAGCGACCGATGGGGGCGAACCATTGATATAAGGGGAAAATTCGGCCGGGCCGTCGAGACCCGAGTTGATTGGCACGAAAGGTGCTAATCATCGGAGCGTGCGATTGAGCGCACAGGAGGTGTGCATCGGTGAAGACCGAAATGACACATCAAGGGAAAACCGGAACAGGTCCTTTTGGGCACTTCGTTTAAAAAGGAGGGATCCATGAAAAAGCTCATGCTGTTCGCGATTCTCGCTTTCTTGTTCATCTTTTCTTCTTTCGCCTTCTCCCAGTCCAAGGAGACCGGGGCTATTACCGGCGTGGTCACCGACCAGCAGGGGGTTCCCTTGCCCGGTGCCACGGTCACCGTTTCCGGCCCGAACCTGATGGGCACGAGGAGTGTGCTCACTGAGGCCGACGGCACCTACCGCTTTCCGGCTCTTCCCCCCGGAGACTACACGGTCAGGGCCGAGATCAACGGCTTTAAAGCCGTCGTCCGCGAGAACATCCGGCTGACCACGACCACCCGGCTTGCGGTCGACATCATGATGGAACAAGGCGCGATCAAGGAAGAGGTGACCGTCGTCGCCCAGGCGCCTACGGTGGATGTTAAATCCACGGAAACCGCTTCGGTCACACTGTCCAACGAGATCCTCCGGAATATCCCTTACAGCCAGTTCACCGCGGACATCGTCACCCTGGCGCCCGGTGTCTCGGCCGACAACGTGGCCTACGGCGCCTCATCGAACACCGGGATCGGCTACTCCATGGACGGCGTCAACGTCGCCGACCCCGAAGCCGGGTCGGCCTGGGTTTTCCTTGATCACAACATCATCGAAGAAGCCAAGGTCATGGGCGTTGGCCTCCCCGCCGAATACGGCAATTTCACCGGTGTTATCTTCAACCTCGTCACCAAGTCCGGCGGGAACAAGCTCAGCGGGCATTTCGAGCTCGATTTCCAGGGGACGCAAGACGCCTGGCCTTACGGCTTCTGGCAGGACGACAACAATGCTGCCTACATCAAGGATTTCCCTGATCTGAGTTCACCTCTTCAAGAGCTTCTCGATGCCAGCGGCCATCTCGGCGGCCCGATCAAGAAGGACAAGATCTGGTTCTACGCCGGCCTCCAGTGGTACCGCGACAAGACCTACCCGACAGGTTTCGCCGAGCCGCTCGACTACAAGCAGCCGCACAGCTTCCTCAAGCTGACCGCCCAGCTGTCGCCGAACACGAACGTGACCGGCTCCGTCCAGGTCGATACCTACAACGGGACCAACCGGTCGGTCTTCGGCTTCGACCACACCGAGCTCAACCTGAACACCACCGTCACCCAGACATCCCCGGAAGTGGTCGGAAATTTCTCCCTGACCCAGGTCATCGGCTCCAAGTCGTTCTTTGACGTCAAGGCCGCCTTCTTCTGGGGCTACTATTACCTCGAGCCGGAGATGGGCCGGGACGTCAGCGCCCGCTACATGCTGGACGAGAGCAAATGGTACGAAAACGCCTATCACTTCTATCAGGCCGACCGGTCACGTTTCCAAGTCAACTCCAGCTTCACCCATTATGTCGAGGACTTCATCACAGGCGACCACGACTTCAAATTCGGCGTGGAGGCGGAGCGCTCGTTCGTCCGGAACCGCTTCGGCTACACCGGTTCGAACCATACCTACTATGTTGACTACGCCCAGGGGGAGCCGTACCTGGCCTATCAGTACGAGGGGTATGACACCAACACCTATTACACCAGGCTGGAGGGCTTTCTCCAGGATTCCTGGCAGATCACATCGCGCCTCAACATCAATGCCGGCCTGAGGCTGAGCCAGAACTGGGGTCAGGTCAAGGGCATCGAGGGGTCCGTCTACAACACGTTCCGACTGGCTCCCCGGCTCGGCTTCACCTTTGACCTCTTGGGCGACAAGACCACCGTCCTCAAAGCCCACTATGGTCAGTTCACCGAGGCCATGCTCTCCAGCTACCATTCCAACCTCAATCCCTCCTCGGTCTACAGCGATTGGATCTCCTACAAATGGGACGGTGCCGCCTACGTCGAGGACTACCGCATCGTCCCCGAAGACAAATACAAGATGGCGGACGGAATCCAACACCCCTACATGAACCAGTTCACGGTGGGCATCGAGCGCGAGCTCTTCAAGGACGCCTCGGTCGGCGTCACCTACATCAACCGGGCCTGGAAAAATATCATCGGGATCTACAACCTCAAGTCGGACTTCGAGCCCTATGAGATTTTCGTGCCCGAGATGAACAATAGCTATCAAATCTATCAACAGACCGAGGATACGGTCGGCTTGACAGAGTACATCCTCACCAACATCGCCAAGGGACAGCCCTGGATCTCGGTCGACCCCTACCGCGATTATTGGGGACTCGAATTCCTGTTCAACAAGCGCTTCTCCAACCGCTGGCAGCTGCTCCTCTCCTACGTCTACGGGAAGGCGACGGGCACGATCGACAACGAGTTCGGCCACGACATCGGGGCGAGCACCCGGGACGCCCTCACGACCGCCGACCCGAACTACTGGATCAACTCCGACGGGACCTCGACCTACGACCCCACCCACATGCTCAAAGTCCAGGGCACCTATGTCCTGCCGTACGAGATCAATTTCAACGCTTACTTCCGGGCGATCACAGGGAACGCCTGGACAACCCGCTACCGCACCGATTACCTCAACCAGGGCAGAGTCACGTTCTACGCTGAGCCCCGCGGCGCCAACCATTATGACCTCGCCACCCTCCTGGACGTCCGGCTGGAGAAGGTTTTCAACCTGGCCGAAAGATACCGGCTGGGCGTGATCCTGGACTGCTTCAACGTGCTGAACGCCGACACCGTCACCAACTGGGCGACCCGCATCGGCTACGACTATATCCCCGGCGAGTATCAGTCCACGCAGGGCCATGAGCTCTACGACATCGTCACCCCCCGCCAGTTCCGGCTTGGCCTCCGGCTAATGTTCTAGCTCGAGCACAGGCAGTCGCACCGGGGGACGGTTCCGCAAGGGAACCGTCCCCCATTTTTTTCGGAGCGTTGTTCCCGAGGCTTAAGGCGCTGCCCCGCGGGCGCGGTTTTATGCTAAAATGCTGAACGATGATCAAGGATAAGAAGCGACTGGCCCTGGCGGGCGGCGCCATCGTCGTCCTCATCGCTGCCTCCCTCACCCTTCTTCTCATCCGTCAAACCCGTCCGGATTTCGCGCGCCTCCGGGGAGAGAAGGATTTCAGCGTCATCCTGGTGACACTGGACACGATCCGGGCCGACCGGATCGGCTGCTACGGCTTCTCCCGGGTCGAGACCCCCAACCTCGACGCCCTGGCCGCCCGGGGTGTCAAATTCGACAACTGCCTGGCTCAAACCCCGCTCACACTCCCCTCACATTCCTCCATTTTCACCGGCACCCTGCCCCTCTTTCATGGCGTCCGGGATAACGGAGGATTCGTGTTGCCGGAGGAGTTGACCACCCTGGCCGAGGTTTTCAAGGGCGGCGGGTACTCGACGGCCGCTTTCATCGGCGCCTATGTCCTCGATTCCAAGTGGGGACTCAGCCAGGGTTTCGATTACTACTACGACCGGTTCGACCTCAGCAAATTCGAAAAAATCTCACTCGGATCGGTCCAGCGCCCGGCCAACGAGGTTCTGGACCAAGCGCTCCGGTGGCTCGGGGAGAACAAGGATTCCAAATTTTTTGCCTGGATCCACCTCTACGACCCGCACACGCCGTACGAGCCGCCGCCCCCCTTTGCCGAAAAATATTCCCGGAATCCCTATGTCGGGGAGATCGCCTTCGTCGATTCCCAGTTGGCGCGGCTGCGCCAGTTTCTTGAAGAAAACGGGCTCGAGGAAAGCTCCTTCCTGGTCATCGCCGGCGACCACGGCGAGAGCTTGGGCGAACACCGGGAATCGACCCACGGCTTCTTTGTCTATCAGGAGGCCCTGCACGTCCCGCTGATCTTCGTCACACCCTTCCCGGCGCTGCAGGGGCTCTCGGCGCCGGCCCTGGTCTCGCTTGTCGACGTCATGCCGACAATGCTGGAGATGGCCGGCCTCCCTGTCCCTTCCCAGGTCCAGGGAGAAAGCCTCGTGCCGTTCTTACTCCGTCCGGCGGACGATCCGGACCGCTATGCCTATTCGGAAACCTATTATCCGCGCTTCCATTACGGCTGGTCGGAGCTGAAGAGTTTCCAGAACAAGAGGTACAAGCTGATCATCGCTCCCCAAAAGGAGCTATACGACCTGTCGGCGGACGCGGACGAGACGAGGGATCTGTCATCGACCGAGACCGACGTTTTGGCCCGGCTCGACGCGGCCGCCGCGGACTTCATCGGCAGGTACAGCCAGAACGCCCACCAGCTCGACTTCCGGAAGATCGACCCGGAGACGCGGGAAAAACTGGCTGCCCTCGGCTACATCGGCGCTTTCACCGACTCCAAGAAACTCGAGGGCAAGCCCCTGGCCAACCCGAAAGAGAAGATCGTCGTCTTCAATGAGCTCTCCCGGGCCAGGGAGATGGGAATGGAGGGTCAGGTCGACGAGGCCATCGCCGTCATCCGGGGGATCATCGACACGGACCCCGACATCGGCGATGCCTACTTTTCGATCGGCAACATCTACTTCAAGGCCAAGAAATTCAAGGAGGCCATCCCCTATTTCGAAGAGGCCCTGGAGCGGAAACCGGACGACAGCTTCTGTGTCATGAACATCGCCAATTCCTACGTGAACATGGGGCAGCCCGCCGAAGGCGAGCGTTTCGTCATCGAATACCTCAAGAAAGGATTTTCCGACCCCCAGCTCTACTTTCTTCTGGGCACGCTGACCTTCCTGCAGAAAAAATACGATGACGCTTTGAAATACTATGATGAATGCCTATCGTATAACAGCGATATGGCCGCGGCCCACAACGCCATGGCCGCGATCTTCATCGTCCGCGACGACACCCCCTCGGCCGAAAAGCATATCGCCTCCGCCCTGGCCATCGACCCCAAGCTCGGCAACCTCAACTATAACCGGGCCGAGCTTCTGGAAAAACAGGGCCGGCCCCAGGAAGCGGCCGATGCCTACCTGGAGGAGCTCAAGAACTCGCCGAAGCATTTCAAGGCCAGCTTTAACCTTTCCCGTCTTTTCCGGATGATAGGGAGGCAGGACGACGAGGAGAAATACATCCGGCTGACAATGGATATCAACCCCGACTTCCCGCTGAGCTATTTCTACCTGGCGCGTCTCTACCTGAATCGCGGCCAGGATTTCGAGGAGGCGGTCCGCCTGACCAAGCGGGGTATCGAGCTCCGGCCTGACCCCAAGGATCTGCCCCTCGGCTACTTCCTTCTCGCCGATCTCTACAGCCGGCTGGGCGACGAGGCGAACTCCGCCGAGTACGCCCGCAAGGGACAGGATCTCGCCCGGGCGAAGTAAAAAAATCACCCTTGCATTCCGTATTTCCATTCATTACACTCAAGCCTTCCACACCATGCGATTCAGCGCCGACCTGCATATACATTCCAAGTTCAGCCGGGCCACGTCCCGGGATATGACCTTTGACAACCTCGCCTGCTGGGCCAAAATCAAGGGCCTCTCGCTCGTCGCCTCCGGCGACTTCACCCATCCGGAGTGGCTCTTCCTGACCAAGGAGAAATTGGAGCCGGTAGGAAACGGTTTTTTCCGTCTGAAGAGCCTCCTTCCCCCGGCCAACGACCATCTCAAGAACGTCTCGGTCCGCCCCGACGATGTCCATTTCGTCCTCTCGACCGAAATCAGCTTTATTTACTCCAAGAAGGGAAAGGTCCGGAAGGTCCACCTCCTCCTTCTGGCCCCCGACTTCGAATCTGTGGAGAAGATCAATGCCCGCCTCTCCGGACTGGGCAATCTGCGCTCGGACGGCCGTCCCATCCTCGGCCTCGACGCCCGGCACTTCGTCCGGATCGTAGCCGAGCTCTGTCCGCGCTGCGTCGTTATCCCTTCCCACATTTGGACGCCCTGGTTCTCGCTCTTCGGGTCGAACTCGGGGTTCGACGCTATCGAGGAATGCTTCGAGGAGATGACCCCGTTCATCTTCGCCCTGGAGACGGGGCTGTCCTCCGACCCGCCGATGAATTGGCGGCTCTCCGCCCTCGACAAGTACGCACTCGTCTCCAACTCCGATGCCCACTCCCCTTCCCGTCTGGGCCGGGAGGCCAACGTCTTTGACACCGACTTCAGCTTCAAAGGGATCGTCGAGGCCATGAGGACCCGGAATCCCGACAGGTTTCTCCACACCATCGAGTTTTTTCCGGAGGAGGGGAAATACCACTACGACGGCCACCGCAAGTGCGGCGTCGTCTTCTCTCCCAAGGAGTCGCTTCTCCACAAAGACCTCTGTCCCAAGTGCGGCAAGAAACTGACCATCGGCGTCATGCACCGCGTTGAGGAACTCGCCGACCGGGAAGAAGGATTGCGGCTGCCGGCTAAAGTCCCCTATAAAAACCTCATTCCGCTCAATGAGATCATCGCCCAGGCCGTCGAGAAGACGCCGGAATGCCAGAGCGTTTGGGACATCTACTTCCGGCTGATTCGGGAGTTCGGCAGCGAATTTCAGGTCCTGACGGAAGTCCCGGCCTCTGACCTGTCCCATATCCAGCTGGACCGCGTCGGCCAGGGGATCGAGCGGATGAGAAAGGGCGCCGTCAAGATCGCCCCCGGCCACGACGGCGACTACGGCCGGATCAGTCTTTTTGAGAAAGATCTGCCGGAGGAGAATTCTCCGGGCCAACTCACCTTGTTTTAGCCTTTGCGGGCATTCCTTGACATTGCTCCGACTAAAACCTATATTAGTTTTATCTGGAGCTGTGGCGATGGAAATTCAGATGAGGATCAAAGGCCTGGTGGTTGACCCGATCTCCAAGATGCCCATCATCGTCCTGGAGGACCCTCAGACCGACCGCATCCTGCCTATCTGGATCGGCGTCTTCGAGGCCAACGCCATCGCCCTGACCATCGAAAACATCCCCACCCCCCGGCCGATGACCCACGACCTGCTCAAGAGCTTCCTGGAGAAGCTCGAGGTGGCGGTGGAGAAGATCGTCGTCAATGACGTCCGCAATAACACTTTCTACGCCTTGATCCACTGCCGTTACAAACAACAGCCCGTGCTGATCGATTCCCGCCCCTCCGACGCCATTGCCCTCGCCCTCCGCACAAACTCGCCCATCTATGTCGAGGAACAGGTCGTCGAGCGCGCCCAGAGCCTCAAGTTCGACCAGAACTGGGAGGACTCGGAAAAACTGCATCAATGGCTGGAGAACCTCAAGCCCGACGACTTCGGCAAGTATAAAATGTAGAGGCTCGGGCCAGTGGCCTCGTGACCGCGCCCGCCTATTCCACGAGAATCTCCTAGTCGCTACCAAAACTGAGCGGGCTATTCTTAGTTATCCAAGGCGAGGGGCTATTGGCGACAAACCCGTATGAGGAGTGAGCGGGCACGGTTTCTCGACCGAAAGGAGAGAAGAGCGAACGACGAATCGAGCCCGTTTTCCGCGCTGGGAGAAAACGGGCGCGGTTTGGAGCCAATTGGCCCGAGCCTTTTAAGTGCGTTGGCGGAAAAGAAGGTAGAGCCCGAGCGGCCCGAAGATCAGGTTGGGCCCCCATGAAGCCAGGAACGGGCTGAGGAAATTCACGTAGCCCAGGCTCCGGAAAACGCCCAACGCCCCCCAGTAGATCATGCCGATGACGATGCTCAGCGCCAGGCCGACGAGGGCACCCCGCTTCCCCATGGAAAAGGCAAAGGGGATGGCCAGAAGCGTCATGACCAGGGAGACGAGAGGGAAGGAAAGCTTGGAACTCAGGTCAACCTTGAATCGCGTCGTTTCGAAACCCATCGCCTCGACTTCGGCCGTGTACTTCCTGAGCTCACCAAAGCTCATCAGGGAAGGCTCCTTGACTTCTTTGATGAAATAGCCCGGGTCCTCGGCCAGCCGGACCTCCATACCTTGGAAGGCCTCAAAGCGGGACTCGGACTCACCGGGGAAGTCGCGGGACCAGCCGTGGCTCAGGTTCAGCCGGTTGCCCTCGAGGCGGCCTTTCTCCGCGTAAAGCCGCCTGACCAGCGACCACGACGAAGGGGAGAGATCGAAAACGGAGAGCTGGCTGAACGCTCCGGTCGCGGGCTCGAAATAGCTGTAGTGGTAGATCCGGCTCTTATTCCGGCTGAGAACCCAGCGCCGGTCAAGGTAACTGTAACTCCGGGCGGGGACGTCGTTGATCCGATTCCAAACCTCTTCGGCCTTCTTGTTGGCCGAGGGCACCAGCCGTTCCTGGAGGGCAAAGGAAAACAGGCTGACTGCGACGGCGGTTACGACGAGCGAGAGGACCAGTCGATAGATGCTCAGGCCGCAAGCCTTCATGGCCGTGACCTCATTGGATTTGGTCAGCAGCCCGAGCGTCAACAGCGAGGTGGCCAGGACGGTGACGGGAAGGATGTAGTTGATGAACTCAGGGATCCGGTACTGGATGTAGCGGAACAGCAGGGAAAGCGACTTATTGTGCTCGTAGATATTGTCGATGCGCTCGAAGAAAGTGACGATCACTGAGATGGAGAGCAGGGCCAGGAAGACGAGCAGGAAGACCGCCATGTATTTTCGCATGATATAGCGGTCCAGGATGTTGGGGAAGCGGAGAGGGAGCCACGACCGGCCTCCGGCCTTCCTTCTCCGGTGAGGAAAGGCAGAGGGAATCCTGATGACTATGTTCTTTGCCTTTTTTTTCGGCCGCCGAAAGAAAAACATGAAGAGAGGCGATTCCCGGGAAGCCCGGGCGAAAAGATAGAGACCTGCCGCCAGGAAAAGGAAGTTGGGCCCCCACATCCCCAGGAAGGGGGACATATGGCCTTCCATGGCGTTTTTCTCTCCGGCGGTGATCAGGATGTAATACACCAGTATAATGGCCAGGCTGATAGTGAATCCGCTGGTGCGGCCGCCCTTTTTTGTCGAGATCCCCAAGGGGATGGCCACCAGGACAAAAATGAGACAGACGAACGGGAGGGCGAACTTTTTATGGATTTCGACCCAATGGGAACGCCATTCTCTGGCGTTCCGGCGGAGCTCGAGTTCGGCCTCCTTCCTCCTGGCCTCGGCTTCCTTCCGGGCGCGTGGGGAACCGGGACGCTTCTGGTCGGCCTCGAGTTTCCTCCGCTCCAAGCCGATCTCCTTCACGCTCCGCAGCAGCTCACCGATATCCTTCTCCCTGACCCGCTTTTCGCTCGAGAACTGGGCGAACAGACTTTCGACGTTGATCTCCTCTTCAATCCGGTTGAAAACGGTGATCCGGTACCGTTCCGGCTCGGCCAGCGGGACCGTATGGATGGACCCGTCGAAGAGCTCGAGTGTTGCCCGCTTGGCCTCAGGGTAAAAATTGAGCCGGCCTGTCCGGGCGAAGATCGCCCGCGGTTCTCCGGTATCTTGAGTGAGGTACACGAAGATGTTCTCCCAGCGGTTATCTGGAGTGATGTCCTGGATGAAGAGGACCGTCTGGGGGATCGATTCGTTGAAATCGCGGGGATTGATCTTGAACTGGACCTTGGACAGGACGGATTGGGTCAGTGTCTGGACCCACTTGTAATTCGCCCGGGGAGCCAGGTAAAGGGTCAAGCCCGAGGTGACCAGCCAGCCGGCAAAAGCGAAGATGGAGATGGGCCAGAGGAGGCGGAAATTGCGTATGCCCAAGGTTCGGAAAGCCACGATCTCGGAATCCGAAGAAAGCCGGCTCAGCCCGGCCAGGATGCCCATGAGGACGGACATGGGGATAGCAAAGGCCAGCACCGCCGGGATGAGGTAGATGAAGATCAAGGCCACGGCCTTGAAGGAGACTCCCCGGGCGATGAAGAGCTCGGAGAGGAGGAAGGCCTGGTTCATCAGCAGGACGAACGAGTAGACGAGCAGGCCGATAAAAAAGGGAGGGGTGATCTCCCTGAGCAGGTAGCGGTCGAAGAATTTGAGCATCCCGCTCAGTTATAACAAAAACGGAGGGAGGATTCAAAAACCAAGGAGAAAAAAAGGCGAGCGTTCCGTCGGTCGATCCGGACAGCGGAGCCAAGGGCTAAAGGGGTCAGGTCTCAACAATCAGCAAATAGATCAAATTTCTCCAAGGTGAGTGTAAGCCAGCCGATAGAGATCTCTTGACAATTCTCCGTCCGGGGAGTGTCCATCCAGGGGATTGATGAAATCGGCGATGCAGACAGGTGTGAGCATCCCGTTTCTTATGGTCGCATCGGGGCAGTGATAACAGATGAGATAGCCATTCTCTTCCGGATCGAAGCCAGGTGGCGTTTGGATGGCAATGAACTGAAACCGGATGGCGTCTCTCAGACAGGATGACCAGACGAATCCGGCGATGTCCCCGATTTTCCCGGGATGAAGAAAGAATTCCAGGGTACTCAGACATAAGAGCGCCAGCCGCTGCCGGGAAGGTTTGAGGATGATGGAGAAAAGGTGGCGACCTCTCAGGATCCTGTAGAATGTCGTGACCACCCGGTGAGTAACTGGAGACAGGGCCAACGTTTTCCCGTTCAGCGCGTTGATAAAATACAGGTAGATGAGCCAGAATATCCGGCCGTCTTGGGAACTGGAAGGGATGTAGGCGGAAGGGCCGACGCGAAGCCCGCGCTCAAGGCTCCTGTATTCTCCCGTCAGACTGACGATCTGGCGATCTGGGGCTCCGGGATCTCTGGCCAGGACGGACAGGATCCCATCGAAGTACTTATAGGGGGTATACTTCTTGATCAATCCTGACATCGAGCCGCGCTCATCTTCATAGATCGTCAGGGAGAGCCCAAAATGGACTTTCTTCCTTTCCAGCTTTTGGAAAAGCCGGCGCCGCACGTCCTCTAGGTTCCCATAGATATGGCTCTGGCCGCTGTCAACATGCAGAAGGATCCTGTCCACACCTGAGGCCAGCAGCCGATCAAGGAGCCTGTCTTGATCATCCTGAAGAAAAATAAGGCCGTTCGTCAGGATTTGGCATTTCAATTTCCGGCTCTTTACGAAGGCCACGACTTCAGGGAGCTGGGGATGCAAGGTGGGCTCACCCCCGAGCAGTGTGATCGTCTGGAGGTTTCTCTTTTCGAGGGCCAGCTCGATTTCTCCTTCGATTTCGGCCCGCGTTTTCATGGATCTGCGATCGAGCGTGTAGCAGAGCCGGCATTGCATATTGCAGGTCCTGTTCGTTTCAATCGTCGCATGGGGAGTATCCCGGAGAGGATACTTGAGGGGCCTGATCCCTGAATCGGTCCTCAGATCTTCAATTCTCATCTGCGGGTTCTCTCGGCCTCGTTTTTCTTCCCCGTCTCGTATATCTTTCGGGCATACTCGAGAGTCCACCCGGGCTCAACCAGGATTTTTTTGATGAGATCCGGCTGAGGTTCACCCTTGGCATCGAGATGGATATCGTAGTACCCGCTTGCCCCGAGAATCAGAGAACGTTCCGAACCGGCTTTTCTGGCCGGCGCCGGAAAAACAAGCTCGGCGGAAGCCCCGGCTTCGGACATGATGTAATAGCGGTCATCATTCGCTTTGAGACGCTCACAAACGGCCGGATCGGTCCGGGCCCCGGCACTGGCCGGGGATATCCTCAGGACATCCACCGCCGTGTCCTCCGAATAATCAACGGCCAGATAGTCGATATTCCAGAACTGCGTGGGCGGCGCGAGCTTTAGGCGCAGGATTTCTCCCGGGACATCCTTGATGTCCAGGACATAAGCTTTATCTTCAGGAACAAAGGGTCCGCTTCCGTAGATGATTCCCCTTGTTTTCCAGCCGCTCGGGGTTTCGACCTTCACCTGGAGGAGATAGAGTTCTTCCCTGAGATACCAGGACATGATTTTTTGAAATTCAGGCCCCCGGGTGTTTACCTCCGCGTACCAGTCTGAGATCTTGTCGCCATGGAGTGCCAGGAATTCTTTGGCCACTTGGGTACCCCAGAAATCGGTGGACGCATTGACCAGGAGTTTAGCGTTCTGGGCATCTCTTGGCTTGGCGAACTCGAAGATGAGTTCCTCCCGCAGCCCTTCGTCCGAAGGAGAGGATCTATCCTCATACCCTGATTTCCAGACTTTGGAATCTCTTCCTGAAACAAGGGTCGAGATATCCTTTTCCCCATTCTGAACAGCTCTTAGAGGAGCGTGAGGCTGGGCAAAGGTATGGATCTGGCCGGCCACGTCGGGAGCGACCTTGACTCCTTTCGGATGATCAACGACAACGAGTTTCAACTCATCTGTATAGTCTGTCTCGTCGAGCTCATTGGCGATGAGAATCCTATACTGACCGTCTTTCTCCGTCAGGTGTTCGAGCCCGCACCAGTCTGTTCTCTCCAAGCCCTGGCAGATGGCGCCGCCATAAGGATCGGCATCAAAAACATACCGCTCGCCGTCGAACGAGTAAATGAACGGGCAGGATTCGCCCGGCGGAGAGGGGGCGGTGGTCGCTCCAATGACCAGCCAGGCGGTTACTGCAGCGACCCCCATGCCAACGGCGGCCAGGGAGTAGTCGCTCCTCTTCATCTGAACAGACTGGATAGAGGCCAAGTCGATTTCTTTCCTGTCTTTCCCTTCAGCTAACCCGACAAGCTTCGCCTGTTCCAAGCGGGCACCTGTCAGCTTGACCTCGGACCCGTCGTTCAGCCTGATGATCAGAGTTTTGGCCGGCACTCCTCGCCTGACCTCTTCGGGCGTGAGATGGTAATTTTTGGTTGCGCACGAATAGGCGAAAAGCGACAGAATCCCCAAGGTGACCATCTTGAATCGTGCTGTCTTCATTTTTTCCCTCCCTGAATCTTTCTCATCGCGGCGCTTGGAGTCCCATGATCTTTCTAACGGCCCGCACTTTTTCCTCATCGGACATCGGGGCAAACTCAAATCTCGTCTTGGCCGTAGAATCCTGGATTGCGCCGATCAGCAATCCGATGAGCCCTCCGGCCGCGCCGACGACCGCGCTGCCAAGAAGCGCAAACTGGTAGTCCTCATCGTATTTGGAGCCCATTGCGGCCAGCCCGCCCACGACCGTGAAGCTCCAGCCAAAGCCCTGGATGAATCCCTTGCCGGCTCGTTTCGGTTTGTCGACCAGCTCGATCGATCGGATATCACCCAAGTTAAGGCCGATCAGTTCAGCATCCCAGTAGGGAAAAGGCCGGAACTCTATTCGCTCTCCCTCCAGGCTGACGATCTTGCCTATATAGAGGTCTCCTTTTGACGTGATCAGTTCGACCTGGTCGTATTTCGCGGCTCCGGCTTTGGCGGACTGAACTCCTTTTGTTTCCTCAAATTTAACCGGCCCCGTCGCGCTGGCGCAGCTCAGCAAAAGGCCCGACAACAAGAGAACACAACCGATTTTTAGATGCTTCATTTTCCCTCCTCCATAAGCCTGTCTTTAGGTATCATATCTGAGCCCCCGCGGCAAAATCACCGGCCTGGCTTCTGATTCGTTCATCGGCGTCTATAAGCTAGGAGATTTTCCGCGAAGAGTTGTCAGGGAGTTGTTAAGAACTTGTCAAGATTCGGCGGATTCTTAAAAGCGGACAGCCCGGCAATAAGAGGAAAATTCAAAAAACGGGGATAAAAAAGGGGGACCGGAGGGAAATGGTGCTGCGCCGACAAAGGAAACATTTCTAAAAGCGAGTTTTTCGGCTGACTCTCTTTTCTTGACATCGAGTATCGGCGAGAGATAGCATCCCTTTCCTGCCTGGCCGGAGCCGGAATCATCCTCTATTCAATCGCCCCCCGGCGCGACAAGTTCGAGCCGCCCGGGCCGCGGCTCTCCCGGGACGATGGCCCACGCTTTTTTGCAACCGTTTGGACCATTGCCAAAGCCCTCGAGCAATCGATGCCGCGTGAGGTCTACCTTATTCCAAGCAGCAACGCCTGGGTTGCCAGCCGCGGGGGCATCATGGGGATCGGGAGCCGAAGGGTTATGGCCGTCGGTATCCCTTTGCTTCAGACCTTGACCATCTCCCCGTTTTCGGCCGTTCTGGCCCACGAGTTTGGACACTATCGAGGGGGCGACGTGAAGCTGGGACCATGGATATACAAGACGCGGCTGGCCATATTGCGAACCGTCCTTGGCCTGATTGATAAGACTTCCATAAATTTTGACGTGTACTGGCAAGAGGACGTAGTGCCCGTCTTAGCAAAAGGGTTTTGTCCTCCGGGTGAAGAGAAAGAAGGGGAATCGCATGTTGACGCCGCACTCCGTCCGGCCATGACCCTTTTAATTAAGAAAGCGCCCGAGATCGAGCTGGAACTCATAGCCTGGGTTCAGGCAACGCAGAAGCTGCCTTTGACTCCGGTTTCGTGGCCGGAGGTCGGGCAAAAAGTCTGGCGGGAGATCTGGAAAGAGGGCGCCGACCTGTTTGCCATCGAATTGGTAAGCCCAGTTACGCCTGCCGACCTCCCCCGGCTTATGCAAGGAGAAGCGGCATTGCCACAGCCGGCTGCGGCTCGGCAGGGGGATTTTATACCGCCCGAAGTCAGCCGGATTGTCCGGATCGTACATAAGTACGGCTCGGCCTTGGCAAACGCGATGATAAGGACAGGGTGGAACCCCGAGGTGCTGCCGGGAGCAACGGTGAACCTGGATAAGGGAGGCATCCGGTTTTCGCCTTTTGAAAATATCGCCAAGCTGGCCCGAAGAGAAATGGACGAGGAGTCGTGGCGGGAATTATGCCGGGATGCCGGCATATCCGACCTCCAGATCGGCCGCTAGGTTCAGAGACTGATATCTTGTCCCGAGACTTTGTATATTTTATAAGGATTTGCTTTTCTGCGGCGCCGGCCCAGTGAGCCTTTTTAAGTGGGCTTTCTCCTCCATCTATCGTGAGGAAGCATAGATCAAGCCAAGAAGTCGGGGCGAAAAAAAAGGGAGCGGCGGAAAGCCGCTCCCTTAAAAAAGTCTACTTTCGCGGGCTCTGAGCTCAGTACATGTCGCCGCCGGGGGGGGCGGGGTACTTGGGGCCCTTTTCCTCTTCGGGCATTTCAGCCACCAGGCCTTCCGTGGTGAGCAGCAGGCCGGCGATGCTCGAAGCATTCTGCAGGGCGATCCGGACGACCTTGGTCGGGTCCAGGATCCCGGACTTGATCATGTCCTCGTACTTCTCGTTCAGCGCATTGAACCCCATGTCTTGCTTCATCTCTTTGACCTTCTCGACCACGATCGAGCCTTCCCAGCCGGCGTTGCAGGCGATCTGCCGCATCGGCTCTTCGAGAGCTCTCTTGACGATATTGACGCCGATCTGCAAGTCACCCTCGACTTTGAGCGCCTCCAGAGCCTTCTGGCACCGGAGCAGAGCCACGCCGCCGCCGGGCAAAATGCCCTCTTCGACGGCCGCTTTGGTGGCGTGCATGGCGTCCTCAACACGGGCCTTCTTCTCTTTGAGCTCGGTCTCGGTGGCCGCGCCGACCTTGATCAGGGCGACACCGCCGACCATCTTGGCCAGCCGTTCTTGGAGCTTCTCGCGGTCGTAATCCGAGGTGGTCTCGTCGATCTGCGCGCGGATCTGCTTGATCCGGGCCTGGATGTCGGAGGCTTTGCCTTTGCCCTCGACGATCGTAGTGTTGTCCTTGTCGATGACGACCTTCTGGGCCTCACCCAGCCAGTCGAGCCCGACGGTCTCGAGCTTGACGCCGATGTCCTCGGTGATGACCCGGCCGCCGGTCAGGACGCCGATGTCCTCGAGCATGGCCTTGCGGCGGTCTCCGAAACCGGGCGCCTTGACGGCCGCGCTGACGAGCGTGCCCTTGAGCTTGTTGACGACCAGTGTCGCCAGGGCTTCGCCCTCGACTTCCTCGGCGATAACCAAGAAGGGACGTCCCCCCCGGGCCACGTTCTCGAGCAGGGGCAGGAAGTCCTTGAGGTTCGAGATTTTCTTCTCGTGAAGAAGGATGACCGGGTTCTCCAGGACGACCTCCATCCGCTCGGGGTCGGTGATGAAATAGGGTGAGAGATAGCCGCGGTCGAATTGCATGCCCTCGACGATCTCCATGGTCGTCTCGAGCCCTTTGGCTTCCTCGACGGTGATGACGCCGTCTTTGCCGACCTTGTCCATGGCCTCGGCTATGATCTTGCCGATACTCTCGTCGTTGTTGGCGGAGATGGCGCCGACCTGGGCGATCATCTCGCCGCTGACGTCGCGGCTGAACTTCTTGAGCTCACCGACCACGGTCTCGACACCCTTGTCGATGCCCTTCTTGAGGAGCATCGGGTTGGCGCCGGAGGTGACGTACTTCATGCCCTCGGCGTAGACCGCCTGGGCCAGCACGGTCGCCGTGGTCGTGCCGTCGCCGGCGACGTCCGAGGTCTTGGAGGCCACTTCCTTCACCAGCTGGGCGCCCATGTTTTCCCACGGATCCTTGAGCTCGACCTCTTTGGCCACGGTGACGCCGTCCTTGGTGCTGGTCGGCGAACCGAATTTTTTCTCCAGGATGACGTTCTTCCCTCGCGGTCCCAGCGTCGCCTTCACGAGATTGCTCAGGATATTGACGCCTCTAAGCAGGGACTGCCTTGCGTTTTCTCCGGTTGTGATTTGTTTTGCCATGTTGTCTCCTTTCTCTTCGCTCAGTCGAGCTTCGCCAAGATCTCTTCTTCGCGCAAGATGATGTGCTCGACACCGTCGATCGTGACTTCGGTGCCGCTGTACTTGCCGATCAGGACGCGGTCGCCCTTCTTGACCTCAAGCGCAACCACTTTGCCGTCCTCATTTACCCGCCCCTTGCCGGCGGCGATGACCTCGGCTTCCTGGGGTTTCTCTTTGGCGGTGTCAGGGATGATAATGCCTCCCTTTTTCACCTCTTTCTCCTCCAGCCTCTTGAGGAGAACTCTGTCATAGAGCGGTGTAACCTTCATAAAATCCTCCTTTTTAGCAATTTTGATTTGAGAGTGCTAATTATAGTGGATAGATTAATTCCTGTCAAGAGGGGATATCGGTCAATTTTAGCAATCTCGACGCGAGAGTGCTAAATCATCTTTTTGATCTTTAGGGCCCTGGCCCTGCTGTGGAGGGTGTTGCGGTGGATCCCGATGGCTTTGGCGACCTTCGACTTGTTCCCGTTATAGGTCTTCGAGGCCGTCTCGATAAATACCTTTTCAAACTCGTCCAGGGCATCTTTGTACTGAATTTCTTTCTCGACCATCTCCTTGATGAGCGTTTCGAGCTTCTGGTGGATCGTGAGCGAGCTAGATTTTTTCATCGTGTTCACTCGGAGCGCCGACTATTTCCTGGTACGTTTCCTTGAACTTATCCTTGAGTTCCCGCGGGATGACCTGCACCATGCCCTTGGTCAACCAATAGCAATAGGGCGCGAGAGAGGAACGCATAAGGGCCTGCTTGTCGACAGGGAAAACGAGCTGGGCGATGACAAGCACTCCACAGATGAGGATGCCCTCAATGAGCCCAAGAGCCCCGCCGAGAAGGCGGTCGACGAAGCGCAAAGGGCCCTTGATCACTTTCGATAGGAGGAAGGAGACCAAGCCTCCGACGAGCAGGACGGCAATGAAGATGACCGCAAAGGCGGCGAGATGGGCCCAGACCTCGGAAGAGAACATCCGGCCAAAGACCCGGGAAAACGGGCGGTAGTAAATCGCCGCAATGATCAGCCCGGCGATGGCCGCGGCGATCCCGATGATCATCCTCAGGAAGCCTTTGATCAGACCGAGGATGAAGCTGATCACGATGACAGCCAGGATGACGATGTCCAACCAGTTGCTCATTCACTGCTTCCTTTTGTTTTTCAAGGCTTCGACCATTTCGTAGGTCCCTTCTTTGAGTTCGCCGAAGACAACCTGCGGTTTGATGCGGCCATGAAAGTCCGACCCGGCCGTGGCCACCAAACCCAACTCTTCAGCCAGGGCTCGATAGGACCGGACCTGGTCGGGTTCGTGATAGCTGGAATACACCTCGAGGCCGGCGAGGCCGCGCTCCTCGAGCGCAACCAGGTCCTCTCTTGAGGCGCGCTCGAAATAGGCGCCCGGATGGGCCAGGACAGGGACGGCGCCCTCGCCGGAAATGGCGCCCAGGACTTCGATCAGGCTGATCGTCCGCTTGGGCACATAAGCAGGACCTTCCTCGAGGAAATAGTCTCTATAGAAAAGATAAGGAGCAAAATGTTGGTTCGCCCCTTCATAGTATTTTTGAAGCGACGGAGTTTTCGTTTTCCGTCCCTTCTCGATCAGGATCTGGGCGATGCTCACGCCGAGAGGCGGCCCTCCCCTTGTCTGAAGGATCACCTCGTCCCAGCTGATGTCGAACCCCAAAGCCTGGAGCTTGGCCACCCGTTCCTTGGCCTCCTCCATCCGGGCTTCCGTGACCGTGTCGAGGATTCTCAAAAGGTTCCGGCTTCCCCAGTCAACGAAGGGCAGGAGAAGGTGGAATTCCCGGCCCTCGAAGAGAGTGGTCAGCTCGACGCTGGGGATGAGCTCGACCCCGAGCCTGGAGCTCCACTCGAGCGCTTCCGGGTAGGCCCCCACGGTGTCATGATCGGAGATGGAGATCGCCCGCAGCCCTTTCTCCTTGGCCATCCGGAGGAGCTCGGAAGGCGGAAAATCTCCATCGCTCGAAATCGAGGAGTGGATGTGGAGGTCGACCCGGCCGTCCCTCATAGCTCGGACCTTCCCGAGAGAAGCGAGTAGATCTCGAAATACCTCTTGGCGGTCTGCTCGACGATGTCCGGCGGCAGGGCCGGGGGCACCGACTCCCGGTCCCAGGAGCTTCGCAGCAGGTAGTCCCGGACGAACTGTTTGTCAAGGCTGGGCTGGGACTTGCCGGGTTCATACTTCTGGAGCGGCCAGAAGCGCGAGGAGTCGGGAGTGAAGATTTCGTCAACCAGGATGAGCTCGTCCTTGTCCAGACCGAACTCGAACTTGGTGTCGGCGATGATGATGCCCTTGGACAAAGCATAGAGAGAGGCCTTCTGGTAGAGCTTGAGACTAGTTTTCTTTATCTTCTGGGCCAGCTCGTCGTTTCCAATGATCTTTTTCATCTCCTTGAAGGAGATGTTCAGGTCGTGCCCTTCTTCGGCCTTTGTCGAGGGCGCAAAGATGGGATTCGGCAGGCGGTCGGACTCCTTGAGCCCGGCCGGAAGCTTCACGCCGCTCGTCCTTCCCGTCTCCTGGTATTCTTTCCACCCCGAGCCGGCCAGGTATCCCCGGACCACGCATTCCACCGGCACCACTTTCGTTTTTTTTGCCAGCATCGATCGTTTCTCCAGAATGTCCCCGTACTTCTGGAGCGGCTGGGGGAATTGGCTGAGGTCGGCTGTCAAGACGTGGTTGGGACAGATATAAGAAGTGAAATCGAACCAGAAACGGGAGAGCTGGGTGAGAACCTTCCCTTTGTTGGGGATGAGGGAGGGAAGGACGAAATCGAAGGCCGAGATCCGGTCGGTGGCCACGATCAGGAGCTTATCGCCCAGATCGTAAACATCCCGGACCTTTCCTTTCTTGAAAAGGGGAAACTCGGAGATACTGATTTCGGAAACGAGTTTGTCCATGGTAGGTAAAGGATAAAGAAATCGCCCCCAAATTGCAATGGCTCGGGAAGCCTCGGGTATGGATTCGTCGGCCCGCTCGTTTCCCACATCAGGATTCAGGGCTGTCGTCGCTCCACTCGGGTTTCTTACGCCGTTCCCGTGACGCCTTTCTCGGCACTGCGGAACTCCGCATGAGAGATCTCAACTCCAAGTTCTGGTTCTCTGCCATTATTCACGCTTTAATATGAACTCCGCGTGCTCAGACAGTCCTCGTGGCCGCCAGAGCGGCTCCCCTCCAAAAACGCCCCGTGAAGGCTAAACCCGAGAGTCGCTTCTCCGTCCCCGAATCCTGATTTAATAACACGCTTATCAGCGATGATTTGTCCCTGCTCAAACCGACTGGATTCTATCCAAAAAAACAGGCCCACACAGTCCTATTGATAGGTCATGGGCATTTTTTTAAATAAGGATCAAAGTCGGGTGAGGCCGATGAAGGACAGCATGCGGCCGCAGGCGTCTCTGTCGCGGCGGTAGGAGGGAAAGCGGGGATCGCAGTGGGTGCAGGCGTCGATGGAGAAAACATGGCTCGCTTTGACGCCGAGCTTCAGGAGCTGGAAGCGGTTGGCGGAGCGCAGGTCGAAAAAATATCGGCCGGCGCGTCCGACTATCGGACTGAATAGAGTTCTTGGAAAGCCGGACTTTTTGAAAGCGCTGCGGACGTCCTCCCCGACTTCGTAACACGCGCCGCTGATGCAGGGTCCGAAGGCGGCCAGGAGGGCGGCCGGATCGGCGCCATAACGTTCTTTCATCCCCAGGACGACCTTCTCCAGGACACCCCTGGCGGTCCCTTTCCAACCGCAATGGATCGCGGCTACAACACGTTTTTTCCCTTCGACAAGAAGGACCGGCACGCAGTCTGCCGTCCTGACGGCCAATAGAAACCCGGGCCGGCTTGTGACTGCGGCATCACCCCGCAATCTCCGCCGCGGCACCTCGTCGATAAAGTGGACGATGTCGGAGTGCACCTGGTCAAGGAAGAGGAGTTTCATTTCCTGGCCGGCGGCGAACCGACGGAGGTCTCTCTCCCCCCATGAAGAATCGCCGAACCCGTGCCGGATAAAGGGGATCCGCGCAAGTTGGGGTATTGTTATTGGGGATACCATATCAATTTCCTTTTTCTTTTTTTTTGAAGAAAAACTTTCATCCACTCCAACCATAAAAGAAAGGAGGCATGTATTCTATCCAAAAAGGGGCTGCCTGGAAAATACCCCCGCTTACTTTGATGCCGGATCGCCTTTTGGAGAGTTATTCAGGGGTAAGCGTTCATGAAGTTAGCGTTTCAAGCTGGTATAATGGAACAAAGCGTGATGAAAGCCAAAGACTTTTTCCCTTCCTACCTGAGGGCATTCGATGATGGCCTCTTCCCCGGGAGGATCGAGAAGGCCTTCGCGCTTCTCGAAAGCTGCACGCTGTGCCCGCGGACCTGCCGGGTCAACCGGCTCAAGGGAGAACGGGGGACCTGCCGGGCCGGCCACCTGCCTGAGATCTCCTCCTATTCCCCTCATTTCGGGGAGGAGAAGCCGCTCGTAGGGATCCACGGTTCGGGGACGATCTTCCTGACCCACTGCAACCTCCGTTGTGCTTTCTGCCAGAACTTCTCCATCAGCCATCTCGGTGAAGGCCGGGAGGTCTCCTTTGAGCGGCTGGCCCGGATGATGCTGGAACTCCAGGACTTGGGCTGCCACAACATCAATTTCGTTACGCCCACTCATTATGTCCCTCAGATTCTCAAGGCCCTGCCGGGGGCGATCGGCCTCGGACTCCAAGTGCCCCTCGTCTATAATTCGAGCGGCTATGACTCGGTCGCGGCCCTGGAGCTTCTGGACGGCATCTTCGATATCTACATGCCGGATTTCAAGTTCGCGCGCTCCGCTCCGGCCAATGAATACGGCCATGCCCCGGATTATCCCGATGTGGCGCGGTCGGCGATCAAAGAGATGCACCGCCAGGTGGGAGATCTGGAGCTCGATGAAAACGGCATCGCCCGGGGGGGCCTTCTCGTCCGCCACCTGGTGCTTCCCGAAGGCCTGGCGGGAACAGACGAGGTCGTGCGCTTCCTGGCCGGCGAGATCTCCTCCAATACCTATGTCAACATCATGGACCAGTACTATCCTTGCGGGGACATCAGGGCGCGCTCGCCGCTCGGCCGCCGCATAACCGGCGAGGAATTCGAGGAGGCCATGGGCCTGGCCCGCGCCGCCGGCCTGATCCGTCTGGACAACCGGAAGAGACCGCGGCCGGTTTTCTATTGAACTCAACTTCAAATAATTGACATTAAGCAGGCCCGCCGATATATTCTGGATCAAGGAACTCAAAGACATGAAAAGCATGCTTTTCCAGATTATCCTTGTGGCCATGGCCGGTATTGCCCTCGCCTCTTCGGCTGAGCGGCCGCGCCTCCGGGAGTTCGGGATCAAGACCGGGACGCTCCAGCCAGGGACGCTCAATGCCATTACCGACGTCTTCGGCGTGAAGGTCGGCCACATCACCTTGATCGAAGGCCGCGACATCCGGACGGGCGTCACGGCCGTCCTGCCTCATGAAGGAAATATCTACCAGGAGAAGGTCCCCGCTGCCGTTTATGTTGCGAACGCCTTCGGCAAGCTCACCGGCTCGACTCAGATCGAGGAACTCGGATCTCTTGAAACACCGATCGTCCTTACGAACACGCTCAGCGTCCCCACGGCCGCCGACGCCCTGATCGATTACATCCTCGCTCTCCCCGGGAATGAAAGCGTGCAGTCGGTCAACCCCGTCGTAGGGGAAACCAACGACGGCTGGCTCAACGACATCCGCGGCCGCCACGTCAAGAAGGAGCACGTGCTCGAAGCCCTCAGTAGGGCCGTGGGAGGACCTGTGGAAGAAGGGAACGTCGGCGCTGGAACAGGGACAACCTGCTTCGATTTCAAAGGCGGGATCGGGACTTCGTCGCGCCGGCTTTCCGAATCCCACGGCGGTTACACCGTCGGGGTTCTCGTCCAGACCAACTTCGGGGGCGTGCTGCAGATCAAGGGTGTGCTTTTCAACGAACTCATCGGCAAAAGCGAACCGGAGCCGAGCGACGGGACGGAATCCGGGGGTTCCTGCCTGGTGGTCGTCGCCACCGATGCGCCTCTTGATGCCCGGAACCTGAAGAGACTGGCCAAGCG
The DNA here is from genome assembly GCA_964353705.1 of uncultured Eubacteriales bacterium. Classification (GTDB taxonomy): domain Bacteria; phylum Acidobacteriota; class Aminicenantia; order Aminicenantales; family UBA8522; genus UBA8522. Next base: position 1,099 of record CAYGXD010000034.1, on the reverse strand, counting down.
CGCCCTCCTCGGGATCGCCCGGACCGGGGGATATTATTCCCATGGCAGCGGCGATTACGCCGTCGCTTTTTCCACGGCCAGGGAGGTCCGGATTTCCCATCGAGCCGAAGGCCCAACGCAGATGGTGACGCTTCTCAGAGACGAGAAAATGTCACCTCTCTTCCTGGCGGCGGTCGAGGCCACCGAGGAAGCCATACTCAACTCCCTCTTCAAGGCCGAGCGGATGGAAGGCCGGGGCGGCCATGTCGCCGAAGCCCTTCCCATCGAAAAGCTCAGCCGCCTTGTCTCCGAGAAGAAAAAATGAGAAAAACGATCGGAATACTCGGAGGGATGGGACCGGAGGCGACGGCTCACTTTCTCAGCCTCATTATCAGGCACACAGCCGCCGCCAAAGACCAGGACCACGTCCCGCTACTTATCTACAGCCTTCCGCAGATACCCGAACGCACGCCGGCCATATTAGGAAAAGGGCCGAGCCCTGTTCCCCTGCTCCGGAAGGGAGTCCGGACGCTGGCTCGGGCGGGAGCGGATTTCATCGTTATCCCTTGCGTCAGCGCTCATGCTTTTCTGCCGGAGGTGGAGAGGACTTCGCCTGTACCTATCCTTAATCTCGTAGAAGAGGCCCTCGTTTGGGCTAAAAAAGTGGCCCCGGGGCTGAAGCGGGCAGGTCTTTTGGCGTCCACGGGAACTGTTCGGTCAGGATTGTTCGCCAAGACATTCGCCAAGGCAGGCATCGAAATCATCGCGCCGGCAGAAAAAGAGCAGGCCAAGGTTATGGAAGCGGTCTTCGGGAAAGACGGCGTCAAGGCCGGGTTCACCGAAGGCCGCCCGAGAAAGCTCGTGCAAGATGCCGCCCGCCGGCTTATCAAGAGAGGAGCTGAAGCGATCATCGCGGGCTGCACCGAGATCCCGCTCGTGCTCAAGGATGAGGATATCCCGGTGCCGCTCATTGAACCTATGCGGGCCGCCGCCCAAGCCTCGATCGTCAAAGCCGGCTACAGGCTCAGGCCTTAGGGAAGAGGCTGCGCCACGCCCTCCCGCGTCGGTCCTTGACCCGGCGGCGAGCGAGGCCTAGAATGAACAGGTGAATTTATCCGCC